>CAZNOD010000019.1:0-4917 GCA_964574585.1 uncultured Candidatus Saccharibacteria bacterium | reverse complement strand
AAAAGGCGTCACCTCGTGCCACGGTTTCGTTCATGTCACCTAGGACACTGAGGACTGATCCATTTACTAGCGAATCAAGTATAACGCTAAAGGTGTATATACCGGCAATCATACTGCCAGCTAAGGCCAGCTGACCAGCTGTGATGGTACCGAAACTAGTAAAGGCCATGACGACTGTGGCGAGGATGCCAACACCACGAGTTAGTGGGTGTTGAACGACCTTACAGCCGTCGACTCCACCGACCTTGCTAAGTGCAAGACTAACCTGGCTGAAGTTGTCGATCCAAGACAGCATCTTGTAACCACCACCACCGAGTGAGAATATACTAGCGGTTCTAGTGTTGGGTGCTACACCGCCGTTGATCGACATTAGCATTAGCTCAGAGTCGAGCGCGCGGCGCTGGTAGTTTGGGTTGTCTTTCATGATAGCGTCGAGCTCGGTGATCTCCCCGTCTTTCATGGCTTGGGTGCGATCTTCGGAGGTGTTCGCGCTAAAGGTAGCCGCTAGGTCGGCGATACGCTGACGATTGTCGGGGTCTTGGAAGAACTTACCAAGTGCTTCAAAATCTTCTGGTGTGCCATCGCCAGCTTGGATGCGGTGGATCTGAGAGATGGTATCCCAAGAAAAGCCAGCGGTATCGGCAGCAATCATAACCTTGCCTGTTATGGCTGCAGTACCAATCATGTTACGCAGCGTACAGGCTAGGTCAGCGAAGCCAAAGGCACTAAGCGTGCCGACGGCGACCTTGGCGCGGGGCGTAACTGTACGGGGAGTTTCTTTGTCGGTCCAGCGCTCTATATCATCTTTGATACGCTTCACATCCTTATCTCCATAAGGCCCTTCGTCGATTACTTTACCATCGGCCCCTTCTAGGCGGTAGGGCTCTTTATCGTCGCCATTGATAGAAACAAATCTGACATCCTTGAAGTCAGCTTGGCCAGCAGCAGTCAATATTTGGTTTAGTCGATCGCTAGCGCTACCCTTTAATCCAACCGGTTTCTTGCTTAGGCCAAACCGATTCAATACTTTACTGACGAAAGACCGATCGGAAAAGCCAATAAACTTCATATTGTTGGCGCGTAACTGAGCGTTGCGGGCGCGTTGGTTGGTCTGGAGTTCGCGACGCCACTGTTCGGGTGTAAAGGTTTTGTCGTTGAATTTAAATTCACTTGGTATGTTGCGACCGAACTTAGCTTCACGGTATTTAACCTCAATACCGGCTCGTTGCAATCGTTTAATCTCAGAGGTACTAAGAGTGCGGAACTTACATTTGATAGACAAAGTAGCACAGCCACGAACCGTTTGACTAGCGGCCTGGGCGCCAGCGATTTTTTGACGGAAGATGTGGTTGCTACGGATTTCGGTGGCAGCTAACTGATCGTTGAGATCGCCGTAGACAGCATTGAGGGCAGCAAACGGTGCCAGGGTTGGTGTAAAAAATGCAAAACCTGTCACCATAGCGAGTATCGAAGCGATGATACCGACTATACCCTTGCGACGACGTAAGAACGAAAAGCGACTAGACCATGACTTAGTGGCGGTGCTTTTATTGGTGCCTGGGTTGTATTGCCAGTTTGTATCTGGGGTAGATTCACGGTCGTTGACTTCCCTGCCATCACTGACCGATTGGCTGGATTGGCCGACACGCTCTAGTTGATCCATTTCGCGAGACGAGCTGGCTCGATTGGCTGGATTGTTGACATCCTGGTCGGTACCTTCGGTCTGATCACTCTCGGATGAAAATCTTCGGTCTGCCATAGTTGTATTCTACTACATTGTCGACGTAGGAGCTGGTGGTTGGTCTTGGTCGATTGGGTTTGATATTTGCGGGTTGGTGGTTATAAGATCGGTTTCGGTATCAGAGGCAATGATTTGGATGTGGACGTGGTTTTGACCAGCAAAGAACAAGCCCTGGCCTACTGGGAAGTTGGCTAGGCGCTTTTTCTCCTCGTCGGTCAATTTAAAGACGTCGCTCAAGACATCGACAGCACTGGTCGACTGCTTGAGCAGGAGCTGCATACTGGAGTTGGCCACGATAGCTCGACCCATTTTGCTACCCATGAAATCTTCGACGTCCTGAGTAATAGTCGTCAGTCCGAGGCCGTATTTGCGAGCTCGCTTGGCGATCGATGATAGGAAGCTAGCTGAGTCGTCGTACTTCATCAGTTGCCAAGCCTCGTCGACAACAAGCATGCGCTTCTTTTGCTGGGTACGGGTGATATTCCAGATGTGGCCAAGTACGATATACATAGCAACCGGTCGAAGCTCTTCCTCGAGGTCGCGTATGTTAAAGACCACCATGTTGTTGTTGATATCGATGTTGGACTGCTGAGAGAAAATACCAGCGAAAGTACCAGTCGTGTATTTTCGTAAACGCTGAGCCAGTGACGGACCAGTGCCACCCATGTGTAACAAGGTGTCATAAAGGTCGTGAATGGTTGGTGGAGTCGAATTGTGGGTCAGCGGGTCGCTAGTGATACCAGCGCGAGCGTAGGTGTCGATAAGAGCCTGGTCGAGGTCGGCCTCTTCGGCTGGTAGCAGCCCGGCCATCATTTGGCCACTAGCTGACATTTGGTTGCCACCAAGCATTAGTCGCAACAAGCCGTGCAGGGTGACGAGATTGGCGCGCAAGGCATCATCGGCTTCATCGGTGTCAATGACGCGTGGGAGATCAAATGGATTAACGCGCGTATCGCTGTTTAGGCTGAGGCGGATATAGCTACCACCGACAGCGTCGGATAGTTTCTGGTATTCGTTTTCGGGATCGATTATCAAGACATCGGCACCGACCATCATACTGCGTAAGGCTTCGAGTTTGACGGTAAACGACTTACCGGCACCAGACTTGGCGAAGACGACGAGGTTGGCATTTTCGAGAGTGAAACGGTCAAAAATAACCAGACCGTTATTATGCATGTTTATGCCGTAGAGAATACCTTTGTTGTCGGTCAGATCGGCACTAGTGAACGGAAAGCTAGTTGAGATGGCGCCAGTGTTCATATTACGACGGATTTGGAGCTGATCGGTCAATTGTGGGAAGGTACTGTTCATACCCTGCTCTTGCTGAGAGCTAGCTATCTTGGAAAAGACTAGCTGTTGGCCGAACATAGTCTCAACCTTACGTTGGACAAAGTTGAGTTCATCCATACTGTCGGCGTAGAGAGTAATGTATAGCCCGAAGCGGAAGAAGCGTTCGGCGCCAACCTGTAGTTGGTTACGTAGCTCTTCGGCGTCATTTAGGGCTGCTTCGAGTCCGGGGTCGCGAGTTCGACCTTTTTCAGCGTTGATGGCCATAGTGGCTTCGAGTTGGGTAACTTTTTTGCGCAAGTTGTCGAGAACGACTTGGCTTTCAACTGGGTAGACAAACATACTGATATCGAGCACCTCATCGATATTAATAAGTGGCGATAACCAGCCGGTGTAGATCTCGCGCGGGTAACCGTAAACGTACAAAGTACGGCCATATTTGTTGCCGAGTCGGAAGTGTCCACTGTGAATCTCGAGACTACTTGGCGCAATAAGGTCGCGCAACGTATTCATACCACGCAGAAAAGCTTCTTCGACCTCGGCTTGTTCGCGGGCCTTCTGCTCGGCGGCTATATCAACTGGATCTTTTCGCTTAGCCATTGCCTAACCCTCCCCCGCTTGTGAGCCGACTCGTGGCGCATGACCATCACCTTTGCGGACAAAAGTAGTGGTGTTGTTGCTGAAGTTGGGCATTGGTTGATTGACGGCTGTATCTGGATTGTAGACATTATAGTAGAGCTCACCGAGTTCACGAGTGTTAAGTTGGGCGCAACGAATACCAATTTGATACAGGCCGCTAATGACTGAGTCGACACGGTTTCTGATTTCATCAACCGCTTTTTCATAAGACTGCTGATCAATTTTGGTAACGATTGGCTTGTTGCCACCTAGAATACGCGAGAAAAATCCCTTACCTTGCTCGACTAGCTTGGCGGCGTCACCCTCTGGGAAATATGGCACGACTATATAAAATCCTTTATCCATAATGTTGGCGTTGGCAGCTAGCATGTCGACGAAGTTTATATAATCATCCATCAGAACGTTGAGTAGCATATTGTCTTGACCGCGACGAATATTGTCGAGCCGATCAATATAAGGGGCGATATCGACGCGTTTGGAGCGGATAAATATTTGGATCGGAAAAGTCAGTGAATTGAGGAAGTTCTGATAGCTATATTCAATACCTTCGCGTTCGCGGTTGCTCATCAGGTCAAAGTTGATTGACTCGCAGCCGATAACTGCCCGGAAGCTACCGTCGGTCATGACTATCATGCTGTCGCGTAATTCTGAGAAAAGTAAACTACGCTGGGTAGTCGTCTGGTTGTTAGCCTCACTTTTGGTGGTGTTGTCGGTAGGTTTAGGGTCGAGTTGAGGTTGCATTTGCGGGACGGCTTGAGCCGGTGCGCCGCTTGACTGACTGGCCGATGCTTGCTGCATAGCCTGCGCGGCTGGGGCGATTGGTTGCGGTCCAGCTGGTGGTGTGTCTTGAGGCGTGACAGCTGGCTGATTGTTTGGCGGCATCCCACTCCTTTTTGGTTTGACTTAGCGCAGAGAAATTACAACTTCATCTGGAACAGGCTGTGATTTCTTCTTGTTGATACGCTCGGCTTCACGGGCAATCGTATCGATCGTTAAATCAGTATTACTTGCGAGGTTTATTATATCAGGTGACACGCTGTCGGCGCTAGTGTTAGTAGTGGTAGACTGGGTGGTGTCGGATTGGTCGACTGGCTTGGTAGCCGGAGCGGGTGTGACTGACGGAGTCGGTGCTGGTGCGGTGGTTGGTCGAGGAGTTTGACCGCTTGGTGAAATAACGTGTTGGCGCATACTAGTTGGGTATGGGTTGTAGTTGAGAGTTAGCTCATCACCAGTGGTTGATATTGGCTCAG
>CAZNOD010000018.1:0-11424 GCA_964574585.1 uncultured Candidatus Saccharibacteria bacterium | reverse complement strand
ATCCGCTATTGGTGCTGTTATCACGCCTATTGAGTCGGCGACAAAAGCTTGTGACTGTTCACTGGTCAAACTACTACCGGACAGATTTACCGCGCGGTGTAACCATAGTCTACGTGTTTGGCGAGGGCTATCACATTAGAAAAATTGAAAATTGGTTGACTCGTCAGGTTGCTCGACTCGGCACTGACGTTTATGTAATGAGCTATGGCTTCACGCTGCCAAACCAGACTGTATTACGTCAACAGGGGGCTTACCGACTGTATCGGCTCGAAGCTTTACAGCCTCAAGAAGCACAAGTATAATGACCAGCATGAAGACAAGACTATCTGTTGAAAAGGGTGCCTTGACTGGTACAACTATAGTGATAACGGTGCTAGCTGTTTTACTAGTGGCGATAGGCGGGGTAGCTATTTGGGCCTACGTTAATTACTACGAAGCGAAGACTGATGTTGACGGTAAGATTGCGATCGCCCGAGCCGAGGCTGCCAAAGAGCAGGCCGAAGTTGATGAAGCAAAATTTCTCGAGCGTGAGAAGGAGCCAAATCGACAGTTTGTTGGTCCGGACGACTATGGTCGGGTGACTTTTGACTACCCAAAGACCTGGAGCGTCTATGTCAGTAAAGACGCCAGTAAAGGTGGTAGCTACGAAGCCTACCTCAACCCCGTTTTGGTACCGCCAGTCAAGGCTAGCGAGCGCTATGCTTTGCGTGTGACGATTGAGGATCGGAGTTACGAGAGCGCAGTTGATAAGTATAAGAGTCTAGTTAGTAATGGCGAGCTCAAGTCTAGTGCGGTTACCGTCGGCGGTGTCAATGGCACACGATTAGATGGTAATTTAACCAAGGATATTCGCGGCGCAGTGGTTTTGTTTAAGATTCGCGATAAGGTGCTGACGGTTCGAACTGATGCTGAAACGTTTAAGGCTGATTTTGACAAGCTAGTTAAAACCATCGAGTTTCAACAATAAGTCGCTGATAAACGATAGGTTGACGACGGCTCGGCATCGAGTGCGTGTTACAATAGACTTATCTATGAGTGAGGGCCGACAAGACGCTATGGCGGGTGGGGACATACCATTATTTTCGGTGGCAGCGCATGAGCTAAAGAGCCCACTGGCTTTGATTCGACAACTATCACAGACGGCGGGTAGCGACGATTATAGCGAGACTGAGCTTATCAGGTTGCTCGATAGGATAAATCTAACTAGTGAACGAGCTTTGCGATTAACGACCGATTTGACCAAGGTGCAGCGCTTAGAGGACAGCTTATTCGACCTCGAGCCAGTCAATTCATTATCGATTTGTGAAGAGGTGGTTGAGGAGATTCGACCACTGTACCAAGCCCGAGGTCAACAAATCGAGGTAATCGAGCGGCGGTCAGCGCCACTAATTGTGGCGCACCGTGACTTATTGCGGCGCATACTATTAAATTTTGCCGATAATGCTCTCAATTATGCTCAGTCGGACATGGCGGTAAAGCTATCGGCGACCAGCATAGATAGCGGCCGTCGGGTTCGGCTGCAGGTACGCGATTACGGGCCTGGTTTACCGAGCGATATCCGGCGCCGCTTGCAAACCGGACCAGCGCCAGTTGCGTGGCGACCGGCCAGCAGTGGATTGGGTGTATATTTAGCTCGACAGTTTGCTTCAGCTATGAATGGTAATATTGGCGTGATCAGCCATCATGACGGAGCTTCGTTTTATGTTGAGCTCGATCAATCGGCTCAGTTGAGGCTGCTATGATTCACGTATTGTTGATTGACGATGACCCGTGGCAGCTGGAACACTTCGATCGTCAACTAAGCCAAGCTGGTTTTCGAGTCAGTCAGGCTAGCAATGCTTTAGCGGCGATGGATTTGATAGACAGCGATAGCCCGCAAGTCTTGGTCGTCGATATGATGATGCCAGGGCCAAGCGGCTTGACCTTGCTACACGAGTTACAGTCACACGCTGACTTGATGCAGCTACCAGTAATTATTTGCTCAGCTGTGCCGCTAAAGTTATCTGACCTGGCACCTTATGGAGTAGTGGCGGTGCTTGATAAGACAACTATCAACCAGCACGACTTAGTGGCCGCCGTTAAGAAGGCTTTGATGTGACGACAAGACGGACGGCGGCAATTGTTCTCAGGCGGACTAATTACGGCGAAGCTGATCGGATACTTAAGCTGCTGACGCCCGATGGCCAGATGTCAGTAATGGCCCGTGGGGTGCGACGTGAAAAAAGCAAGCTAGCTGGCGGTATCGAGCTATTCGCCGTCAGTGACATTACCGTTACTAGCGGTAAGGGGGATTTGGCTATTTTGACTTCAGCGCGCTTGACGGTTTTTTATCGACACATCCTCGAGGACTACGATAGGATGCGGTTTGGCTACGAAGCAACTAAGTTCATCTCGCGAGCTAGTGATACGCTCGATGACAGTCAGTGGTTTACGATTATCAATAGTGTCTACGAGGGACTTAACCAGGCTAACTTGTCGCTACAGCTGACAGAAGCGTGGTTTTACTTGCAGTATGCTAGGATGGTTGGCCACCAGCTCAGTCTCGATAGGGATGTCAACGGCGACAAGCTCGATCCTAATCAACGCTATGAATACGATGTCAGTGAGCAGGGCTTGCGACGGCACGCTACGGGTGTAATCACGGCTGATCACATCAAATACCTGCGATTAATTGCCGCCAAGCCACTGCTAACCGTGGCACAAATTGGTGGCGTAGAGGATATCTTAGCCGATTGTTATATGTTAGCCCGTCAGCACGCCGCGATTGATTAGATATGCTACACTAGGTGGTGATATGTCAGAGGTAAAAATGGAAGAAATAGTTAGTTTAGCTAAGCGCCGTGGCTTTATCTATCCAGGTAGTGACGTTTACGGGGGCTTGAGTGGTACCTGGGACTATGGTCCACTAGGTGTCGCTTTGAAGCGTAATATCACCAACTTGTGGTGGCAAATGTTTGTCGACGGACGTGACGATATGTACGGCGTCGATGCCGCTATATTGATGAACCAAAAAGTTTGGCAGGCTAGCGGTCATGTCGATACTTTTGTTGACCCGCTATGTGAAGACACCGTCAATAAACGACGCTACCGAACTGACCACATACTCAAGGATAACGGTATCGATACCGAAGGTATGGCTATGGCCGAAATGGACGCTGCTATTAAGCAGCATGATATCAAGAGCCCAGATGGCAATCCACTGAGTGCATCGCAAACCTTCAATATGATGTTTAAGACCAATGTCGGTCCGGTAGTCAATGAGGGTACGATTAGTTACCTGCGCCCCGAAACCGCTCAGGGTATATTCACTAATTATAAAAATATCGTTGATAATTTTTATCCCGACCTACCATTTGGCATTGCGCAGATCGGTAAGGCTTTTCGTAATGAGATATCGCCACGCGACTTTGTGTTTCGTAGTCGTGAGTTCGAACAAATGGAGATTGAATATTTCGTTCATCCCGATAAGTGGCAGGAGTCTTTCGATAGCTTGCTAGCTGATGTTCATCAGTATTTTGCGGCACTTGGGCTGCCAAGTGATAAGATTCATGAACTTGATGTGCCGGCAGAAGACCGAGCACACTATAGTCAAAAAACCATCGATATCGAATACGACTATCCAATTGGTCGTGAGGAGTTGATGGGGATTGCTTACCGTACCGACTTCGACTTACAAAATATCCACAACAAGAGCGGTAAAAATATGGAATATCAAGTCAAGGGTAGCAATGAAAAGTTTATCCCGCACGTTATCGAGCCGAGTTTCGGTGTCGAGCGATTGCTGATGGCTGTGCTTGACGCGGCGTACACCGAGGACGAGGTCAACGGTGACAAGCGAGTCGTCATGAAGTTTCCTGAGCAGCTAGCACCAATCAAGTACGCTGTCTCGCCACTGCTTAAGAATAAGCCTGAGCTGGTTGCTAAGGCCAGGCAAGTCTATGACGCCTTGAGGCAAAAGCACGGCGCCGTGATGTGGGATGATAACGGAAATATCGGCAAGCGCTACCGCCGTCAAGATGAGATTGGCACGCCACACTGCGTAGTGATTGACTTCGACACTCTAGACGATGACACCGTGACTGTTCGTGACCGCGACACCACCGAGCAGCAACGCGTGTCCATCGCCGAGCTAGTAGACAGATAATATTTGCCTTGCGATTATGAGGGTAGTATACTGACAGTATGATATTACTTATGTTTCACATACTACTTGGGCTAGCTAGTGTTACACTTGGTGCTCTAGCGCTCATCAAGGTCAACTCAAAACTACTTAACATCCAAGCTGGGGCTTTTGTCGGCACAGTTGCTACTGGTATCAGTTTGGTGGTAATCAATCCAGCTGCTCTGATGCACCTGTGCGTCACCGGCACAGTGTTTAGCGCGGTGACTATCGCGCTAATGCTAATGACTCGCCGTCAGCTAGCTTTTGCTCGCCAGTCAAACTAAAGTCAATCGGTCATGATGCTCAGGTATACTAGTGTTATGACCGATTTTGATTTGGGCGATATCGAGCTTCGTTTACAGCCCTATATAGAAGAAGCCGGCCGTTTGGCTGGACGTGATATTACTGTTGATCGTACGCTAGAGCTAGCTAGGTTGGCTGGCAACCCGCAAGACCGACTGAGGGTCATCCACGTGGCCGGTACAAGCGGCAAGACTTCGACCAGCTATTATACGGCGGCTTTGCTACAGCTGGCTGGATCTAAAGTTGGACTAACGGTCTCGCCTCATATCGATAATATCACCGAACGAGTACAGCTAAATGGTCAACCACTGGCGGCTCGGCGCTTTGCTGAATTGATGGAGGAGTTTTTAACTCTAGCGGCTAGAGCAACTAATCGCCCAACGTATTTCGAGCTGATGATGGTGTTTGCATTGTGGGTGTTCGACAGGGAAGGGGTCGACTATGCAGTGGTCGAGACGGGGCTAGGTGGGCGGCACGATTCGAGCAATATTTGTCAACGTAGCGACAAGCTAGCCGTTATAACTGACATTGGACTCGACCATGTACATATTCTCGGTAATACTATTACCGAGATTGCCGAGCAAAAACTTGGCATTGTTCACCAGGGCAACACCATTGTCACTTATCAACAGCCCGATGAAGTTAGGCGCGTGGTTGAGCGGGTCAGTCAAGCTCGAGGCTCAGAAGTTGTACTGGCTGAGTCGTCGGTTGTCAATCGGTCGATGGCTAAGTTCCAGCGTCGCAACTGGTCGCTAGCTTGGACGACTTATCGCTATTTAGCCCGACGTGATGATTTAACGGAATTGACAGCCGAACAGCTCACGGCTAGCCAGCGAATCACTGTGCCAGGTAGGATGGATATATTTGAAGTGCGTGGCAAGACGGTTGTAATCGACGGTGCTCACAATCAGCAGAAATTATCGGCTAGTTTAGATAGCTTCCGACAAAAATTCCCCAACATACAACCGCTAGTCGTCGTCGCAGTCAAGCAGGGCAAGGATATTGAGCAAATGGCACCATTGTTAGCCAGCGTAGCTAGCCAGACGGTGGCGACTAATATTGAAATCGCTCAAGACGTACCGCACCGGTCGATTCCAACTCGTCAGGTTGCTGCTGCTATGCGACGGCACGGATCGTCCCAGGTTAGCGAAATAGCTAGCAACCACGCAGCGCTCGACTACGCACTCGACCAGTCCGAGTCAGTCGTGCTAGTAGTTGGCTCACTTTACCTAGCGTCGACGATGCGCCAACTAATCCGCCAGTACCCAGGATAGGATACAATAGAAGAATGAGAGTTTTTTATACTGACGGTAGCGCTAGTCCAAACCCCGGTCCTGGGGGCTATGCTGTGATTGAAAATGGTCGACCAGTCGCACTGGGTTCTGAGGAGGGCGAGACGACTAATATTCGTATGGAGGGTAAGGCGTTAATTGCAGCTCTTAAGTTGGCTGCAGGTGCAGCCTGCAGTATTCATACTGATAGTGAGTTTTGGATCAATGTTATTACCAAGTGGGCTCCTAGCTGGGAGTCCAAAGGTTGGACCAAAAAAGGTGGCATCAAGAATCTCGACATCGTTCAAGAAGCTTATACGCTATACGGCCAGTCACGGGCGACGTTAGTCTGGGTACGCGGTCACAATGGTGATGAAAATAACGAACTAGCCGATGAGTGGGCTAACCGAGCCCGCCAAGGCGAGCGGCTATAAGTCGTTTTGGTCAGGTGATAAACTGATAATATGAATCAACAGCTAGCCTTGGAGATACTACTTAGTGGTGAGTCGGCGCTACTGACTGGTCCCGCTGGGTCCGGTAAGACCTACGTACTCAATCAGTTTATTCGCTTAGCCAAGCACGAAGGCAAGCGTGTCAGTGTGACAGCGACGACTGGATTAGCCGCTACACATCTCGGCGGTACCACCATCCACGCTTGGAGTGGCATTGGCATTCAGGATAGTTTACCCAGCGGCTTTGCCGACCATCTAGCCAAGGGCCGACGCGAAATCATTGAAAATACTGACGCACTAATCATCGATGAGATCAGCATGTTGCACGACTATCGTTTTGACATGGTTGACGAGGTTTGTCGATTGGTGCGCAAGAAGCCTAATCTGCCGTTTGGTGGTATCCAGGTGATAATGAGCGGTGATTTTTTTCAGCTGCCACCAATCAACCGACGCGACGATCGTCGAAGTGGTGGCTTCGTAGTTGAATCACAGGCCTGGCGCGAACTCGATCCAACAGTGCTCTATCTTGAGGAGCAACACCGTCAAGATGATGAGATACTGGTTGATATCCTCAACAGTCTGCGCCAAGGCGACCTTCGGCGTCATCATGCCGAAAAGCTACTAGCTCGAACCGAAGTCGAGCCAGAGGATGGTGACAATTTAACCGAGCTACATACCACTAACGTCGACGTTGATACCATCAACCAGCGCCGGCTATCAGCGCTCGAGGGCGATGAGGTATTGTACGAAGCAACAACAACTGGATCAGCTAACTATGTCGAAAACTTAGCCCGGTCGGTGTTGGCACCGCGCACCCTTTCACTCAAACAGCACGCCCTAGTAATGGCAGTGCGCAACGATCCTGGCCGCAAATTCGTCAACGGCTCGATTGGTCAGGTGGTAGCATTTGAGCCTGGCACCGACTATCCAATTGTCAAATTCTTGAATGGTCGAGAGGTGACGATTGTGCCGGAAACTTGGGAATTGCGTGATGGCGAGAAAAAGCGAGCTAGCATTACTCAGCTACCGCTGAGGCTAGCTTGGGCAATCACCGTCCACAAATCACAAGGTATGACACTCGATCGGGCGCGGATCGACCTAAGCAAGGCCTTCGTCGAAGGCATGGGCTACGTGGCACTTAGTCGAGTGCGCAGTTTAGATACCTTGTATCTACACGGCATCAATCGATTGGCACTGCAGGTTAGTTCGGTAGCAGCCGAGCTCGATAGTAGTCTCAGGCAACGGGCAGCTAGCGATATCGATAAGTTTGCTCATTTGCGCCAGCAAGCGGCCAACCGCGACCTGACTATAGCCAAAAAAGCCAAAAAATCTAGCTCGACGTCTTGGCATGACAAAATAGCCAAGATGCGTGAAACCTATCCTAACGCCTATAAGCCGTGGTTGGCACAGCACGACGCCGACCTGACGGCAGGTTTCCAAAACGGCAAGTCAATCAAGGAGCTATCGGATGAGCTAGGTCGTCACGAGGGGAGTATCAGAATGCGTCTGCAAAAGCACTTCGGTGAGGATGTCGTTAGCTAAGGCTAAGACTTGACTATATATAAAAGTTATGCCATAGTACCATATCATGCTAAAGCAAGCTAATTCGGAGTCGTTGGTTGAGGTGTCGGCTGATTTCCGAGTTGAACTAGTTAGGTCAGCCCAGGCGCGGATTGGTCAGGGTTTTCTCGACGACAACCCACGTCCAGACCAGTGGTCGACCGATACGCCGTTTGCCTATGGACTTGATAGTCGAAAGGGAGGTATCAACTGCAGTGGCTTGGTAATTGCGGCGCTGGCTGACGTTTTAGGTCGACCGCCAGAGACTGTTTGGGATGGTCGGTTTCGGACCTCGCGAGCAATGGTTGACTTGGATCGGCAGTCGGCTGATTATCGATTGGGTGCAACCGACTTCGCGCAGGCGAGGCCAGGTGATATTATCTTCACTGCCACCGAGCATATTGACCGTTACGGAGTGAAGCGTCAAATTGGACAGCACGCTATGATTGTCGAACAGCCACTAGCAGAAGCTGCAAGCCTAGCGATAATTCATGCCGATATCGACAGCGGTGTTGCTAGGCAGTCGATAGTCGGTCAGCGGGGCCGGATACGTCTGCCGCTCGAGACCTTAATCAGCCACGCGGTGATTGATGCCGACCGGCAGACTTTTTAGCTGGCGTCAGCTAAATAATTGCTGCTTTTTTGTAGTACACTGGAATAATGACTACAGAAAATACCGACAACAATACACCAAATACTGACATTTTCCAATGGGCTAACGCCAGCGATCGTGACAAGGATAAGCTGGAAATCGATTTGTTTTTATTCACCAAGGGCTTTACCGTCTACGCCACTCGCTACGACGATACACTGAAGCAGCAATTAAAAGTGCTGTTTCTCTACGACATGATTTCTGGTGTCCAGACTGGAGCCGCTACTGGATTGGCGGTGCGCAGTCTAGATCGAATTGATCGCGATGACAATGTGCTACTGACTACTAAGCTAGATAAAGTCGAGCACGCTCAAGAAGTTATCGAACAGATTACATATGGCGAAGAGACGCTTGAGGTTTTCTCCGAAGGTGATCACGAATTCAAGAAGGTGAAGGGCATGGTAGCTCGCTTTACACCACCAAAACGTGACGGCGAAGACGAGGCCAAGCCATTTTTTGTCGTCAAGCTACTGGCTGGCTCACAGGTGATGCTTGGTAATAGCGCCTGGGCTTTTAAGGGTAATAGCTTTGGTCAGTTTGAGGCCGAAGCTGGACTGCGGGTGACGCCAGATAATCAAGTATTGATTGCCGATCAGGATATATTTGTCTTCAGCGAAAGTAAGTTTGAGCGACTGTTTGGCTATAGTGCGAAGAAGTACGCTGTAGCGGAGGAGAAGATCAAAGAAATTCAGACTAATTTCAAACTTAAACTGCCCGACGGTATGACGTTTGAGGATTTAGTAAAAGACACGCCCGCGTTGGTCAATAAGCTCCAAAAGGTCGAGCCAGTTAGTGTCAGTCAGGAAGCTTTGGTGGCCCAGGCCGATGAGATGGAGCTTGAGCTAATGACCGACGAAGCCGATCAAGCTATCATCATCATGGATAATCGTGATGCCGTAAAATTCGTCAATTTACTGAGCGATGACTATATGACCAGTCAGATGACCGGTATCCGCTATCTAATCAAGAGCAAGAAGCCGCTCAAGCCAGAAGACAGTAGCGAGGATGACCCGCTGAAAGCTCTCGCCGAGCGCGATAGCTAGTCGGTGTCGACAGAGATAGATAAGACAAGTAACAGTCTTTTATTACCTACTATCCTCTAAACCCTATATAATATAGATAATGCAGTCGTCGAAATATCGTTTTCCAAAGAAATTCTTGTGGGGTGTTAGTAGCAGTGCGCATCAAGTCGAGGGTGGTAACCACAATCAATGGTCAGTCTGGGAGCTTGAGCACGCCAAGGTGCTTGCGACTAGTGCTGAGTATCACTACGGCGATTTAGATAAATGGCCCCAAGTCAAGCGACTAGCCAAAACACCGGCCAACTATGTATCGGGGCGAGCAATCGATCACTATAACCGCTACCAACAAGACTTCGACTTAGCCAAAGATTTGGGCTTAAATAGTTTCCGGTTCAGCATTGAGTGGTCGCGACTTGAGCCCCAAGAGGGTGTATGGGACGCTGGTGCTATCACTCACTACCGCCAGTATTTACAGGCTATCAAGCAGGCTGGTATGACACCAGTCGTGACATTGTTTCATTTTACGCTGCCACTATGGTTTGCCGAGAAGGGCGGCTTTGCTAAGCGGTCGAATGTCGAGTATTTTGTACGCTTCGCCGAGAAAATCCTAGCCGAATATGGGTCAGACCTGAAATACATTATCACTATCAATGAACCAGCGATTTATGCCAATAATAGCTACCTTCAGGGTGTTTGGCCGCCTAATCTGTCAAGCAAGCCCAAGATGTGGCTGGTGTTAAATAACTTGATCAGAGCCCACAATCGAGTCGCCAAGCTGATTCGCAAAACTAGTCGTAAGTACCAAGTATCGATGGCTCATAATGTATCTTATACTTACGCTGGTGATGACGCCAAGTTGAGTCAGTGGAGTGCCTCGATAGCCGACTATATGCACAATCAATATATTTTAAAGCGGACAATCAAGGCCAGTACATTCATCGGCCTAAACTACTATTTTAGTAATCGAATATACGGTTATCGACAGCATAATCCAGATGATCAAGTTAGTGACGTTGGCTGGGATATGCAGCCAAGTGATATTCGTTATGTTTTGGAGGATTTAGCCGATCGATACAACAAGCCAATTCTGATAACTGAAAATGGGGTGGCTGACATAGATGATGAATATCGAATAGACTGGCTCAGGCAGACCGTTGAAGCAATCAACCAAGCGATTATAAATGGCGTGTCTGTGATTGGTTATCTGCATTGGAGCCTATTTGATAATTTTGAATGGGAAAAGGGTCGCTGGCCGCGATTTGGCTTGTATAGTGTAAACTATGCGACAATGGATAGGGTTGCGCGACCTAGCGCTGCTGTCTATAAGAAAATTATCAAAACAGTCCGGCCTGAAAGGTAATGATTAACAATGAATAGCGATTTAAAAATTGTAGTAGTTGGCGGTGGCACAGGAAGCTTCACTGTACTTAGCGCTTTGCGAGGTCACAGTCGTGAGCTGACGGCAATTGTCAGTATGGCTGATGACGGTGGTAGTACTGGCGTGTTGCGCGATGAACTAGGTGTATTGCCGCCGGGTGATATTCGGCAGTGTTTAGTGGCGTTAAGTTCATCGCCAGCGATGCGCGAACTGTTTGACTATCGTTACGAGGAGGGGCCATTTAAAGGGCACTCATTTGGTAATATGTTTTTGACTACACTCGAGAAGACGACAGGAGATTTTGCCAAGGCCGTCGAAAGTGCTAGTGAAATATTACGCATCAAGGGAACCGTCATTCCAGCGACACTTGACGATGTCCGTCTACTGATGCGCTGGGAGAACGAGCAAGTCGAACTCCATGGAGAGCGAGTGATTGATGTCGATAACTTTCAGCTCGACCCGCGTCAAGCTGAGCTGAGTTTAAAGCCGACTCCGCAAGTTAACCCTAGTGCCATCGAGGCAATCATGGAGGCGGATTTAGTGGTGGTTAGTCCAGGTGATCTGTATACTTCTTTAGGGCCACTGCTAATCATTGATGGTATCGGCCAGGCCCTGCGTCAATCG
>CAZNOD010000017.1:0-12164 GCA_964574585.1 uncultured Candidatus Saccharibacteria bacterium | reverse complement strand
GGTCGTCGCTGTATGACTGAGACTGTTGGTCTGTTGGTTGTAAGTTCATGCCCACCTCATATATGAAACTATTATTCTTATGCTAATTCAGTTTATACTGTACCATAGAAGAAGTCAGCGAGTAAAGTAGCTTCGACTTGCTAACTGACTTTTGAACAACGAACTGATATATTTGGGTATAACAATAAAAGGTGGGAAACAACAGTGCTCGATGATAAAAACGTCTTAAAGCAGCGTGACCCTGATGGGCAGCTATCGCGGATAGCAGATTTTTATCAAGACGTGTCGTGGCCAGCTCATATCGTGTCGCCAGACAATGACGATCGCGAGCTACGTAACGTTGTGGTGGTGGCGACCGGTGAAGCCGCTCTGGCGGCAGATATATTACGATCTGTGACGAAAGACTGGTTTGGATTATCGCTGGAAGTGGTGAGTGACTACAAGATTCCTGGTTATGCTTGGCAAAATACCCTGGTAATCGCTAGTTGCTATAGTGGCGATTCACCTGAGGTCATCAACAACTATCAGGAGGCACACCATCGAGGCTGTCAGATGGCAGTGGTAACTTCGGGTGGTCGACTGCTAGAGCTGGCTGAAGCTGATGATGTGACGCGGGTTGTCTTGCCGGCTGATGGTTCAGCGCAGCTACAGGTTTTTAAGCAGCTAAGAGCTCTACTGCGGATCTTGGAAAACTACCGCTTGATCGACGATGACCTATATAGCAAGATTGAACAGACCGAGTCGTGGCTCGAGCAAGAAGTGGTCGTCTGGCACCCCGACGTACCGATGCATGAGAATTATGCTAAGCAACTGGCACTGATAGCGGTTGGTAAAACCCCAATTCTATACAGCGGCCCCAAGGCGGCACCGGTTGCAGACCGCTGGAAGCAAGCGATAAATAAAGTAGCCAAAAATACCGCTTGGACAAATTGGTATCCTGATTTTTATCACCATGAGTTGATTGGCTGGAGTTCACACCCAGTCGACAAACCGTTTGCAGTGTTTGATGTTATCAGCCTTCGTGACGATGAGCGGGTCGAAGCGGCAATGGACTTAAGCGACCGTTTACTCAGTGGATTGAGGCCAAAGTCGGTCCAAGTATTGTTACGTGGCCAGACACTGGTCGAGGAGCTGCTATGGGGTGTTATCTTGGCTGATTATGTCAGTACCTACCTGGCAATACTAAATCACGTCAATCCAGCCTCCAGCCAACTGACCGATCGATTTAAAGCAGCGCTAGAGTCTTTAGACGACAAACAGTAGACAGGCTTTGAAACCTATCGGTACTGTCGCAAGCTCTCGATAGGATCTTTGGCGGCTGCTCGGGCGGCTGGGTAGATGCCAAAAGCAACGCCAGTTATTACTGCCATGCCAAGTGCGACCAAGGCAATGTTCCAGTTGAGAATTGGAGTTAAATAAAGAGCACTACCGATAAAGTAAGCGGTGATAACACCAGCAGCCGCACCAATCATACCGCCAATCAAGCTGATGATGACTGACTCAGTGAGAAATTGCATGATGATGTTTTTGTTGCTAGCTCCGACTGCTTTACGGATGCCGATCTCGCGGGTGCGCTCAGCGACATTGACCAGCATGATATTCATGATGCCGATGCCACCAACGACAAGCGAGATAGCGGCAATCACTACTAGTACAGTAGTCATCATGCGAAATAGCTGGTTGGTTGGCTGCGCGATATCGCTACCAAAGACGATGGTGAAATCTTTTTCACCGTGCTGGTCGACGAGGTTTGATTCAATTTTTGGCAGACTACGATTGAGGATAGCTGAGCTGGGGGCACGAACGTTTATTTGCTGGATTTGTGATCGACCGTCGTGGAGTAGTTGGCCGATTTCAAAACTAATGATGGCGCTGTTGTCGAAGTCAATATTGTTGTAATTGACCGGTGCACTGAGCTTTTTGAGGACACCGACTACTGTGAATGTTTCACCTCGAAGCTGAAAATTACTGCTAATCGGATTTTCAGTACCAAACAGGTCGATTGCCATCTGGTGGCCGATTACTGCTGTATTGTGAGCGCTGGTTTCGTCGATGAACTGTCCTTCGGCTACCGGCAGACTAGTGGTCGATGATAGTTCTGGGGTTGAGGCGACTACACTAGCGTTCTTGACAACGGTATCACCAGCCGTCAGCTGACCATCAACTGTCATGATGGGGGCGACTTTGAGCGACTTGTCGACAGCCTCTATGGTGCTGATGTCGACCTCATTTAGAGTACTGGTGTTGTAGCGTTGAGGTGCGACTGGGTTGGTCAGGCTAGACTGGTGATCGTCAGCCTCGGTGCCAGGACGAATAATTGCGATGTTGCCTCCGACGGCTTGAACCTGGCTAGAGATAGACTCGGTGACACCGTGAGCTAGGGCAAGAATAGTCGTGATGCTAGTGATACCGATAGCGACACCAAGCGTAGTCAAGATAGTACGTGAGCGGTGCTTGCGCAGTGAGTTGGTAGCAGTGTCGATATAGTCAACCAAGAGTAGGCTCATAATTATGACTCCTTTTTGCGACGGCTTTTAGTGGTTGATTTGGCCTTGGGCTTGGCCTTAGCCTTGGTCTTGTTAGCCGGACGGACGGTGACTTTTTGGGCTTTTGACTTGCCACCAACGCTAATTTTTTGGTCACTGGCTATCTTGCCATCAAGCATATTGATGACACGAGTAGCGTAGCTAGTCAGGTTGGGATTATGGGTCACCATGATGATAGTGTTGCCACGACGGTGTAGGTCAGCTAGTTCTTCCATGATGACGTGGCTAGAGCGGCTGTCGAGATTGCCAGTTGGCTCATCGGCTAAGATTAGGGATGGCTTATTGACTAGCGCCCGAGCAATTGCCACGCGCTGCATCTGACCACCCGATAGCTGGTATGGCATGTAATACTCGCGCTCTGATAGATGAAATGACTTAAGTGCGGCGCTAGCTGCTTCCAGACGCTTGAGTCGTGACACCTTGTGGTAGGTAAGTGGCAGGGCAACGTTTTCGATAACGTTGAGACTATCAATCAAATTAAAATTTTGAAAAACTATACCGATACGTTCGGCTCGGATGCGGGCTCGCCGTGAGTTGGATAGGCGCTCAACTTCGAGTCCGTCGATGTGGTAGTCGCCTTCGTCGGCACGATCGAGCATGCCGAGGATGTTGAGCAGAGTAGTTTTGCCGCAGCCACTGGGGCCCATGATAGTGATGAACTCGCCTGAGTGGACGGTCAAGTCTATGCCATCGAGGGCATTATGGGTAGCGTCACCAATCCCGTAGCTTTTGACGAGATTTTTTATCTTAATAACGGGGGGTTTTCGAGCTGCCATATTCTTACATATATTATAGGCATCGACAAGATAGCAAAGCAACCATGAGCAGTACGTAATTTAGACAACTCATTTTAGGAGGGGCTTGCCCCTCCGTTTCGTTTCTGGAAGTCAATCCCAGAAACTCACTCCACCCCCGGCTGTCGCTGTAGCTCCAGCCGCTCGGGCGACGCCCTCGTGCCTTCGGCTGCCTGACTCGTGGGGTCGCGGGACGTGACTGACCCTAAGAAGGGTAAAAAATACAAGTTTGCTATTTTCGTCCTGTTCGCTAGCTTGGCGACTAGGCGAAGGTAAGCGCCCATCGTTAGTTATGGCACAACTTAGTAAATGCGCTAGAATATAGTTATAAGGAGAGGTGGCCGAGTGGTCGAAGGCGCACGCTTGGAAAGCGTGTAGGCGGGCAACTGCCTCGTGGGTTCAAATCCCATCCTCTCCGCCATACTGAAAAAATGACCCTGGTGGTCGTTTTTAGTATGCGAAAAAGAATTTGAAGCCACGAGATCGTGGGTGAGGACTGCCGGTGGCAGTCCGCAAGGCGATGTCACAGGTGAACTGGTTCACCTGACTGACTAGCGGGGTCGCCGGAGGTGACCGAATCCCATCCTCTCCGCCACAGTAATACCCCGACCATTTGGTCGGGGTATTACTCTAGAGAAGAGGCGACCGAGAGCTCAACGCGCTATTTCTGATGCTTTTTGCCGTGGCCTGCTAGCTCAATGATGACGTAGGTAAGAGTCAGCAAAATTAGTAGTAGGCTAAACCAAAGACTGATGCTTTCTAGCACTTGCCCGTCATTAGTTTTCGGGTAGCGGTCCATAGACAGAAAGTGTAATATATCTGCAATATTTAGTACGAGCTGACCCAGACATCAAAATTGATGTGGTTGAGATCGACCCCGAGCTAGCGACGATTGCACGGGATTATTTTGGCTACAGAGGGTCAGATCGAATTACCGAGTATTTTGATGACGCCCGGCGATTTGTCAATCAAGCAACTAGCCAATACGACGTCATACTAGTCGATGCTTATGGTGATGGTACAATCCCGTTTGCGCTGACTACTTTGGAGTACGGTCAGCAGATTGAGCGACTATTAGCCGATGACGGTATAGTTATCGCAAACGTGATTGGCGGGCTACTCGGTGGGGCTTGCCAAAAAGTTACCGAAGCTGTTGACGCAGCCTACCGAGCATATTTGCCAAATGGCTATTACACGACAGAGCGCGGCGAGCAGGAGCCGCGAACGAACATTATTACCGTTTATGGCCGCCATAAAATCGATTTACCGGGTTTGACAGCTATGCCATTTGCGCCAGGTCAAGCATATTTAGACAATCGGGCACCGACTGAGCAGCTCTATCATCAATGCCGCCAAGAAACCGTCGATAAATAAAACACATACGCTATATATAGCGTTGTAATTATTAACATAGACACTATAAGGGGTAGATTGGGCTAAAAGGCCGTGTGGTTAAAAATACTTGCTCAAAAGACTTGCAATCCACATATTTAGCGCCTATAGTTCTATGCAGACACTACATATGTAGTCGTTCCATAAAACACACAAAACAGCAAGCAGGAGGTACACCATCTCTCCCAGTATACGGAGAGAGCTTTTCTTGCTTGCGACACACTATTTTGGGAGGTGTGTTGTGTGAGGGTATATCAACCTAACAAAAAAAGGATAGAGGGTAATGGACGGAATCCATGTGGTAAAACGCGACGGCACCCGCGAACCATTTGACGCCAACAAGATCAACCTAGCGCTAGTCGCGGCCAGCGAGGGACTGCCCGATCAGATTAGCAAGGTTGTCCAAGTCGCCAGTGAAGTGCAACTAACATTATTTGATGGCATTACATCAGACCAGTTAGATGAAGCGGTCATCCAGACTACGCTACAAAACGTCAAGGACGACCCAGACTTCGACAAGATTGCGGCTCGTTTGCTACTGAAAACTATTTATAAAAATGTACTTGGCGACTACAACAGTCCTGAAGAACTCAAAAAGCTACACGCCAAGCGGTTTCCGGAATACCTCAAGCAGGGTATCAAAGATGGCTTGCTAGATAAGCGGATGAACGGCGAAGTGTTTGACTTGAAAAAACTAGCCCAGGCGCTCGACCCATCCAAAGATGATCTTTCGAAGTATCTAGGTGTAGTGACCAACCGTAACCGTTATGCCCTACGAAAAGGTAGTGGCGATCCAATCGAAGTGCCGCAATTTACTCACATGCGCATCGCTATGGGTATGAGCTTTAACGCCGAAGACCCAACCGAATCTGCCCTCGACTTTTATCAGCATCTCAGTAATCTCGACTATGTTCCAGGTGGATCGACTCGAGTCAACGCTGGTGGTGCTCACCCACAGCTCAGCAACTGTTTCTTGATGAACGTTGATGACGACATGGAGTCAATCATGAAGAGCGTCCGCGACACCGGCTTTATCGCTAAAGGTACCGGTGGTATCGGGATTGGCTTTACTAAGCTGCGAGCTAGCGGTAGTCCGGTCAAGACAACTAACACCGAGAGTACTGGTCCGATTCCGTTTATGAAAATGATTGATACCGCATTGTTTGCCGTATCACGAAAGGGCAAAAAAGCTGGAGCAGCCGCTCTGTATATGGAGAATTGGCACCTTAATTTTCCGCAGTTTATCGACCTCAAGCAGAACTCAGGTGACCCATACCTTAGGACACGCTTTGCTAATACAGCGGTATTTATCAGCGATGAGTTTATGAAGCGGGTCGAGAAGGACCAGGATTGGTACCTGTTTGATCCAGCTGAGGTCATGGACCTAACCGAGCTTTATGGTGAAGATTTCTCCAAGCGCTACAAGGAGTACATTAAACTAGCTGAGGCTGGCAAAATGCGTCGATTTGAGAAACTACCAGCCAGGCAGCAGTTCCGCCAGATTCTAATTTCACTCCAAGCTACCAGTCACCCATGGCTGACCTGGAAAGATACGATAAATACTCGGGCGCTCAATAACAATACCGGCACCATCCACCTATCGAACCTATGTACAGAAATCACCTTGCCACAAGACAACGACAACATCGCTGTTTGTAACTTGGTTAGTATCAACCTAGCGGCTCACCTCAGTGAGGATAAGACTTGGGACTGGGATCGTCTCGAAGCCAGCACGCGCAGTGCTATTCGCCAGCTTGATAACCTAGTCGATATCACCAACCTACCAGTGCCAGAAGCGCTACACGCTAACTCTCAAACTAGGGCGCTGGGACTAGGCTTCATGGGCTTGAGTGACGTACTAGAAAAACTTAGTTACAGCTATGAGAGCGATGAAGCTTATGACCTAGTCGATCGAATTAGCGAATTTATCAGCTATCACGCTATCGACGAGTCAGCTGAACTAGCCAAGAAGCTCGGTAGCTACCCAGCATTCAAGGGGAGTGGCTGGAGCAAGGGTATTTTGCCAATTGATACTATCGACCAACTAGAGACCGATCGCAAGGTCAAGGTCAAGGTAACCCGCAAGTCGCACCTCGACTGGGAAAAGCTGCGCTCTAAGGTGAAAAAAGGTATGCGTAACGCAACCCTGATGGCAATCGCGCCGACCGCTAATATTGCTCACGTAGCCGGTACGACGCCAGGTATTGATCCACAGTTTGCGCAGATATTTAGCCGCTCGACCTTAAACGGCAAGTTCCTCGAAGTCAACGCTAACTTGACTCGTGATCTCAAAGAACTTGGTATCTGGGAAGACGTCAAAGACGAGCTATTAGCCAACCAGGGTGATATCCAAAATATCGACCAGATCCCCGACCATATCAAAGCAGTTTACAAAACTAGCTTCCAGCTTAGCCCATATGCCTTCATCGAAGTGGCCGCTCGAGCTCAAAAGTGGGTCGACCAAGCTATTAGCCGCAATATGTATCTCGAAACTCGTGACATTGATGAGTATGTCAAGATCTATAGCGAGGCGTGGAAGCGTGGCTTAAAGACGACTTATTATCTACACGTCAAACCGCGGCACCAGTCAGAGCAAACTACAGTTTCTGTCGATAAAGCATCTAAGGGTAAGGTCCGAACTGGCAGCGGTAGCGTCGGCTTTGGATTCGCTAAACTAGCAAAGAAATAAAGGAGGGACTATGTCAGACAACAAACAACCAACCGGCATCTTAGGTTCAGGCCTACGTGACGGGCTGAGCCTACACCCAGTGCGCTATCCGTGGGCTTACGATCTATACAATCAAGCGGTAGCCAACACTTGGTTTCCTAATGAAGTGCAGCTGGTCCAAGATTTAGCTGACTTCGAGAAAATGACCGATGACGAGAAGCATGCCTTAAAGACCGTCATCAGTTACCTCAATCCAAACGAACTGCTAATCAATAAGTCGCTAGCGTTTGGTATTTATCCATACGTCAATGCTGCTGAGGCCCAGCTTTACCTTAGTAAGCAGATGTGGGAAGAAGCCAACCACTTTATGACTTTTGAGTACATTATCGAAACCTTTCCGTTTGACCGTGAGGAAATTTACGCCGCTGGCTTTGGCAAGAAGTCACTAGCCGATAAGGCCGACTTCCAAAACAAGCACCTCGACGTCATGCTCGATCCAAACCTCGATATCTACAGCGTCGAAGGCAAAAAGGACTTTGTTCGCTCACTAGTCGCCTACAATATAGTCCTCGAAGGCATCTGGTTTTACTCTGGCTTCATGGTCGGTATGAGCTTCCGCCAGCGCAACTTGCTACGCAACGTTGGTAGCTTGCTCGACTGGATTACCAAAGACGAGAACCTGCACCTGACTTTTGGTATCAACCTACTATTAACCATATTGGACGAAAACCCTGAGCTACAAACCGAAGAGTTTGCACAGGAGATTCGCGACTTGATCCTGCAGGCCGTTGAGCTCGAAGTTGAGTACAACAAGGACATGCTGCCACGCGGTATCCTTGGTCTAAATGCCGACTATGTCAATCAGTACGTCAAGCATATGACCGACCGGCGCTTAACCGAACTTGGCTTTGAGCCTGAATATAACGTAGCTAACCCAGCTAAGTGGATGGCTACCGCTAATGACACGCTTGAGCTAGTTAACTTCTTCGAAAGTACCAATACTAGCTACGAGGTCAACTCGGGTAAATAAACACTATGCCCTCAGAGGTTCAGCAAATATTTGCAGAAAATATCATTGGCACCTTGGCAACCGTCAACCCAGACGGTTCGCCATGGTCAACTCCAGTTCACGTCGTAACCGATGGCGAAGCGGTCTATTGGTTCTCCAAACCAACCGTTCAGCATTCGCAAAATATCACTCGTGACTCAAGGGTCAGCCTGACACTGTTTTCACCCGATGCGACGCGTGGTCCAATCGGCGCCTATGTCAATGGGACGGTCGAACTGCTGGACGAAGCGGCTGATGCGCAAGCTAGGCAAATTTTTATCGACCGCGCTGGATCAATGCCAAAGACTTTTGAAAACTTCAGTGCCTACCGCCTACCTCTGGGGTCGTACGACAATGATAAATCCACAGGCAACTGTTGGTATTTTTACAGCTAAAAAGGCTTGAAATACGCTATATATGGCGTACAATTAAACATAACCTACACCAAATACCAATAAGATAATACAATAAGGAATTCGACAAATGAACGCATCAACACTTATTTCCGACGACATGACCCTAGAGGAAAAGCTATCAGCTATCGACCAAGCTATGGCAAACGCTCAGGCGGCAGCCGACGATCAGGCCAAGTCTAGTGGTAACGTAGCAGCACCGCTTGATCCGGCTTTGCTGACAATTTGTGACGGCTGCGAATAAGACTAACAAAGTACATTTAACCAAATACGCGCGATGAGTGGGATACAGGTCGGGCGTATTTTGTTTTTAGGAGATACCATGAAACCTGAGATAGAAGTAAAGTTTATTGATGTCAATATCGACGATGTACGTAGTCGGCTTGAGCAGGCAGGAGCGACTCTGGAGCAGCCAATGCGCGATATGCGCCGAGTTTTTATCGAAACCGACCAACACGCAGCCGACAATATGTTTATACGAGTTCGCGATGAGGGTGATAAAGTGACGCTATGCGTGAAGAAAAAGACCAAATCTCTAATGGAATCAACCCTCGATAGTACGTATGAGGTCGAGACAACGGTTGGTGATTTTGATAAAACACTGGAAATATTCAAGGTCGGCGGTTGGGACTACAAGAGCTATCAAGAATCGCGTCGTGAGACTTGGCAGCTCGATGACGCTGAAGTGGTGATAGATGAATGGCCGTGGATCAAACCATTCATTGAGATAGAGGGCGAGACTGAGCAGGTGGTGCGTTCAGTGGCTGATAGGCTTGTTTTTGACTGGAGTACAGCAGTATTTGGCAGTGTCGATGTAATTTATAATCTTAAATTCCCTGATATAACGGTGCGCGGCGTAAGTGATATCACCGAGGTCCGCTTTGCTGACCCGATCCCTGCTGAATTTGGCGAGTATGTCGAGGGTTAGGTAGAAAATGATAACGGCACTAATACTGGCTTTGCTGGCAGGATTAGCCACCTCGATTGGTGGTTTGCTTGCCTTACATAAAAAGCTCCTGGAACGCTCTTTTTTGGCGATGGCGATGGCTTTTGCTGCCGGTGCGATGCTGTTTGTATCGTTTGTTGAAATCATACCGTTGGGACAACAGGCTCTCGAACAAGCCTACGATACTAGAACAGCTAGCTGGATTGTTTACGCGATGTTTTTTGTCGGTATCTTATTGGTTGCTTTGGTCGACCGATTATTACCAAAGTCTTTAAACCCCAACGAGATTGCTGGCAAAGAAGACGAACTATCGCTCAGAGATAAGCGTGACAACAAACGATTGTTACGCAGCGGCTTACTAGTCGCGGTGGTCCTGGCGTTGCACAACTTTCCAGAGGGAGCATCGACTTTCTTTGCGACTTACCAGGATATTGGTGCTGGGATAGCACTGGCGATTGCCATCGCGATTCACAACATACCGGAGGGTATCGCTGTAGCGGCGCCAGTCTACGCGGCGACAGGTAGTCGACGTAAGGCTTTTTGGTGGGCAACAGTTTCAGGTTTGACCGAACCGCTGGGTGCACTGGTCGCCTTTGGAATAGTCAGTCTAGTGGTGCCCGAAGCATTGTTCGGCGTCGTCTTTGGGCTGATTGCTGGCATGATGGTATTTGTAGCGATCGATGAGCTACTACCAGCTGCTCGTCGTTACCAGACCGACAAGCACCAGGTTGTTTATGGCTTGCTGGCCGGCATGATGATGGTGGCGCTTAGCTTGGTGGTGGTTGCCTAGATGAAAACAACTATATTAATCTTTGGGATCACTGGTGATCTAGCTAGTCGTAAGCTGTTGCCGGCTTTGAGTAAAATTGTATCAACGGGTGATTTCGATGATCTGGAGATTATTGGTGTCTCGCGCCGTGAAGTTGATATAGAGCAGCTACTAGTTGCGAGCGATGCAACGGCGCTCGATGGCTACCTGCGAGTTTACACGATGGATTTAGCCGAGTCGAAGGCGTACGATAAACTCAAGCAGTATATCAAACTGTCAGCCGACGACCAGCTGCTGGCTTACTTGGCGGTACCGCCGTTGGCGGCGACACAAATCGTTGATTTCATGGGTCAGGCTGGTATCAACACACCCAATGTCAAGATATTGTTTGAAAAGCCATTTGGAGTTGACTATGATTCAGCGGTCGACATCATTGGTCGGACCAATCGTTATTTTCAGGAAGAGCAGTTGTATCGAATCGATCACTATTTAGCTAAGGAGATGGCGCAAAATATTATGGCGGTGCGCGGTGGCAATGCGCTGTTTGGTCAGGTTTGGAACGGTCAGGCAATCGAGGCGATAGAAGTAGTGGCAAGCGAAGCTATCGATGTTGAGGGTCGAGGCGGGTTTTACGAACAAACTGGCGCACTGCGTGACGTCGTCCAGGGACATTTATTGCAACTACTGGCGCTAACTATCATGGAGATACCGGCTGGACTTGACTGGCAAGCCATACCGCG
Organism: uncultured Candidatus Saccharibacteria bacterium; assembly: GCA_964574585.1. Classification (GTDB taxonomy): domain Bacteria; phylum Patescibacteriota; class Saccharimonadia; order Saccharimonadales; family Saccharimonadaceae; genus SZUA-359. The sequence continues at coordinate 848 of CAZNOD010000017.1, read as the reverse complement.
AGCCAGACTAGCGGCCCTAAAGGCATTACAGCCTGCTAACCCCGACCAAGCTGTACGCGCTCAGTATGTTGGCTATGATTCAGCAGTTAATAATCCCGGTAGCCAGACGGAAACGTTTGCCAGCCTGACTGTCTACTCGACTGACCCAATTTGGCGGGATGTACCGATGACGTTGATCACTGGCAAAGCTTTGGATAAAAAACTTACTCAAATCCGTGTCCACCTACGTCGGCAACATGCTGCGCAGAGTAATATAATCGAATTTCAGATTCAGCCCAACGAAGGTATCGGTATCGAGCTGTATAGCAAAAAGCCTGGCTATGATCAGGTGTTTGAACTACGTCATTTGGGCTTTTCATATCAAGCTGATGAGCAGCTGCCGGAGGCTTATGAGCAGGTATTGGTCGACGCTATACGTAGTCGCAAAAATCTATTTACCAGCAGTGACGAAGTGCTCCGTAGCTGGCAACTACTCGAGCCCGTCCAGCAGGCCTGGTCATTTGATAACCAGCCGTTATATAAGTACGCAGTGGGTACAACAATTGATCAAATACTGGAGCAAGTTAAATCTCTATAAGCAAAAGTGGCAGATTCTACAACAGCCAATGACTAGCGCCGATGGGCAAAAGATTGCTATACTGGAACCCCATGGAGGGGACAAAGTCCATGGGGAAACAGACAAAATTTATATTCGTAACGGGGGGTGTACTTTCGGGGGTAGGTAAAGGCATCAGCGCGGCTGGCATTGGCGCAGTTCTTCAAGCCAGCGGCAAAACCGTTTCGATTCAAAAATGCGACCCGTATCTCAATGTAGATGCGGGTCTCTTGAATCCTCGAGAGCATGGTGA
>CAZNOD010000016.1:1591-12491 GCA_964574585.1 uncultured Candidatus Saccharibacteria bacterium | reverse complement strand
TCTTCGCCGATGATTTGGGTCATACCAATTTTGGTACCGAGAAGTGCTTTCATCGCCCTTTTCTCCCATTTAAAACCTCCGGTGGCGAGTGGTTTCTTCGGACTTTAGCCTTCAGACCTGCTCATTCACTCGGAAGCGAAAGTTAGTATTACGTAATAAGTTACCAAGCTATAGTAGCACGAATACCGCTGTTTGGTCAAGGGTGTTTAATCTATAAAATATCTGGCATCCTAGATGCTGACTATTATTGGTAATTCGGCACACTGTAGAGGTCTATACGACTATACCGGCTGGTAGGAAATACGTAAGTACAGCGACAATCAGTATGATGGCATAAAGAATCTTGCGGTTAGCCTGGAAGTTTTCGTACTTGCCGATTAAAAATAGCCCAACAATCAACCCAAGCGGGATTGCATTGAGATAAAAAATACCAAGGACTAACGGTGACTGAAACTTCAGCCATAAACTACCTAGCAAGACAACTATGGTGAGCTTCAGCAGGTACGCTCCGTCTGATTCGTAAATGTTTTCGTAGCCACGCCGACTAATTTGTCGATTGCGGGCATAGGTTCGTGGTCGGGGTTTTTTGTTTTTCTTTGCCATATTTATCGCTAGTATAGCATGCTATTGTAATTTTTTCTGCACTGCTTATAATGAAGGTAATGCTTTTTAATTTTAAAAGGGTGTGACTAGATATGGCAACAACCAAGACAAGTACAACAAAACGAAAAACCACCACTACAAAGAAGCCAGCGGCCAAGCAAAAATCTCCAGCCAAAACTACCGCCAAGCGTGCTGCCGCTAAGACTAAGGCTCGCAAGCCTAGTGCCAAAACTACCCGCCGTCCGACTGCTAAGTCACGTGCTGCCAAGGCTAAATCGTTTAAGATGCAAACTAGCGATGAGCCATTTGTGTCACTCAAGATTACAGTCCAGACACTTTACTGGCTGATATTAGCTGGTGCGGTATTGCTGCTAGGTATCTGGGTACTTGATATTAGCCAAAAGGTTCAAACTATCTATGACGAAATAGATAAAAATATGATTATCCAGCGCGATCTGGATGCTCGTGAACTCGAGCTACTTCGTGAACAGGCCGAAAAGAATCAGTAGCCGATAGAGTCGTTTTACAGCATTTGCCTACAGACAATCAAAAATACCGTGCAGCCAAGCACGGTATTTAATAAGTGATGTGAATTACATCCGAATCTCTGCATCGACACCCGCTGGTAGGCTAAGGTTCTGCAGATTATCGATAGTTTTTGGTGTAGCGTTAGTGATATCGATTAAGCGCTTGTGAACACGCATCTCAAAAGCCTCACCACCTGTCTTGTAGACGTGCGGGCTCTTTACAACTGTGTATGTGCTACGACGAGTCGGTAGCGGAATTGGGCCAGCTACAGTCGCGCCGGTGCGGACGGCTGTCTCGATAATTTGTTTTGCAGATTGGTCGATGACCTTGTGGTCATAGGCCTTGAGGCGAATTCGGATTCGCAGGCCTTCTGGTTTGGCGTCAGCCATAGTTGATTCTCCTTTCCGTAACCTTAGTTCGCTTCATATCTTGTCATGGCTGACTAAGTTCTCGGAATAATTTTTATAGCAGGTAGTATAATACGACACTTGACTGTACTCTGTCAAGGAGAAGCTGTCTGTTGACGTGATTTTTTGCATGCACACTAAGTGCTATTTTCAGCTTCATATAATTCATAAATGATACACCATGAAAGTTGACACATCGCCACCAGCTGACGCGGACGAACTTACTCTGCTGTCTTTAACACTGCTGCAGGCACTGGAATTCTATAGTTATGTTAGTGCAATTTTGATTGTATAATACGATTACCCGTCCTTCTGAACCGAGGAGTCAAGATGATTTACCTTCCTGAGTTTGAATTATTGGAAGTGCCACCGATGATAACTGTACATAGTGTCACGCGTGTCATCATGCAGCACATCAAACATGAGACTAACGAGCGTGAACCCATGTTCTACAACTTCGGCATGGAGGTCGGTCGTGAGTCGACCTGCAAAGAGCTGCTACAGTCCGTCGAGTATCTGCTGGCTGATGAGCTCGCTAGAGATAGCAGACTAGACGTCGCAGCCACAGTCAGTACGCGCTCGTCGCTCGTGTCTACTTCTAGTCCCCGCCACCGATCGAGGCCCCACTTGGCCTCTCGGCCAGGCGGGGTTTCGTTTTGCATATAAAATACTCCCAGTTGACTGGGAGTATTTTTATGGCATCTGCTGCCTCTTGTCGAGGCTACTTAGTGATCTTGGTTACGACACCGGCACCAACAGTACGGCCACCTTCACGAATAGCGAAGTTTAGACCTTGCTCCATAGCGATTGGGGCTAGAAGCTTAACGTTGAATGTCAATGTGTCACCAGGCATGACCATTTCTTTGTCGGCTGGAAGCTCAACTTCACCAGTTACGTCAGTAGTACGGAAGTAGAACTGTGGTTTGTAACCCTTAGAGAACGGCGTGTGGCGACCACCTTCTTCTTTCTTAAGGATGTAGACTTCAGCTTCGAACTCAGTGTGAGGCTCGATAGAACCTGGCTTGGCAAGTACCTGACCGCGCTCGATGTCGTCACGCTCAATACCACGGAGCAATAGACCAGCGTTGTCACCAGCCTGACCTTGGTCAAGGTTCTTCTTGAAGGCTTCGATGCCAGTCACAACTGACTTCTGGGTGGCTCGAACGCCAACGATTTCAACTTCGTCGTTTAGTTTGACGACACCTTGTTCGATACGACCAGTAGCGACAGTACCGCGACCCTTGATTGAGAATACGTCCTCAATCGGCATTAGGAAGTCTTTGTCCATGTCGCGCTTTGGCTCTTCGATCCAAGTGTCCATAGCAGCAACTAGCTCCATGATGGCGTCCTGGTAAGTGGCGTCGCCTTCTAGAGCCTTGAGAGCAGAACCCTTGATAACTGGAGTGTTGTCGCCATCGTAACCATTCTTGGTTAGCAGTTCACGCACATCCATTTCAACTAGTTCGACTAGCTCTTCGTCAGCCATATCCATCTTGTTAAGGAAGACTACTATACGTGGAACGTTAACTTGCTTGGCTAGTAGAACGTGCTCACGAGTCTGAGGCATTGGACCATCGGCTGCCGATACCACTAGGACAGCACCGTCAACCTGAGCGGCACCTGTAATCATGTTCTTGACGTAGTCGGCGTGACCAGGCATGTCGACGTGTGCGTAGTGGCGTGCTTCTGATTCATACTCGATGTGAGATGAAGCAATAGTGATACCACGAGCTTTCTCCTCTGGAGCGTTGTCAATCGCGTCGTAGTCACGAGGCTTGTTGACATCGCTAGGTAGCTTGGTTGCAAGCGTGTGTGAAATCGCCGCGGTTAGAGTTGTTTTACCGTGGTCAACGTGTCCCATTGTACCGACGTTGACGTGCGGCTTTGATCGATCAAAATCAGCCATCTGAGTTGATACTCCTTTTATAAATTATTGTAGTTTATGCCTACGACGCGAGCTCGTGGCAGCGACAAGAGTCACCAAACCAAAACCCGCTCGGGCGTATGATATCGATTATAGAGGATAAGAATGAAGATGTAAAGAGCTCAACCGCGGTCTTGTGCACTAGATTTTATTGTAAATACATAGTATGGTTTCAATGTGCTCCCACCAGGAGTAGCCCCTCTGATTGGAGTTGACATGATTTCAGCCCAAGTAATGTATGCCTTGCTGCTACTGAGTAGCCTGATGATGTTTATACTACCGCTGTGGCAGAAGACCTGGCAACGGACGTACCTAGCGTGGATTAGCATGCTAAGTATGGTGTGGCTGTTTGGTCGCTTTTTGCCGCAACTACTTGGCCTGAGGCCATTACCTGAACATTACAGCCCCTTCTACCAAGCCTGGGCTGCCCTGCTAGGCTGGGCTGTACTAGTCGGCAGCCTGTACACGACTCAGCGTCATTGCCGTAGACTCAACACCAAGTCGGGCTAACCCCGCCGAAATGCACGCCATGATTGAGCTTGGCTCTCGGCTATTTTGGCGGGCATTTCGACATTTAAATAGCCGCCTCGAGTTTAGGCGGCTATTCAATTGATCTGACCTGGTGTTACTTAGACCTTTTCTCGATGATCTCTTGAGCGACGTTAGGTGGTACTTCCTCGTACTGCGATAGCTCCATGGTGCTGGCCGCTCGACCCTGGCTCATACTACGTAGCGCTGAAGTGTAGCCAAACATACTAGCTAGCGGTACGAAGCCCTTGATTAGCTTGGCGCCGCCCATTAAATCTTCCATAGCGTCAATCCGACCGCGACGAGCATTTAAGTCGCCGATAACATCACCCATGAACTCTTCGGGAGTAGTGACCTCGACATGCATGACTGGTTCTAGCAAGATTGGGTTTGCTTTTTTGACACCTTCACGAGCAGCTAGAGATCCGGCTAGTGAGAATGCTAGCTCAGACGAGTCAACATCGTGGTAGCTACCGTCATATAAAGTGGCCTTGACATCAACTACTGGGTAGCCAGCAATAACACCGCCTTCAAGAGTTTGTCGGATACCTTTTTCGACTGCTGGTCGGTATTCTTGCGGCACAACACCACCCTTAATTTCATCGATGAATTCGAAGCCTTTACCGGTTTCGTTTGGCTCGAGGCGAATCCAAACGTCACCATATTGACCACGACCACCAGATTGCTTGGCGTGCTTACCCTGGACTTCAGCAGAAGACTTGATGGTTTCGCGGAAGGCGACTTGAGGCTCACCGATGTTTGCCTCTACCTTGAATTCGCGCTTCATGCGGTCGATCAAGATGTCGAGGTGTAGCTCACCCATGCCCGACATGATGGTTTGGCCGGTTTCATCATCGGTGTGAATTCGGAAAGTTGGATCCTCTTCGGCGAGACGCTGCAAGGCAATACCCATTTTCTCTTGGTCGGCCTTCGACTTTGGTTCAACAGCGATCGATACCGGTGGATCTGGAAATTCAATAGACTCTAAAGTCAGTAGGTTTGATGGATCGCTCAGGGTCGAACCAGTGGTGGTGTTTTTGAGGCCAACTACTGCGGCGATGTCGCCAGCGGCAATCTCTTCAATCTCCTCGCGCTTGTCAGCGTGCATGCGAACGATACGTCCGATTCGCTCTTTTTCACCACTATTAGCGTTGGTGACGTAGCTACCAGCCTTTAGAACTCCAGAATAAACGCGAACAAAAATTAGTTTACCGACAAATGGGTCAGTGGCTAGCTTGAAAGCCAGCGCCGCTAGTGGCTCTGATTCGGAAGGCTTGCGTTCAACTTCGTCGCCAGTCTTAGGGTTTTTGCCCCAAATAGCGTCGACATCAAGCGGACTAGGTAGATAGTCTGTTATCAAGTCTAGTACCTTTTCAACTATAACGCCTCGGCCGTCACCACCGGTCACTAGATAAAAGTCGCCAGCCAGGACTCGTTTACGTAAAGCTGCTTTCAGCTCATCAGTGGTAATCGACTCTTCACCTTCATCAAAGAACTTCATCATTAGTTCGTCATCTGCTTCAACGGCGTTCTCGACTAGAAGCGAGCGGGCATTCTTGGCCTTTTCGAGCATATCGGCTGGAATCTCACCTACTTTCAGCTCGTGGTCAGTGAAGTCATCGTACGTGTAGGCTTTCATGTCGATTAAATCGACCACGCCGTTGATGTCTTTTTCAAAGCCGATTGGCAAGTGAATCGGAAATGCTTGACGGCTCAAGCGGCGATGGATGCTTTCGAGTGACTTATAAAAATCACCACCAGTTTGGTTAATCTTGTTGATGAAACAGATACGAGGCACGCCGTACTTGTTGGCCTGGCGCCAAACGGTTTCACTTTGAGCTTCGACACCCATCTTGCCGTCAAACACCGTGACTGCTCCGTCAAGCACGCGTAGTGACCGTTCAACCTCAGCCGTAAAATCAATGTGGCCCGGAGTGTCGATAATATTGACCTGGTGACCCTTCCAAAAGCTAGTCACAGCTGCTGAGGTGATAGTGATACCACGCTCCTTTTCTTGCGCCATCCAGTCAGTTGTCGCACCGTCACCGTCGCCTTTTACCTCACCGATTTTGTGAGTTAAGCCAGTTCGGTACAATATACCCTCAGTTGTAGTTGTCTTTCCAGCGTCGATGTGAGCAATAATACCGACATTGCGGATTTGGCTCATCTGGATGTCTTTATTTGCTGCCATAGGCGTGATTAGATCCTCTCCAAAACTTGATAGATTATTAGTTATTTTTTGCCACCAAAAATAGCACTTCTAGCCAATTATACCAGATGGCGAGCTAGAATACTAGAATACAAAGCTAAGTTAGCCGGTGGACGGGTGCCGCTACTCTACTGTATTGTTTGTCTAGCCAAAACGAAATACCACCCGACTGCATGTATCGAGTGGTATTTTCGAGCTACGACAATATTTAGCCGCGAGCAAAGTGGGCGAAGGCGCGGTTGGCTTCGGCCATCTTGTGGGTGTCTTCTTTTTTCTTATAAGCGGCACCTGCTTCGTTATAGGCATCAACAATCTCAAGCGATAGACGACGCTCGTAAGGCATACCACTGCGAGCTCGGGCACTTTGCACCAGCCAGGTGAAGGCAAAGTGGAGCTGACGGTGACCCTGAACTGGGAACGGAATCTGATAGTTTGCACCACCGACACGACGACTCTTGACCTCAAAGTTTGGGCTAACGTTTTTGAGGGCTTTTTCGAAAACAGCTAGTGGATCTTCACTATCGAGTTTCTTAGCGGCATCCTCGAGGGCGCGATAAACAGCTCGCTCAGCAGCTAACTTTTTGCCGTCTAGCATCGACTTGTTAATCAGTCGCTGAACCAGTACAGACTGGTATTTGCGGTCTGGCTTGATAGTACGTTGCAATTTACGGGTAACTTTACGTGGCATGACTATTTACCTGCTTTCTTGGTACCGTACTTACTGCGGCCTTGCTTACGGTCGTTAACGCCTTGAAGGTCAAGCGCGCCACGCACGATGTGGTAACGAACACCTGGTAGGTCAGGCACGCGCCCACCTCGGACTAAAACGACAGCGTGCTCTTGTAGGTTGTGTCCCTCGCCACCAATATATGCCCAAACTTCGTGACCATTAGTCAGTCGAACTCGAGCTACCTTGCGCAAGGCAGAGTTTGGTTTCTTTGGTGTTTTAGTGGTCACCTTGACACAGACACCGCGCTTGAGCGGAGCGTCTTGGTCGTAGTAACGAGTTTTCAGTGCGTTATGAATGCGGCCAAGCGCTGGCGACTTTGACTTCTTGCCAGCCGTCTTGCGCGGCTTGCGCACTAATTGATTAATAGTTGGCATCTAACTCCTCTATATTACTAATAGCTTTAGACTTTGATTTATGCGATTAGGGTTCAGCAATCCCATATCACTCGGTCTTCTGCAACTAGGCAAGTCCGTACACACTTATGACTTAACCAGCTCAGAAGATGAAACTCGATTACCATTTTAGCACTTATTAAGTAAAATGTCGAATCTTTACGCAACTGTGCCTAAGCAAATCCGCCCCGAAATCAGGGGCGGATTTAGCCATTACCTTACCGATTATCTTAATCGGCTAGAGCGGCATCGTTCTCGATCGACTGCTCGACGTCGGTAATCGGGAAGTCTGGACCATCGTCATAGACTTCGCCAATCTCATCTTCGTCGCTCGGTGCACCAGTGCCGACTGGTATCTTGCGACCGATGATGACGTTTTCTTTCAGACCTTCGAGGTGATCGGCTCGACCGCTCATTGCGGCGTTGATCAATACTCGAGTTGTATCCTGGAAGGAAGCGGCTGATAGCCAGCTGTCACTCCAAATGCTCACCTTGGTGATGCCAAGTAGCATCTGGCTGTATCGAGCTGGTTCCTTACCCTGTTCAACCAGTTGGTTGTTAGCATCGACGACCGCTGCCTTGCTGACGATGTCGCCAGTCACGAACTCGCTATCGCCTGGATGGTCAACTGTCACTCGACTAAACATCTGTCGTACGATGATCTCAAGATGCTTGTCAGCCACGTCTTGACCCTGGGCGGCATAGATACGCAACACTTCATTAATAATGTAGCGCTGAGTAGCTTCGGTGCCCTTTAGTCGCATTAAGTCATGCAAGTTTAGCGACCCAACAGTTAGCCTGTCGCCAGCCTCGACTGAATCGCCAGGGCGGACTACTAGCTGCATGTTGCCTGGAATTTCGTAACGAGCTGGAGCGCTAGCGTTCGCGGCAATTACCAGTGTGTCTTCAGCGACTTCCACTACACCGTCAAACGGTGCGACTAGTGGCTTGGTGTTGTCGTCATTGCTGGCTAGTACATCGCCAACCTTGACATCTGAACCCGACTTGACGGTCAACTTTCGACCATCAAGCGCAATACGTTCGACCTTGCCAGAATCTGGTGTTACCTGGACGATGTAGTTCTTGCCATCCTCCCAGACGTCGACCAGTCCGCTAACCTCAGTCATAACAGCTTGACCCTTTGGCGTTCGAGCCTCGAACAACTCCTCCACGCGTGGTAGACCCTGGGTAATGTCAGAACCCGCTAAACCAGAAGCTTGGAAGGTTCGTATAGTTAGCTGTGTACCTGGCTCACCAACTGACTGAGCAGCAATTACACCAACCGGCTGTGCAATGTTTACTAGCTCGTTGGTCGCCATGTCGATACCATAGCTTCGCTGCGGGATGCCGCGTAGATTATTGGTACTGAGGATCGACTGGATTTTAACAGATGTAATGCTCTCGTCAGCGTCGATTGCCTCGGCGATCTCACGAGTAATCAGCTGGTCCTTCTTGATGTGACCTGGTACATCCTCGGCTACATATCGTCCGTATAGACGATTACCGAAGTCGATCATGGTTTCTTCTGACTCGGCGCGGTAAATAGCAAAGCCCGGGTCATCGCCTTCGACATCTGGTACGGTGAACACGTCCTGACTGACGTCGACTAGACGTCGTGTCAGGTATCCAGAGTCGGCCGTCTTGAGGGCGGTGTCGATCAGACCCTTACGGGCACCTCGTGTCGCCACGAAAGCCTCAAGGCTTGATAGACCCTCCATGTAGCTCGATCGGACAGGTAGCTCAATCTCACGGTTGGTGGCATCAACCTGAATACCGATCATCGCGCTGGCTAGCTTGACGTTACTAATATCACCACGAGCTCCCGAGTTGACCATGACAGAGATGCTGGTATCCATACTCTTGAGTTTATCTTGCAGTAGTTCAGTAATTTTATTGTCAACGTTTCGCCAAGCAGCCACAGTCAAGCTATAACGCTCGTCCTCGGTAATCAGACCATCGTCGTATTGATTCGAGATCAGGGCAGCTTTGGCGTCACCTTCAGCGACCAAGGCATCGACCTCCTCAAAGTACGGATAGTCGTCTTTACCTGTTGATACGGCAGCAGTAGTGGCGAAGCGGAAAGCTAGACCCTTCATACGGTCAGCGGTCTGAGCGGTAACTTCAGCGCCATACTTGTCAAAAATCTTGGCCAACACCTTCTTTAGTTGCTTCTTGTTCTGGACATTGTTGTCGTACGGGAAGTCATCGGGCAGAATCTCATTGAAGAAAACTCGACCGAGCGTTGTAGTACGAATCTGACCCTTTGTGCGCAAACGAATCGGGCTTTGTAGCTGAAGCTTGCCTAGATCGTAAGCTAACTCAGCGTCGTAACTGTTGGCAAATGTCTTGACTTGATCACTTGCAGCAGCTGGCTTTTCATAGGTCAAATAGTAGTTACCGAGCACAACGTCCTGTCCAATGTTAAGCACCGGGCTACCATCAGCTGGTTTGAGCAGGTTGTTAGTAGCACTCATCAATTCACGGGCCTCAGCTTGAGCCTCCTTTGATAGCGGCAAGTGAACTGCCATCTGGTCGCCGTCGTAGTCGGCGTTGAAACCGTTGGCAACTAGTGGGTGTAGCTGAATTGCTTTTCCTTCAACAAGTTTAGGTTGGAAGGCTTGAATTGATAGACGGTGTAGACTTGGTGCACGGTTAAGCAAGACATACTTGCCTTCGATTACAGCATCGAGCGCATCCCAGACAATCGCTTCACCAGCCTCGATCAAGCGAGTCGCTGAGCGGATATTATGGGCGTGATCACCACGGATAAGCCAACTGATAACAAATGGCTTGAACAGCTCTAGTGCCATGTCTTTTGGCAGACCGCACTGGTGGATTTTGAGCTTAGGTCCGACCACAATCACCGATCGTCCAGAATAGTCGACACGCTTACCAAGTAGGTTTTGACGGAAACGACCCTGCTTACCCTTTAGCATATCTGAGATACTCTTTAGTCGACGTCGGCCACCACTGGCGTTGACGGCTCGACCGCCACGGGCAGCTGAGTTATCAATTAGGCTGTCGACTGCTTCTTGCAACATACGCATCTCGTTGCGGCAGATGACTTCTGGCGCGTTGAGATCGATTAGCTTCTTCAGACGGTTATTACGGTTGATAACACGTCGATATAGATCGTTGAGGTCGCTTGTTGCAAAACGACCACCAGTCAACTGAACCATCGGGCGAAGGTCGGGTGGAATAACTGGAACAACAGTTAATGCTAGGCTGCTTGGCTTGATGCCGGCAGCATGCATACCTTCTAGTACACGTAACCGCTTGAGTAGTTTCTTCTCACGCTGGCCCTTTGCCGACTCGGCCTCTTCTGATAGTTGGACAATTAGTGTTTCGAGGTCGATTTCGTCGAGTAGTCGCTTCAAGGCCTTACCGCCCATTCCGACTTCAATTAGCTCTTCGTACTCCTCTGGTAGGTTACGGTAGTCAGTTTCGTTGATCAAAGCCCGCTTTACAAGGCTGTCGAGCTGATTTTTACGTGTCGTAAAGTTTTCCTCTAGCTCTTCGATCTCTTTGCTTTGCTCGCTAGCCAGTGCTTTGACGTCGGCGCCTTCAGCCTCAGCCCGG
>CAZNOD010000016.1:0-1581 GCA_964574585.1 uncultured Candidatus Saccharibacteria bacterium | reverse complement strand
TACCTGCTTCAGTTTCAGCCTCTAAGTCAGCCAGCATCTGATCGCGCTTGGCCTCATCGACGTCTAGAATGACATAGGTGGCAAAGTAGGCTATGCGTTCAAGGTTTCGAACGGTGATGCCCAGTAGCAGGCTCATGGCGCTCGGTGTACCGCGCATAAACCAGATGTGTGCCACTGGTGCGGCTAGCTGGATGTGACCCATTCGCTCACGTCGAACTATCGACTTGGTGACTAGATCGCCATTTTTGTCGACAGCTGCTTCGCGTGACCGAACACCTTTGAGCTTGTTGTCGTGTGGGTTGATATCTTTTACTGGACCGAAAATTCGTTCGCAGAATAAACCATCGCGCTCTGGCTTTTGAGTACGATAGTTGATGGTTTCGGGCTTGGTGACTTCACCGTGGCTCCACTTGAGCATGTCCTCTGGACTAGCCACCGCCAATCGGACGGCGTCGAAGTCAGCAATTCCAGTGGTTGGTGTAAAACGTGCCATCTTACGCCTCCTCCTCTGTTTGTTCATCGTTATATTCATCGGCAGTTACGACCTGAACACCATCTTCATCAAGATTGATGTCGTCAGCTTCGTCCATAACTGTTTCCATTTCATCATCATCGTCATCTACCGGGGCTGCTACCGACTTGTCATCAGGACCACTGCTGGCAATGATATTCTCAGCGTCGATAGTTTCGACACCTTCGTCGACTAAGTCTACTCGTAGACCGAGTCCTTGTAGCTCCTTGACCAAGACGTTGAAGCTCTCAGGTAGCTTTGGACCAACAATTGGCTCGTCTTTAATTATCGACTCGTAAGCCTTAGCACGTCCGTAAACGTCGTCGGATTTGATAGTTAGCATTTCTTGCAGAGTTGTGGCTGCACCGTAAGCTTCGAGCGCCCAAACCTCCATCTCACCAAATCGCTGACCACCATTTTGAGCCTTACCGCCCAGTGGCTGCTGCGTGACCATAGTGTATGGACCTGTACTACGGGCGTGGATCTTGTCGCTCACCATGTGGTGTAGCTTAATCATGTGCATCACACCAACTGTGGTGCGCTCTTCGAACGCCTCACCGGTCCGACCATCGTAAAGTTGTCGCTTGCCATCGCGAGCCAGCCCAGCTTTTTCAAGCTCCTGCTCGATAACCTCAGCCGATATACCATTAAACGGCGGCGTTGCTACCTTGTAGCCAAGCGTCCGTGCTGCCATACCAAGGTGCGTCTCAAATAACTGTCCAAGGTTCATACGACTTGGAACACCTAGTGGGTTGAGAACAATATCCACTGGCGTACCGTCAGATAAGTAAGGCATATCTTCGACAGGTAGAATGCGCGCGATTACACCCTTGTTACCATGGCGACCAGCTAACTCGTCACCAACAGCAATCTTACGCAGTTGAGCGACAAATATTTGAATCTGCATCAGGACACCAGCTTTTAGCTCGTGACCATTCTCGCGCGAGAATACCTTGACACCGACGACCTTACCACCAGCCGCACTGTTCATGCGCTGTGAGGTGTCACGTACGTCTTTGGCTTTCTCACCGAAGATGGCTCGAAGCAGTCGCTCTTCACTCGATAGCTCC
>CAZNOD010000015.1:5484-12675 GCA_964574585.1 uncultured Candidatus Saccharibacteria bacterium | reverse complement strand
ACAATACCAGCGTAGCCGCTGCGGTCTGCACTTGCCTCTTTGCGCAGTCGGTCAATTAGCTCAGCATAATCTTCTAGTATTCGATCAATCCCTCGATATATCTCGGCCTCTCGACTCTGCTGCCCTAGTAGACGGTTGACGGCTCGTTTGCTAATGCGACCAGTCTGGATGACATCACCACTGTCGAGAACGACTTCGAGTTGACGAGTCCAGCGCTGCATCGTACCGTACTGAGCTGACAACATTGAGCTAGCATCACTAGCAACGGCACCGCCAGCAGTACCATCAAGATTGTCGACTAAAGGAGGTATAGCCGCACCATGTTGCGCTAGAACCGCTTGCACAGTGTCAGCCGATGCACCAGGCTGAACGCGTAACAGCTTTTGTTTGGCATCATACTCAAAAAACTGATTCATGTGGCGTGACATATCGAGTACAACTCCCTTGCCTAGCGACGCTCCGGTGATATCTCTTCCGCTGCCACGAGGGGTAATGGGTAGTTTATGGCCTTTTTCAGCTAACTGCCAAGCAAAACGAGTCACCTTACGTACATCATTGACGTTTTTTGGAGCGATCACCATATCTGGGACAATAGTCAAGACGCTAGCGTCAAGCGAATAATGGGCTTTAACCTCCTTGCGAACCGAAACTTGTCCAAGCAAATGCCCCTGCAGATACGACGATACTTTACTCATGAAATGATCTTACCCTCTCTGTTAGCGATTTTGATTTCTTTTTTATATCTTAGCATATCTTCCATTAACCTCTAGCTTCTGCTATAATTTCTCAAGTTGCAACCTACCAGACTACGCGGATGTGGTGTTGCGTGAAACGTAAATGTGCGTAGACACGTATGTCATTAACATCGGGTCCGTAACGACCATAAACTACAGCAACTTACAAATACCATGCGGATGTGGTGGAATTGGTAGACACGTATGCCTTAGGAGCATATGCCGCAAGGCGTGAAGGTTCAAGTCCTTTCATCCGCACCAAAGTAATAAGATCAGCTAGAGCTGGTCTTTTTGCTTTATTGACGACGATACACATGAACCTTCACTACTTTTGCCTCGCAAAAGGTGAAGCTAGCGCTACGCTTCGGTGCCAAGTCCTTTCATCCGCACCAAAGTAATAAGATCAGCTAGAGCTGGTCTTTTTGCTTTATTGACGACGATACACATGAACCTTCACTACTTTTGCCTCGCAAAAGGTGAAGCTAGCGCTACGCTTCGGTGCCAAGTCCTTTCATCCGCACCAAAGTAATAAGATTTGAAATTAAAAAACCCCAGACAATGTCGGGATCATTAGCCTTCTCGGCGGAAGAAGGTGAGATAAGCATTTCCGTAACTACGATTGTCCACCACAACAATTTCGTTTTGAACTGGTACCTCACCTCTTCCTGTATGTGATAATACCATAAGCGCTCCGGGTTTGAGAAGAGCAAATAATCTTTTGACTGTGGATAGCTGTAGGTCATGATACGGTGGATCGGCCAAAATCAAATCATAACCCTGGTCGTTGTCACGAGTATCGAGCCAGGCGCTGACCGAACTGCGTATTAGTTTTGCGGTGTCTGCGACCGCCAATTTGTCGATATTGTCTTGTAGTATGCGAGCCGCCAGGCGGTCTTTTTCAACAAATGTCACTCGCGCTGCACCGCGGCTCAGGGCCTCCAAGCCCACTGCCCCACTACCAGCAAACACGTCTAGCACCTCAGCGTCAACTACGCTATCACCAAGACTATTAAATAGAGCATTCCTAATTCGCTCTCCCATTGGGTGGGTACGTCTGCCTGATGGTGCCGCGATAATACGGCCACCGTATTTGCCGGCAATTATACGCAGATTCATAGCTGACTCCTCTTCAGTGCATCGTACCAAGCCAAGGTGACTTGCTCGATAATAACTGGCAGCAACACCCGTCGCGTATGAGTGGCTAACCGTGATGTCCAACCTCGCTTCCAGAACTCCTCATACATATTGAGGTCGTATATCCGGTGGATTGCTTGCTCGAATACCGACTGGTAGCCATCGCGCCAAGCCTGTTCGATTAGCTTTTGGCTCGGTATAGTATCGGTGAAACGGTGGGTTGTCATACTGCTAACTACGCCCCATTCGAACAAAATATGGGTAGCGAACACTCCCTTAGCACCCCAATATTCCCAGTTACTACTCAGTGATTGGCGGTAGTTGCCTTTTCTTATCATCACTTTTGTCAATAGGGTATCACGACCCTCCTTGGGATGACCCCACAACTGCTCGATTTTGTCTTCAAGTGGATAGTGGTGCGCTGGCGTCAAGCCGTCAACCACGGCGTGGGCTAGCCACGCAGCTTCAAACGATGCTCGAATGTAATCGTCAGCCTTTAGAGCGGCTACGAGGTTGGCGTGATGAGCGACCACGTCGTCGATCAGTCGTCTGTCATTCGGATCGGCTGGGTCGATGAAGTGCCACGGCTCGTCTTGGCCCGGGCTTTTACGCTTGAGGCCATCAGGGCCGTTCTTACCTTCGAAGTGAAGTATATCGCGTGATAACGGAAAAGCGCTATCTTCGACCGACATACGACGCAAATTACGCCGCGCCAAGCGGTCAATTCGTTGGTGCGTGGCGGCAACCCGTCCCGACTTGGTGTGTAATGTTGTACCTGAATACATATCAATTGAGCGTAGTTAGACGTTGATAACGCGAAACCTGTTCGTAGAGCTGTTTATATTGTAACAAGTCAGGCTCGGTTGCCATAAACTGATCGACAGCTTTTTGAACACGAGCCACCAGCTTACTGTCACCGATATTGGCAATTTCGAGATTGAGGTCGCCATGTTGTGCTCGCCCATAAATCTCACCCGGACCGCGTAACTTGAGGTCGACCTCTGCTAAGTAGAAGCCATCGGTCGATTTTTCGATCTCGCGCAAGCGCTGACTTGGCTTTTGATTACTCGATAGCATTAAATAGCAGTAGCTCTGGTACTCGCCTCGACCAACCCGACCGCGCAGCTGATGGAGTTGAGCTAATCCAAATGAATCGGCATCCTCGATCATAATCACACTGGCATTTGGCACGTCGACACCAACCTCAATCACGGTAGTGGCGATTAAGATATCGAACTTATGCTGTTTAAAGTCGGTCATTATTTGATCTTTCTCGCCAGCTTTCATCCGACCATGCAAGATAGCGATACGACGCTTACCTAAGACAGAGTTTTTGAGCTTCTTATACTCAGCTTCGACGCTTTGCTGATCGCGTGTCGGGCTGTCATCGATTAGGCTACAGACCACGTAAGCTTGGCGGCCCTGCTCTATCTGGCTATCAATTGCTTGATAAATTTTACTGGCTGAAACCGGCGATACTAGCTCGGTCTTGATTGGTAGCCTATTTTTTGGCAGTTGATTGATGATACTAATATCTAGGTCGCCAAACACTGTAAGCTGCAAGCTACGCGGGATTGGCGTAGCTGTCATGGCTAGCATATGAGGCAATTTATCGGCTTTATCTAGCAGCTGCTGACGCTGAGCAACACCGAAACGGTGTTGCTCATCAATAGCCACGAAGCCAAGGCGGTGAAATTTAACAGCCTCCTGAATAAGAGCGTGTGTACCGATAACTACATCGATATCCCCGGTTTCAATAGCTTGGTAAAGTGCCTGTCTAGCCTTGCCTTTAACCGATCCCGTCAATAGTCCGACTGATACACCGGCTGGTTCAAGTAGCTTATGGAGCGTTTCGGCGTGTTGGCTGGCTAGAATCTCAGTTGGAGCCATAATAGCGGTTTGATAGCCAGCTTGAGCGGCATTGCGGGCTGCCAGTCCCGCTACGACAGTTTTGCCAGCACCGACATCACCCTGAAGCAAACGGTTCATCGGTATCGACCGTTCAAAATCTTGAATAATATCCCACGCCGCTCGTCGCTGAGCTGCTGTCAACTCAAACGGTAGGCTAGCGACAAATTGTTTGACCACCGGTAGGTCAAATGGGATTGGCCAGCCGGTGAGCCGAGAGTTGGCCTGGCGATTAAGCTGACTAGCTAGTAATAATTGGAATAACTCCTCAAACGCCAGTCGCTGTCGCGCTTGAGCGATGTCGTCTAAACTGCCAGGAAAATGCATGCCAAGCAATGCCTGTGAGTACGATACTAGCTGCTGCTTGGCAACTACTTCAGGCGGCAATGTTTCCGGTAACATTGTTATCAACGGCTTAAGTTCAAGCAATATCTTGCGTACCAACTGGCTCTTCAGGCCTTTAACTGCCCGGTAGACCGGCACTATCCGATCAGTCGATATCGGCATGTCGCTAACTTTTTCCGTACTCGGGTTAGTCAGCTGATATGACTTGTAAGTAAACTCAAACGTACCAGAAAAGAAAAACTCTTCCTGGGGATTTTTTAGTTGAGTGGCTCGATAGGGCTGATTGAACCAGACTGCTTTAAGCTTGCCACTACTGTCCGCTAGCGTCGCAGTCGTCACGGTCATGCCGCGACGCACTCGACGAACTTCAATTGACTGACAACGTGCCTTGATGGTCTTTTTGCCAGGTGAGATGTCAGCAATTGCTACTACCTCAGTGTAGTCATCAAACTTACGTGGCAAAAACGTAATTAAGTCGTTGACGGTCTCGAGTCCAGCCGCTTGCAGTTGGGAAAATGTTTTTGGCCCAACTCCCTTGACGTTGTCGAGCGAGGTTGTCAGCTTCATACTACTTTTTGTCGATACTCGACAATAGCACTCCCTCGAGTTCACGCGAGGTGTTCTCGAGCTCCTGCATCAAATCATGGTAATCCTGCTCGGCGTTCGTAGTCGATTGATACCATTGGTTATAAAATTTCAGCTTCGGCTCTGTGCCACTAGGTCGTATAGTAATTCGTCGTCTCGGATCACCAAACTCAAGTACAAATACATCGCCGTTGGCACAATCAACTGGTGTAACATTACCGGTAGCTAAATCGGTACGAGTCAAGCTGATATAGTCGATAACAGCCGTCACCTTATGATTGTCTATCTGCGTAGGTGGATTTGCACGCAACGCCTGCATAATCGCTTGCATTTCTTGAAAGCCTTCAGCCCCAGGACAAACCATAGTGTCTAGCCGCTCGACGTATAGACCATACTGGTGATACAGTTCGAGTAGCCGGTCCCACAGCGTTTTTCCGGCAGCTTTTAACTCAGCAGCGTACTCAGCTAACGGCAAAACACCAGTTGCGCCATCTTTGTCGCGAGCATAATCACCTTTTAGCATACCGAAACTTTCTTCAGCACCAAGCAAGAACACCTCGTCGGTCGACTCCTTGTTGCGTATCAGCTGACCAATATACTTAAAGCCCACTAGCAGGTCGCCATAAACTGTTGCACCATAATTATCAGCAATAGCGGTCAACATGTCGGTTGTCACAATTGTCTTGACTAGATAGTGTTTGTCGCTAACACCCGACTTAGCTGCTAGCTTAGCTAGCGTAAAGTCGGCAGCCAACACCGCCGACTGATTGCCAGTCAAGTATATTGCTTGGTCATCCTGGCGTACCATGATACCAAATCGATCGGCGTCAGGATCGTTTGAAGCTGCTATATCGGCGTCTTCAGACAACATCAGCGCTACCACCCGGTCGTTGGCCGCCTTTTCTTCCGGATTAGGTTTACCGCCTTCGACGGTCGGGAAATTGCCATCGGGAACCATCTGTTCGTCAACCAACACAATGTCATCGAAGCCGACTGCTCGTAGGGCGGGCAAAACGTTAGTCTGCCCAGTACCGTGCAGTGGTGAATAAGCGATCTTTAGTTGTCGATTGTCTGACATTGCTTGGTCGCTGACAGCCTTGAGGTAAGCCTGGTCGATCTCTCGACCAATAACTTCAATTTGACCACCCTGGATTGCCTGGTCGAAATCTATGGCGTGAATACTGGTGATTTTCTCAGCCTCAGACAGTACACCGATATCGTGTGGCGAAACCAGCTGAGCTCCGTCGCTCCAATAGGCTTTAAAGCCATTGTCGGTCGGTGGATTGTGACTAGCGCTGATCACAATGCCGATGGCGCAACCTAGCTGACGCACCGCAAAGCTAAGCTCGGGCGTCGCTCGCGGGCTATCAAATATATACGTTCTAAAGCCGTTGGCGGCTGCCACACTTGCGGCGTACTGACTCAGTTCGGGTGAACTCAGTCGGGTATCGCAGGCAATTACCAAACCTCTGTTCGGTGCCTCAGGGTCAGCTTTAGCGGCGTAGATACAAAGTGCTTGTGTCGATTCGCCAATTGTTACTCGGTTGATGCGGTTTGAACCCACACCAGTAGTACCGCGTCGGCCACCGGTACCAAACTCGAGCACCTTGAAGAAAGCATCTTCCAGATCCTGCCAACGCTCAGCTTCAATCATCTCTGTCAGCTCATCCCGATATTCGGCATACTTGTCATCTTCAAGCCACTGTTTAATGTTTCGAGCTGCAGCTGGTGATACGTGTTCCTGATATTGTTTCATATTACCTCCGATTTGGTTGATTATTAGCCAACGACGAGCTTGGGTGGTTAAAGCGCAGTTCAGTCGTCACCATGCACGCTGTAAACTCTTCCCGACTGCGCCTAGCTTGATACATCGCAAATATTACCTCACTAGCAAAAAGGCGTTTTTACCTTTTTTGACTAAACTAACCTCAGTTATATCGTAATCTTCAGATATTTTTTGACCATTCACAGACACAGCACCAGCAGTAATTAGCCGTCTAGCTTCTCCGTTTGAAGCTGCAAGTTTGCCAGACACTAACGCGCTTATAACCGACTGCGGCCCAACGACTGGTATCTCTGCAGCTAGCTCATCGATATCATTAGCAGCTAAATCTGCAAACTCCGCCCCGGCGAACAATACTCCGGTCACTCTCTCGACAGACTGAGAACGCTCGCGACCATGGATAAGCGTCGTAACTTCGCGTGCTAGGGTTTTTTGCAGAGCCCGTGCCGCCGGGTTTTGCCGATGGTTATCGATCAAAGCCTCAATAGTTGCCTGATCAAGCAGTGTATATATCTTGATTAAATCTTCAGCGGTTTCATCGTCGACGTTGAGCCAGAACTGATAGAACCGGTATGGACTAGTCTTGTTAGCGTCTAGCCAGACTGCACCACCTTCGGATTTGCCAAACTTAACTCCAGTCTGCCGATTGACGATAAGTGGTGCGGTCAAGACATGCGCTTCAGCAGCTTCAAGTTTACGAAT
>CAZNOD010000015.1:0-5474 GCA_964574585.1 uncultured Candidatus Saccharibacteria bacterium | reverse complement strand
TTAGACTAACACCAGTTACACTATTACCCCACTGATCAGCACCAGCTAACTGTAGCGTAACGCCTTTATCTCGATATAGGTGCAGGAAGTCGTAACCTTGGATTAAAGCGTAGCTAAATTCGGCATAGCTGATGCCACTGCCGCCCTCGCCGATTCTGGCCTGGATAAAATCTCGGTCGAGTAATTGAGTCATGCTGACATGCTTGCCAACTTGGTGCAAGAATTCAATATAGTTAACATCAGCGAACCAGTCGGCGTTGTTGACTATCTCAAAGTCTTTGCCGTCAAATACTTGGCGAAACTGTGTCGTCAGCGCTGCGACGTTGCGGTTTACGGTATCGCTTTCGCGTAAATCACGCTCTTGCTTTTTGCCATCAGGGTCGCCAATCATACCGGTCGCACCACCAACTAGCAAGATTGCCCTGTGGCCGTGGTCGATAAAATGTCTGACTAACATCGCAGCTGCTAGGTTACCGACTTGCATCGAATCAGCCGATGGGTCGACCCCAAAATAAAATGTTCGCGGCTCATCAACATCTTCTAGAGTTGAAAAGGTATGCTGGTTGACAAAGCCGCGCCAAGCTAGCTCATTTGATAATTTCGTCTCCATACTACTTTCCAGTATAACACTCGGCATCGATAGAATAGGAAGTTTGGCTTTAATTCCACTAGCCAGCTGCTAGTCCGGACGTCTCGGCATCAACGACAAACAATACCAGCCAAGAATAGTCCTCCTTAGTGCAGCATAAATGCTACTTACTACTGCCGATAAATGATACAATATAGCTTAGTAAATTGTTTATGGGGAAAAAATCTGTGGCGAAACGAAAGAAGAAAACTGGCGCGCTTGGCGTCTACACCAACTTGGCTCGCAAGCGACGCACCAATAAGGATCGCCTCGCCCGTAAGCGAGCAGAATATTTAGCTAGTCTACCGAAGCATCCGGTTAAGCGCGTCTTATACCGACTACATCCAAAGCGCGTAGCCGCCTTTTGGTTTAGCAAGCGTGGCCTAATAGCTGGGCTAAAAGTATTCGGTGTTATGGCTCTAGTTGGCATCCTAATTGTTGGTGGTGTTTTTGCCTACTACCGCAAAGAGCTCGACGCTATTCGACCCGGTAAAATAGCCGAAAGAGTCCAGACAACGGTTACTAAGTACTATGACCGCAACGATGTTTTGCTCTGGGAAGATAAAGGCGAGGGCAACTACCGTCTAACTGTTGATTTCGATGACATTAGTGATTACATGAAACAAGCAACTATAGCCATCGAGGACAAGGACTTTTACCGTCATGATGGTATTAGCCTGACAGGTATTGCGCGATCAATATTCAACAATGCCCAGGGTGGCAGCGTCCAAGGTGGATCGACTTTAACACAACAACTCGTTAAGCAAGTCTTCCTGGCGGATGAAGCGCATAAGCGTGGGCTCGATGGTATTCCGCGTAAAATCAAGGAGGTTATTCTGTCTATAGAAGTCGAACGCATGTACGACAAGGACGATATCTTAGCACTTTATCTTAACGAGTCACCTTATGGCGGTCGCCGAAACGGTGTCGAATCAGCTGCCCAGACTTATTTCAAGAAGCCCGCCAAAAAACTGAACTTAGCCGAATCGGCCTTGCTGGCTTCGATACCAAATCAACCAGGTCTATATGATCCGTATAATATTGCCGGTCACGAAGCACTGATAGCCAGGCAGCACAAAACACTCAACGCTATGGTAGAGATGAAGTTTATCACCCAGGCTGAAGCCGATGCCGCCAAAAAAGTGCCCATCATCGACACCATTGAGCCGCTAGCCGACCAACTGACCGACATCAAGGCTCCACATTTCGTCTTGATGGTACGCTCCCAGTTGGAGAATGAACTTGGTAAAGCCGTCGTTGGACGTGGTGGCTTAACCGTCAAAACTACTCTTGACTACCGCATCCAAAAAAAGCTCGAGCAATCTATGAATGAGATGTTCAGCTCTGGCACACCTGAATTTGCTGGCTTCACCAACGGCGCCGCCACTGTCGAGGACGTCAAAACAGGTCAAATCGTCGCCATGATGGGCAGTCGTGACTTCAAATATCCAGGCTTTGGCCAAGATAACGCTGCTACTGCCTTCATCCAACCTGGTTCGACCATCAAGCCATTTGTTTACGCCGAACTGTTCACTAATCACGGCTCAGAAGCACCAAACTTTGGTAGTGGTTCAATTCTGTCTGACGATCATTCAATGGATAAAATTTATGGCGCGCCTTTGCGCAACGCCGATGGCCGCTATCTCGGATCTATCAACATCAGAAAAGCTCTAGGCTTGTCGCGCAACGTACCAGCTGTCAAAGCCATGTATATATCTGGTGTCCAAGAAACCCTAAAAACCATCCGTGCTCTCGGCAACGATGAATACTGTACCCAAGGACCAGAGGTCCAAGCTGGTTTAGCAGCTTCTATTGGCGGTTGCGGCACTCGACAAATCGATCACGTCAACGCCTTCGCTAGTTTGGCACGCATGGGAACGTACAAACCTCACAGCACCGTCTTGGAGGTCAGGAACAGCCAGGGTGAGCCTCTAAAGAAGTACAAGGACGTGACCGATGAAGTACTCGACCCGCAAGTAGCTTATATCATTAGTGACATCCTAAGTGACGACGAGGCCCGCGCTGGACTATACGGACGGAACTTTTATGGCTTGGTTACACCCGGCGTCCGCACTGCTGTCAAAACCGGTACTTCCGACAAAGGCGGCAAAGCAAAAGATATCTGGACCATGAGCTATAGTCCAGCTCTCGCCATGGGCGTCTGGCTTGGCAACTCTGACACCCGCACCCTACTCAATGCCAACTCGTCTATACCGGCCAAGATTATCGGTGATGTTATGCAATACGCTCACCTCGAGGTCTACGCCAAAGAAGGTAAATGGTCATCTGGCGACTGGTTTAAGCGACCGTCCGGTGTCCAAACCATCAGAGGTGAACTCTTCCCATCGTGGTACAACCAAAAGCAAGCTCAAACCAACGATAGAAAGGTATTCGACCGAGTATCGAAAAAGCTCGCCACCGACTGTACTCCCGATGGTGCACGGGTCGAGATTGGAGTTACCAGCTACACCGACCCCGTCAGCAAAAAGAAAGTTAGCTTTGCTAATGACGGATACAACCCCAATGAAGAAGATGACGTACACCGCTGTGGCGATAAGCAGCCTAGCGTTGAAATCACACCACAAGGTAACGATCGGGTACGGGTGACTTGGCGTAAAGGACGATTCCCACTGCAAACTGTTCGGGTGTTTATCGACGGCAAGGAAGTGATGAATCGTTCGGTCAGTGGTAGTGGCTCGCAGTCAATCAGCTACGACGAAGACGCCAAATCAGTCCGAGCTACCCTCGAGGACGAAGCTTACTACCAGTCAAGTGACAGCCGAGAATTATAGACTGGCCTATTGACGATTGGCTAGTTCGATAATCGTGTCTTCTCGATCGGGTCGACGCTTAGGGCTAGCTTTAGCGGGCTTGTGTTGACTACGTGAGGACTGCTTTACACTAGGCTTGCTCGCCGACTTCTGCTTCTGGCTAGACTTGTCGGCTGGCTTGCGCCCGTTGCTAGGCTTACCGCTTGGCTTGACCGACTTGACATCGACAAGCTTGGCGAACATCATCCTACCAGCGGCTGTCTGCAGGCTACGGATAATCTCAACTTCAACGGTTTGTCCAATTAACTTTCGTGACTGCTCGACCACAACCATCGTGCCGTCTTCGAGATGGCCAACTGCTTGGTGATTATCTGATCCTGGCTGAGTTAGTTGCAAATGTAGCCGATCACCAGGCAAATAACTCATCCTAAGTTGCTGAGCTAGCTCGTTGATGTTGAGAATAGTCACACCCTCAACCTGTGCTACCTTATTGAGGTTGAAGTCAATTGTGCAGATACTGCCGTGGTGCTTCTTGGCCAGTTCGAGCAAGCGCTCATCGACACCTTCGGGGGTCGGTAGCTGATCTTGCATAATTTCAACGTCGACGCCATCGAGCGACTGTAGCTTGTTGACGACATCTAGACCGCGTCGAGCTCGTTCACGCTTTTCGCTATCAGCCTTGTCGGCTAAAAGCTGTAGCTCCCGAACAACACTACGCGGTACGACCAAAATACCTGGTATAAATCCAGTTGAAGCTAGCGGCAAGATGCGTCCGTCCATCAGGACTGAAGTGTCAACAAATATGCGCTGCTTTCGACTAGGTCGTGCTGTGCCGCGCCAAGCCGAATAGCTTAAATAGCTAGTCTGAATCGCTATTAATACGCTTAGCGTCAAGACTATTTCTAAGTCTGTCATTTGATTTCCTTATGATTTTACATGATCGATTAACGCCTGACGCATATCGACCACTGATTTTATAAATGAATTTTTGCTAGTAGATTTTGGCGCTATAGCGTAAGTGAAGCCGAGCTTCTTGGCTTCAGCTACCCGCTTGTCTGATTGCGTCACGCTGCGAACCTCACCGCCTAATCCAACTTCTCCAAATACTACCGCTCCTGGGGCTAGCTTGCGGCCAGCTGCGGCGCTAGCAATTGCCATGCAAACCGCCAAATCAGCCGCTGGATCAGCTAGTCTGAGTCCACCTACAACGTTGATATAGACATCCTTGTTTGATAAATCCAGTTTGGTACGCCGCTCCAAGACGGCAATCAAGAGATTCAATCGATTTAGGTCAAATCCACTAGCAGTCCTCTTAGGATATCCAAAACTAGTCGGATTGACAAGCGCCTGAATCTCAACTAGCAGCGGACGGCTACCTTCAAGCGTAGCCAAGACAACCGACCCGTCGGCGTCTAATCGCTCGGCCAACAGGGCAGCTGATGGGTTATCAACTAGTGACAAACCAGCTTGGTTCATCTCAAAAATAGCCGCCTCGCTAGTTGAGCCAAAGCGATTTTTGACGGCGCGGACAATCTTGAAACCGCCGTAGCGATCGCCCTCGAACTGCAACACAACGTCCACTAAATGTTCGAGTACTTTAGGGCCGGCAATCGTGCCTTCTTTGGTGACATGACCAACAAATATAACGGCCGCGCCCGACTCTTTAGCAGCGCGAATCACTACATTACTCGAATTGGTAATTTGGCTTACTGTGCCGGGCGCCGATGTAATAGCATCTAAACTGAGCGTCTGAATCGAGTCGATAATTACTAGCTTATGTTCACTCTGTCGGATAGTCGCTGCAATGTCATCGGCACTGGTACTAGCGACAAACTCTAACTGATCATGGCTACCTGCCCCTAACCGCTCGGCGCGGAGCTTAACTTGCGACGCTGACTCCTCTCCGCTGGCATATAACACTGGATTTTGGCCGGCAACCGTTGCTGCTAGTTGCAGCAATAAGGTGCTCTTGCCAATACCGGGCTGACCAGCCAGCAGGATTACACTGCCAGGTAGTACGCCGCCGCCCAGCACGACGTCGAGGTCAGCGAAGCCTGTAAACAACCGTTGACCAT
>CAZNOD010000014.1:0-13158 GCA_964574585.1 uncultured Candidatus Saccharibacteria bacterium | reverse complement strand
GCCGACCCAAGCAAATTGCCAGTCTACACCTGGACTAACAATCTAGTAGCCGTTATCAGTGACGGTTCAGCTATTCTCGGTCTCGGTGATCTCGGACCGAGGGCCGCCATGCCGGTCATGGAGGGTAAGGCCTTACTATTTAAGCATTTCGCCAATATCGATAGCTTGCCGATTGTACTCGATGTCCACACCGCCGATGAAATCGTTGACACCGTCAAGGCCATCGCCCCAAGTTTCGGGGCTATTAATCTCGAAGATATGGCAGCCCCCAAATGTTTTGAAATTGAGGAGCGCCTCAAGACTGAGCTTGACATCCCAGTTTTTCACGACGACCAGCACGGCACAGCCGTTGTCACTCTGGCTGGATTAATTAATGCCGCCAAAGTAACAGGCCGCAACCTGATCGACAGCAAAGTCGTCGTAGTTGGTGCCGGTGCCGCCGGTACCGCTATAGTCAAACTGCTCCACAAGTACGGCTTACGCTCGATAGTCGCCACCGATAGTAAGGGTATTATCAGCCAGCAGCGCAGCGATCTAAACGTCCAAAAAACTAGCCTGCTCGACTACGTCGACGGCAGCCGTGATGGTAGTCTAGCTGAAGCCGTGGCCAGCGCCGATATTTTTATCGGTGTATCCCAACCGGGCCTACTCACTAGCGATATGATTCAATCTATGGCCGATCAGCCTATCGTTTTTGCTCTAGCCAACCCTGTACCCGAGATTATGCCCGAGGAGGCAAAAGCAGCTGGTGCGGCCGTGATCGCCACCGGTCGTAGCGATTATCCGAATCAGGTCAATAACGCCACAGCCTTCCCTGGTCTCTTCCGCGGTGCACTCGACAACGGCGTCACTAAAATTACCGATGATCATAAGCTAGCCGCTGCTGAAGCTATTGCCAGTTTAATTGAACAGCCGTCTGCCGACGAAGTTATACCGAGTGTTTTCGACGACCGGCTGGTACCAGCAATCGCCAATGTTATCAGATAACTCGACTAATTTCCTCGAGAGTTGTCTCACCGCGCAAGGCTGCCAACACGCCGGCTTGCTCAAGGGTAATCATGCCCTCTGCCTGAGCCACTTTTTCGATAGTCGCAGTATCGATATCTAGGACATCACCACGTAAAAATTTCTGAATTGACTCGGTTACAACCATTTGCTCCATAATGACTATTCTGCCTTGGTAGCCAAACGGCACTTCGGCGGTTGGACGCGGTCGCCATAATTTAAAATTATCGAGATCTGGCTTGTCGGCATAAGACTCCGGTAGATTCGATAGCACCGATCGTACGTATTGACGTGTAGCCTCATCGGGCTGATACTCCTCTTTGCTGTCGTCGTGCAGCCGTCGAACCAAACGCTGAGCTACTAATAGTCGGATAGCGTTACTAAAAATAGGATTCTGGCCAATCAAGTCGATCATCCGGCTAAAAGCCGTGCTGGTTGTGCCAGCGTGAAAACTTGATAGCACCAAGTGTCCGGTAATCGATGCCTGAACGGCTGTTTTGGCGGTATCCTTGTCGCGAATCTCACCGACCATTACGACGTCTGGGTCAAGTCGTAGCACACTACGTAAACCATCAGCGAAGCTATCCCCTCCTGAGGTGTCGATCGGAATCTGCGTAATGCCAGTCAAGCCATACTCAACCGGGTCTTCCAGGGTAATTATTTTGCGATCGGGTGTGTTGAGGGCGTTGAGCATGCTATAGAGCGTAGTCGACTTTCCGCTACCGGTCGGTCCGACCATCAATACCAAACCACGGGGATGACTTATTATTTCATCGATTTCAGCTCGCTGTGCTGGCGCTATACCAAGCATGTCGAGGTGCAGTAGTGACTCGTCAAAGTTAAACAGTCGCATCACCGCGTCTTGGCCATACATAGTCGGCACGGTCTCGACGCGAATATTAAGTAGATGCGATCCTTCATCAGTCTTAATCTCCTCTTGAATATGACCTGATTGCGGTGACTGAGCGGCGCTCGATACATTAGCTCGTCTAGCCAATTCACCCATAATTACTCGGTAGCGCTCACGACTGATCGTTGCCACCGAATGCAACGCTCCATCAACACGCATGCGCACTCGGATCTCTTGACGTGCGTTTTCAATATGAATATCACTCGCACCTAGCTTGTCGGCTTGTGATATCAAAAAGTCAAACACTGCTTCAGTACCGACTGTTTCAAGCGTCTGACTAACCTTTTCTAATGTCTGGCTGTCGCCTTCGGAAGATATCTTAATATCATCGAAATGGACCTCGCGTGGTGGATCGTATCGACGCATAAAGGCTTGGAAGCCGCTATTGCTGATCAGATAGAACATCGTATTGCGACCACTTTCGTTGTACTCGGTAGTCAAACTCTCTATCAGTGACTGCGGTGTCTGGGCCGTGACAGCAAACTGGGCTGTAACTTCCTTGTCACCCTTGATGAGGGGCACTATTCGGCCCTTATACATCTCTTCAATCGACAGTACGCCGTCAACTAGATCGAGCGTATCCTCGATTTCCCGACTGTCCAAATAGCGTAGCCCCAAGATAGCGGCTCGCTTTTGAGTCGACTGCTCGTCTTGGTCGCGGCGACGCTGCTGTACCTTAGCTTCATCCATTGCTATTATTGTAGCTTAAACCGCTAGTGTTTGGAAATAATATATAATAGCTAAATGCCTGATATTACCCTGATTGCCCATAATATCCGCTCGACTTACAATGTCGGGTCGATTTTCCGGACTGCCGAAGGCCTGGGGGTTAAAGAAATCATACTTAGTGGCTACACACCCTACCCGACCTTTGCCGGAGATAATCGTCTGCCTCATCTCGCAAATAAGCTAACCAAGCAAATCCATAAAACTGCCCTTGGCACCGAACAGAACGTACCATTTAAGCACTACGATGACCTTGAAACTTGGCTTGACGATAATCATTTACCAATCTACGCTCTCGAGCAGTCTAACCAGTCGATCGATATCTCGCGGTTCAAGCCACCAGCTGAGTTCGCCTTGTTGCTGGGCGAAGAAGTTGCCGGTATTGACAGCCGCTACTTAGAGCAATGTGAAGCAATACTAGAAATTCCAATGTCTGGCCAAAAAGAATCATTCAATGTCGCTGTAGCTACTGGTATAGCACTCTATACGCTTACCAGCAACTCTACTTGACGACTACGGCTTCAGCGCCAATTGCTGCCGCCAGCTTATTGGTCAACCCAGCCTCAGTGCTAACCCGAAACGGTAGACGTAAAGCTTTTTTGTCTCTACCAATCACCATTATGACGTCAGTCTCACCGGGGTAGTCACTACAGACTGTCTTGACGGTCAGTAGCATCTCGGTATCAGACGGGTCATCGATACGCAGATACAGCGTCTTCAGTGGCTCAGCTACTACTGGCTGGTAGTCTACTGTGCTTGACTTGCTGGCTGAAGCGCTAGCACTTACCTTGCGGCGATAAGGCGCACGCTTTTCTGGAACCGACATCTTGCGGCCTGTCGACTGATACGAATCAAGGTCACCATCACTAACTGTAGCTATTTCATCGACGATCATTTTGGCTTCATCACCTAGATTGCCATCACGATCGCGAGCGCTAATTTTTCCAGTTGCTTTGATAACTATATCCTGAGCTAACTTTTCACCGTACTGTTCATACAAATTTGGAAACATTATAAGTTCCGATTCAGCCGTTTTGTCTTCAATGCCGACAAAAGCCATCTTCTTACCACTCTTGGTGACAATTGTTCGAACCGATGTGATAATGCCGCCAATTGTCACCTTGTGACCATCAATATTTGGCGTCACACTGCTGAGCGGTATGGTCTGCTCCTCGAAAAAAGCATCGTAATTGTCGAGCGGATGGGCGCTGATATATAGCCCGAGTAGTTCGCGCTCCCAAGTCAAGGTTTCTTTGTCGGTATGCTTGACTGGCGCTGGCTTGAGGTCAAACGACACCCGGATGCTATCTTCTTCGGCTAGCCCGCCAAATAGGTCAGCTTGGCCCGATAGTCGTTCCTTATGAAGCTTCGAGGCATAAGCTACTATATCCTCCAGGTTGAATAATAAGTCCGATCGGCTAGCCAGCTGATCAAAAGCACCCGATTTTATGAGTGATTCCCAGGCCTTTTTGTTTACCTTGGATGGACTTACTCGCATGGCAAAGTCGTCAATCGACTTAAAATCACCAGCTTCGTCACGAGCACGAATAATTTCTTCAACTGCGCCAACGCCAACCCCCTTGATTGCCGCCAAGCCAAAGCGAATTTGCCGCTTGCCAGGCACGACCGCGAACTCAACAAACGACTCATTTATGTCGGGTGCTAGCACGGCGAGGTCCATATGTCGGCACTCGGTAATTTCAATCGCTAACCGGTCGGTATCATCCTGGTCACTCGTCATTAGCGCTGCCATGAAGGCATCAGGGAAGTGCGCCTTGAGATAGGCTGTCCAGTAGGCGATTAGACCGTAGCAAGCAGCGTGCGACTTGTTAAAGCTATAGTTTGCAAACTCCTCTAGCTGGTCCCAAAACTCGTTAGCAATCGCCTCACTAGCCCCACCGACCCGGATTGCCCCCTCGACAAACTCGGGCTTAACCTTCTTCATTAGCTCGATGTTCTTTTTGCCGACCGCCTTACGCAGAGTATCGGCTTGACCGCCCGTAAAGCCACACCAATCTTTTGATATCTGCATGAACTGCTCTTGGTATATTAAGTGTCCGTACGTGCTTTCTAGTGAGCTGGCCAGTCCAGGATGTAAATATTTAATTTCCTCTTCGCCGTGTTTTCGCCTGATAAAACTTTCGATAAACTGCATTGGTCCCGGCCGATACAACGCCACCATCGCGATAATATCCTCAAAGCTGCTCGGTTTTAGGCTACGTAAATAGCGCTTCATGCCAGCCGATTCAAGCTGAAATACACCAGTGGTATCCCCGCGCTGAAAAAGCTCAAACGTCTTCTGGTCGGATAAATCAATCGTTGCCAAATCAATATCTTGACCATAAACTCGTTTGATAATCCGCAGGGCATTTTTGATAATAGTCAGGTTGCTCAGACCCAAAAAGTCCATCTTAAGCAACCCTAGGTCTTCAACCGGACCCATCGGATATTGTGTTGTAACGACACCCTTTTGTGCCATCTCTAGTGGTACGAACTTGACTATATCGTCCGGCGCAATCACCACACCGGCTGCGTGGACACCGTGACTACGAATTGTACCCTCTAATGTCATCGCGTAATCGAATACTTCGCGAGCTGTTGGATTATTTTCATATTCGCGCTTTAAGTCAGGGTCCTGATTTACCGAAACCGATAGTGGGATATGTCGACCCTGGATTGGTGGCGGAATCAATTTCGCCAACCGGTCCGATTCGCCGTAGGGGACTTCGAGGACTCGTGCCACGTCACGGACGGCCGCCCGAGCCGCCATTTTGCCGAAAGTGATGATATTAGCTACCCGCGCTGAACCGTATTTGTTAGCACAGTATTCGATCACCTCGTCGCGTCGAGTGTCTTGGATGTCAATGTCGATATCTGGCATCGATATACGGTCTGGGTTGAGAAACCGCTCGAATAGCAGGTCATACTTCAGTGGATCGAGGTCAGTGATATTCAAGGCGTAAGCAATGATCGACCCAGCCGCCGAGCCTCGTCCGGGTCCAAAGATAATACCCTGCGACTTACCCCAGTTGATGAAGTCCTGTACAATCAAGAAATAGCCATTGTAGCCCATCCGATCCAAGACTTCGATCTCCATATCGACTCGCTCGAGGATTTCTTGGGATAGTGTCGGTCTAATCTTATCTGGAGTCAGATCGGCTACAGCCTCTGCCGACTGATCGTTGTAACGCATCGCTAAGCCTCGATAGACCAACTTATCTAGGTAACTCTTTTCGGTTTCGCCATCTGGTACTGGAAAAGTTGGAATGAGAATTCTACCGAGCTCTATATTAACTTGGCATCGATCGGCAATCCGCTTGGTATTGAGAATAGCTTCCGGAAGCTCTTTACCCCATCGTTCTATAATGTCGCGTGGGTCTGTTAAGTGTAGCTCGAAGTCCTTCAGGCTCATCCGCTTTTCATCGCTCAAAAATGACCCGGTACCAACGCAAAGCAATATCTCGTGCGCGTCCTGATGTTGGTGTTCCAAATAGTGACCGTCACAAGTCACCACTAGTGGTATGTCTAAATCACTAGCCAGCTTCTTTAAGCCTGCATTGATTTTTACTTGGACATCCCAAGCGGTTTTTGACTGGTGATGACCATGGTCCTGTAGTTCAAGGTAGTATCGGTCACCAAACACCGACTTATACCAACTAGCTATATCACGAGCTTTATCGTAGTCATCAGCCCTTAGACTTTCGCTAACTTCGCTGCTCGCGCAGCCACTCAAAACAATAATACCCTCGTTATACTGCTCGAGTATCTCGTGGTCCATCCGTGGTTTATAGTACATGCCTTCGAGGTTAGCTAAACTACTTAGCTGCATCAGGTTATGGTAACCCTGATCGTTCATCGCTATCATCGTAAGGTGATAGCGCGTTTTATCTTTGGCAGGATCGCGATCGTGTCGCGAGCGAGCAGCAATATAAGCCTCGATACCAATAATCGGCTTAATGTCTTCAGCGGTAGCGGTTTTATAAAACTCAATAACACCACTCATCGTGCCGTGATCGGTGACAGCTGCCGCTGTCATACCAAAGTCCTTGATGGCCGTCACTAGGTCTGGAATTTTAGTTAGACCATCGAGCACCGAGTGGTGTGTATGGTTGTGCAAATGCACAAAATCAGACGGCAGAAGTTTTGCCTGATTAGCAGTATTTTCTTTCCCCATTTACCTACTAGTATAGCATGAGCCGGCTAGCAAAAAGAGGGTCAAGCTCGGCATGCCGCATTAGTACTACCGACTAGACTTATACGCTAAGCGCGATTGTTTTTTAGTATTTGTGTAATCGATTCAAAAAAATCATCAAGTGGTGGGATGAACTGAGCTAAAAAGCTTAGAAGATATATCAATAGCGCAACAACAATAGTTCCCCCTAAAACACTACCAAAGCCAAAAGCTAAACCCCTGATAAAGTTCAGACGATATATCGACCAACGATTGGTATAAAAGTCCTGAAACAGCTCCTCTAATAATTTTTTGCGGGCATTGTTGGACTGTTTGGTGGCAACTTTTTCGACAGCTTTTTTCATAAGACCAGTGTAGCACCGAACCGGATGTAAATAAAATAACGCCGTGATTACGGCGTTATTTTTAGCAATTCTCTAAAGATTACTTTTTCTTGGCTTCTGACTGAAACTCTTTTTTAGCACTATCGAGGGCTCGTGATGCTCTTTCTTTATACGATCCGACCGTTGCTTGGGTGTCTTTGACAGCCTTATCGGCCTTTGACTTTACCTGCTCGGCCTTGTCGAGTGCTTCACCCTTGAGCTCAACAGCCTTGTTCTTAATGTCAGCCCGAGTTTCCTTGCCCGACTTCGGAGCAGTTAGCAATCCAGCGACAACGCCAGCTACTGCGCCAACCAACGCACCGAGTGCAAATTTTCCTTTCGACATATCTACTCTCCTTTACCCTTAAAGTTTTTTACAAAGGTTGTTATCACCTTTCCTATCACTGCTGGTGAAGTAGCGGCGCTAAAGTTTGCCACTACAGACTCAGCTTTTCGAGCCGTGCGTTCGGCCGAGCTTGTCACTGACTTAATCTGCCGAGTCACCTTAATGAGTAGAATCACCAAAATAATCGACAGTAGCAAAAACAAGGCCAAAAACACTGATAGGATTATGACTAGGACTTGAGCCCATTCCATCGAGTCACACCTTTCTGTTACTGATACTAGGGGCAACCCCCTCTAGGTATTATTATAACCTACCTGGTACTAGTCAACAAACTGTTTCTAGCGATTATTGACAATATCGATTACCGCGTCGGCGTAATCTTCACTGTCTAGCACATACTGTAGATGAGCTAGGAAATAGTTTTTCGGGTCACCAGTTGTCATCCACCTGCCACTGGTTGGCACCACGATCACATCACCCGACTTAGCCATCTTGGTGATAGCATCGACCGTCCATAGCTCGTTGTCTAGACCAGTGTTTTTTGGATTAAGATGATCAAACACTTCTGGTGTCAGCAGGTAACGACCGTACGAAGCTAGAGTTGACGGCGCATCTTCGGCCTTTGGTTTTTCGATAATATAATCTAGCTTATTGCCGTCTTTTAGCTTAAAGATACCGTAGCGATCAACCACCGATATGTCTACCTCTTGGGCCGAAACGATTGCTTTGGCTTCCGGATTAGCCTGGTAGGCTGCCATTAGCGACTTTGCGTCGTTGTCGCCAAACACGACATCGTCGCTATATAGCACCAGAAACGCCTCGTCATCTGCTATGTAGTCACGAGCGCTAACGATTGGCGATCCATTTCCATAAGGCAAGCTTGGATCCTGCTCGATGACGATGACCTTCGGTAGGTCGAGCACATCACGCACTACGTCGTAACGATCAGCCTTACCTTGCGATTCGAGCAGCCGCTTGACATGAGCCACATTGTTGTAGAAGTAGTCTTCGTAAATTGGCTTACCTTCAGCCGTTGAAACGATAATTATCTCCTTGATACCAGCAGTGGCGCACTCCTCAACCATCAACTGCATGATTGGGCGACTGCCAATTGGCAGCATCGCCTTGGGGATTGTCTTGGTAATCGGCAGATAACGGCTAGCGAAACCTGCATCGGTGATTATGGCTTTAGTTGGCTGTTTCATCTTTCTCCTTTACATTCAGTATCTCGTCATAGCCCATCAATATTAGAGCGCTATCTTCACTATCGCCTCGTCGGGCACTAGCCAGTATTTCGTCGACCGACACTTCATCGACCTCGATGAACTCGTCATCGTCAAGCTGCGGCTCGGCAACTTTCCGACAACCATAGGCGATAAACGCATGGTATTTACTGTTAAGATAGGCGTCCTTGTGATAATAACCTAAATATAAATATTTTTCAGCTTTATAGCCAGTTTCTTCTAGCATTTCTCGTTCAATTGCTTGTTGCGGCGTTTCACCACTATCGACAAAGCCGCCTGGAAAATCATCGAGTATTCGCTCGGGACCAGGACGAAACTGCCTAGCTACCACGACTTTACCACTTTCGGTTATCGGCAAACAGATGGCAAACTCTTGGCCATCAGGATAGACGCAGTCAAACGACTTAATGCGCCCATTGGGTAGTTGAAAGGTTTTCGTAGTAATAGTCATCCAGCCAACCTCAGCTACCGCTGTCTCTTCTAGCCGTTTCCAAGCAATCATCGCCGTCGCTACAGCCTTTCTCGAATCAGCTTCTGCGCCAGGCCTGGATTAGCTTGACCACGCGACTGCTTCATCACTTGGCCAACTAGATAGCCAATTGCTTTGTCGTTGCCGGCCTTGATATCACTGACTGCTTTTGCAGAGGCTGGATCGGCCAAAACAGCATCAACAATCTCTCCAATCGCCGTCTCATCGCTGACTTGTAGTAGCTGCTTGTCGTTGGCGATTTGACGTGGGTTTGTTTGGCCCGCCATAAGATCGTTGAATAGTTCACTAGCCGCGTTGGATGATACCTCCGATTTGTCAGCCATCTCAGCCAGTTCTAGTAAGTCGTCGACCGCTGCTACAGTTTTTAGCTCAGCGTTATCTTCTAGGTCTAGGTTGCTGGCCACCCAGTTAGCCACCCGCTTTGCAGCTGACTTATCGCGCGCTAGAACCTGCGATACCATATCGGCTAGAACCTGCTTAGCTAGCACCGTATTGATAACTGAGCGATCAAGCGCCAACTCAGCAAACTCTTGCCTATACTCTGGCGGTAGCTTTGGCACTTCGGCTTGTATCTCGGCCACCTGTTGACTAGTCAAGACAACCGGCGGTATATCAGCATCAGGCATATAGCGATAATCCTGAGCGTCCTCTTTACTGCGCTGTGAGGTAGTTCGACCACTGTCGTCACTCCAGCCGCGAGTCTCCTGGACCACCTTACCACCCTTTTCGAGAAGCTCAACTTGACGTTTAAACTCATACTCAGCCGCTCGTTCAACGCTACGGAAGCTATTTAAGTTCTTAACCTCAGCCCGAGTACCCAGTTGCTTTGCACCCTTCTTGGCAACTGATATGTTGACATCAAAGCGCATATTTCCATGGTACAAGTCACCGTGAGTTACACCAGCGTAGGTCATCAAGCGGTACAGCTCAGTCGCGTAAGCTCGAGCTGCTTCGGCAGAATGAATATCGGGTTCAGATACGATTTCTATCAGCGGTGTTCCCGCTCGATTTAAGTCGACCAGGCTGTGACTTGATAAATGAGTCAGCTTACCAGCGTCCTCTTCGAGGTGAGCGTGATGAATCCGCACCCGCTCGACCGAACCGTCTTCCAGTGGTACATCGATATAACCACTTAATATAATTGGCTGATACATCTGCGTGGTCTGATAGCCTTTAGGCAAGTCGGGATAAAAATAATGCTTACGATCAAACCGGCTAGACAATGCTATCTCGGCATTAAGTGCCTTGCCGGCTTTTACTGCTAGATTAATAGCTTGCTTATTTAGAACGGGCAACATACCCGGTAGGCCAAAATCAATAGCGTGCACTCGACTATTCGGTTCAGCGTCGCGTGCGTCGTTGTCGGCTGCACTAAACAGTTTAGTCTTGGTCGCAAGCTGGACATGGCATTCAATACCAATTGTCATTTCGTACTGATCAAGCATCAAACGCCCCCAAGTCCTTTAGGGCCTGCTTGAAGGCGGCCAGTGATCGAGCTGCTAAATCGTAGCTGACCTGAACGTCGGTTTCGTGAGCAATTCGATTGCGTATCTTGTGAGCCGCCCAGACATGATCGGGCTTTTTCCAGCTGCTATTGGCCGACTTCATTCGCTCGCCCATAGTTTCACCCTTATAGCCAGACTCTCGTAACGCCATATCGAGTAGTTTATCGGCCTCGAGGATTACCATAGAGTACGACAGGTCATTATTGTGGTCGAGGCTAGACTCGATAGACAGCCAGCGGCTTTGATATTTGGCTACATTCAATGCTCTGCCCGAGCGCCGTGTGTAGATAACGATACCGAGCACCACTAGTCCAATCACTAATACTGAAGCTAGAAATAAAACTACCGGCAAATCCACGATTATATATCCTCCTGACTAACTGCTAGCGCTAATAACAAACTATCTGATCGCATCGGTCCCATTAGCTGTACGCCAATCGGCAGCCCTGACGGGTCGGCACCAGCTGGTACGCTCAACGCCGGCAGACCGGCTAGGCTTGCTGGTGCGGTTAATAGATCGGACTGGTACATCTTAACTGGGTCATGACTCCGCTTGCCTATCTCAAAAGCCACCCCAGCCACCGTTGGGGTTAGTAAAACGTCGTAGTTAGCAAACAGTTGGTTAAACTCGTCGATTAGCAGGGTGCGGGCTCGCTGAGCCTGGTTGTAATACGCATCAAAATAGCCACTAGATAAAACGTAACTACCAACCATAATCCGTCGCTTGTTTTCGGTAACAAAGCCTTCGTCACGACTCTTGCCGTACAGCTCAGCTAAGCTATTGACCGACTGGGCTCGACGGCCGTATCGAATACCATCATAACGGGCTAAGTTACTGCTGATCTCAGCTGGCACAATTATGTAATACATCGCCAAGACATACTTGAGCATTGGCAGTCCAACCGTCTCGACACTGTGACCCTGTTTGGTTAACTGAGCAATATAATCGTCGGTAACCTGACGAACCGCTGGCTCAACTTGGTCGGTCATTGACTCGCTTATAACACCAATTTTTAGTTTTTTAGCGAGCGGTGAGGGAATTTTCATAAAATCATCAAGTGTCGTCATGTCGCGGCTGTCGCGACCAGCCATGACGTCCATAACCAGTGCGACATCGCTGGCAGACTTAGCAAAACAGCCAACCGTGTCAGTGCTACTAGCCATTGAAATAACACCGAACCGACTAACCGTACCGTAAGTCGGCTTCATTCCGTACACACCATTAAAGCTTGCTGGTTGCCGAATCGATCCACCGGTGTCGGTGCCGAGCGCAAATGGTACAACGTCTAAGGCGGTTACCACCGCTGAGCCGCCCGACGAACCACCGGCGACGCGCGTCTTATCGATTGCGTTGTTGGTGACACCATATTGCGAGTTTTCGGTACTAGCCCCATGGGCAAAGGCATCGAGGTTAGATTTACCGATACAGATTGCTCCTGCTGCCTCAAGCTTCTCAATAGCTGTTGCTTGCACAGGTGCTTGAAAATCCTCAAGTATCGGTGCAGCCGCTGTAGTTGGGGCGCCAAAGGCCAAAAAATTATCTTTAACGACAAACGGTACACCCGCTAGTCGGCCAACTGGCTGGCCTGCCTTGACTTGTTGGTCAATCTCATCGGCTCGCTGACGCGCCCGATCAGCTGTTAAGCTGATTAGAGCATTGTAACCAGCAGCCGTCTCAGCTCGGTCAATCGCCTCATCGACGTACTGTCGAGCTGTCCGCGACCCAGCTGCCACCTTTTCGACTATTTCATTTATCCGGCTAGTCATCACAATACCTTGGGTACTTTAATAGATTGACCGTCACGCGCTGGTGCCAAGTCGAGCAACTGCTGGCTGGAAACTGGCCCGGCTTCGACCTCATCAGCCCGATAAACCGACGTCAATCCAGTTACTTGATAGGTCGGTTCGACCGCACTAGTGTCTAGCTCGGCTAGCTGGTTAACGTAGTTGAGTATCTGCTGCAGATCATCCCTCAGGCTGTCGACTTCAGATGGCTCAAGCGCGAGAGCGCTCAAACTAGCTAGATGTATTACATCGTCATTGGTTACCTTTGTCATTGGCTATAGTATAGCAAATCAACCCTATAGACGGTAGCCTATTATCACCAGCTCGTCGACCTTTACTAGCGGCTTCACATTTTCTGCTTGATGTCAACAATCAAATCACGCAGATCAGCGGCTTTTTCGAACTCGAGGTTAGCGCTCGCTAGCTCCATCTGAGCAGTTAAATCTTTGACTAAACCAGCGTACTCGTCTTTGGGTATCTTGTTAAGATTGAGTTTTGGTGTCGTAGCTTCTTTTTGCGGTATGATAGCCCGCAGACCTTCATCAATTGGCTTGGCTACGCTACTAGTGGTAATACCGTGTTGCTGATTGTAG
>CAZNOD010000013.1:11522-13184 GCA_964574585.1 uncultured Candidatus Saccharibacteria bacterium | reverse complement strand
ATCGAAGAGCTTGAAACGGCTCTAGAGCGCTACTCTGGAGCTGTCTTGTATGTCAGTCACGATGGCTACTTTCGGGATGCGCTAAACGGAACGGTACTTGAGATTGGTAAATAATAACTGCGCCCGATTAGGCGCAGTTATTTATAAGTAGCCTAGCAAGGTCTTAGGCAGTCGGCTTGAGGCCGTTTGCCTCAAGAGCAGCCTGGAGCTTTGGTCGGTCAAAACCGACGATAATCTCACCGCCGATATCAGTGGTTGGCACGCCTTTGAATACACCATCTAGTTTGGCTAGTAATTCGTCTTTGGCGCCTTCGTCCTCTTCGATATCTTTTGATACGTATGGTACGCCGAGACTGTCGAGCCACTGTTTCTCAGTCTTGCAAAAGGCACACCATGGTGTACTGTAGACGGTAACAGTTGATTGGCTTTGATCTGAATTTGACACTTTTCCCTCCTGTATTCTAGACCCAGTATACACAACCAATGGTTGAATATCCAGTACTGCTAGTGCTAAACTCGTAGGTATGAATGATAGGGTGTCCGGATTTGCATTACCGACAGTATTGATTGCCGGGCTGATTTCGATGACAGTGCTGCTGGTCGCCCTGACTGCTTCGTCAGGGATTCGTAGTGCGCTAGATGATCAATATTATCAGCAGTTGGCACGTGAGGCGGCTGAGTCGGGTATCAATCGGGCCCGAGAGTGTCTGCGTCTAAACGAATTTTTATCACCCTGGGCCGGCTCTACCCTGACGCCGGGTACTGACTGCGACGGTGACCTAGCCCACAACGACTACCTAATCAAGACCGACACCATGGAAACTAGTTTTGTAGTCGATGATATGCCGGCTTCATTGGATGTCAAAGAAGTAAGCGTAACTGGAATCGTCAAGCTCAAACGCGCTACCACTGGTGCAACCTGGAAAACTATAGAATTTGCCCAAAAAGCCAAAACTAGCTCAGCGGTTGGAGTGACAAATGTCGCTTTTGGCTATGGCAGTACCGCAAGTACTCCGTCGTATGGAGTGTTTTTTGCCACTCGGACGTCTACCGGTGCCGTCAAGTCGCTTGGCCTTAATGTTTATGGTCAGCTCGGCAATGGTAATACCAGTACGGCAACGACACCACAGGACTATCAACTACCATCGGATGTGTCGGTTCGAGACTTGTACGCTAGCTTTTTGTCGACAGGACGAGCTATTTATGCTGTGACTACCGACGGAGAGCTATATGCATCGGGCTATAACGCAAACGGTATGTTAGGGCTTGGTCACAATAATCCTGTGACAACGCCCCAGCGTGTCACTTCTGGTATCGGCTCGGAAAAGGTAGCTTTTGTCGACAATAATTCATGGGCTACTTACGTAGTTACTGAGTCGGGAAAGGTATATTCAGCTGGTGAATGCACGCTAGGTATATTAGGTCGCACCTGCCCGGAGGGTGAGACTCGCAATACATTTGAGCGGGTTTTTGGCGCCATACCGACAGCTGGTCCGTCTAACGAGATAGGCATTGCTGAGCTAGTGACCGATGCCAAGACGACTTATGTCCGGACGCACGATGGTCGCATTTATGGCTGGGGTCAAAACTATGCTGGATCGATGGGTGCCACCTACCCCACACCTGGTCCCGGGTCGTTTAGGGTATCGCCGAAGCAAATCG
>CAZNOD010000013.1:0-11422 GCA_964574585.1 uncultured Candidatus Saccharibacteria bacterium | reverse complement strand
CTGCCTTCAACTAGCTATCGCGTTTCGGCGATAGCCGTTAACTCAATATACGCTGGCAATAGTCAGCAGTCGAATAATACATTTCTGGTTGGCACCGACGGCAGTGTCTATGGGGCTGGTGCAAACTATTACGGACAACTTGGTACCGGCGATACAACGTCTAGTATTAAATTCAGACGGATGAAGATTTTCGGAGCCGACGAGCCAGCTAGGCTAGTTCAGTCTGGTGTTGGTACGACAGTTATCTATACGCGTAGTAACCGGGTCTATACGGTTGGCAACAACTCCTTTGGTCAGCTAGGTAATGGCAACACTACCAACCAGTCTAATCCCGCCGCTTATCAATATACCAATATCAGTTCGCCTATCCTCTTTTAGACTTGCTGGCACTAGTCAGGTGCCAACCGCCACAGTATGGACAGCTATAGACATCGAGTTTTACGTCGTCATCGATTAGCTGTTGACGGTCGTGCAAGGTTGCTCGAGCTTGATACTCTGATATATAACGTCGCTTATTGACACAGCTAGTCGGTCGACTAGCTTGTTTGCTTATTCTGGGGGTTTTATTTCTTCGTGGCATACTTGGCAAATTTAGTTTCTACTGCTATAGTATAGAAGTACATGAGCAAACTGCCAAACGAGGAGGCTGATCCGCGTGAAACGCCGCGACCAAAATCGACGGCCATTTTATTGCTAGGTGATATTGCCGACACGACTTGGCGTATGTTTGTACCGACAGTCGGACTGGCTGCTCTAGGATTTGTCCTCGATCAGCAAATTAACACGACGCCTTGGTTATTTATCCTCGGCTTCGTCCTCGGCTGCGTGATTACAGGGGTATTAATTAAAAAATTATTTGAGAAATTATGATAAATTATTTTGCTGCCACTGAACTGCACATCAGCCTCGCTGCCGAGGAGCTGTTTCGACTTGGTCCGATATCAATAACCAATGCCGTAGTGCTTGGTACCGTGGGTGTTATCATCACGTTGGCTATTTTGTTTCGAGCTGCCCACAATCTAAAAACTGGCCGCAAAAGTTTTGTAACCAGTATAGTCCAGTGGGCTTTTGAGGGATTTTTGAAACAAGCCGAGGAAATTATCGGTGATAAAACTACAGCACGACGAATCTTTCCGCTGGCTATCACGATGTTTTTTGTCATCCTCATCACCTATTGGCTCAGTATTTTGCCTGGTGTCGGCGTGATCACTTACGATGGAGTGCCAGTATTTCGAGCTCTACCGGCTGACTTAAACTTCACTTTTGCCCTAGCTATTATCACCTTGATAGTCACTCAAGTTTACGCGGTGCGTAAACACGGAGCTTTTGGTAATATTGGTCGCTACTTCAAAAATCCACTCAAGGATCCGATAAGTGCTTTTGAGGGCTTACTCGAGTTTGTCGGTGAGTTTAGCAGGACCATCGCCCTGAGCTTTCGTTTGTTTGGTAACGCCTTCGCCGGTGAAGTCCTACTGCTACTTATCGCTGTCTTGACCAGCTACTTCGCGGTAGCTGCCTTGCCATTCTTTATGGTGTTTGAATTATTTATCGGCTTCATCCAAGCCTATGTGTTCTTTGTCCTAACCTTGATATTCACTTCCCTGGGTCTCGTCGAACACGGTGACCATGCTGACGATCACTCTA
Source organism: uncultured Candidatus Saccharibacteria bacterium (assembly GCA_964574585.1). Classification (GTDB taxonomy): domain Bacteria; phylum Patescibacteriota; class Saccharimonadia; order Saccharimonadales; family Saccharimonadaceae; genus SZUA-359. The sequence continues at coordinate 9,778 of CAZNOD010000013.1, read as the reverse complement.
TCGCTGATACTTCAATCGCAAAGGAGGTGTCATAAGCAGTCACCCTCACAAGCATCAGACAAGAGTAAAATGATATAATAGGTAATTAATTTAAAAAGGAGTTATATAAATGGAACAACTTGCATTCGGTCTAGCCTACGCTGTCCCTGCTATCGGAGCTGCACTTGCAATCGGTATGATTGGTGCCGCTGCCCTAAACGCACTTGGACGTAACCCAGAGAAGCTATCTGATATCCGTACGCTGATGATTACCGCTATCGTCTTCGCTGACGCTCTGGCCATTATCGGTATCATCGTTGCTTTCGTTGCTAACATAATGGTTTAGTGGTCGGATCTCGATGGGAGCCAACTACTTAACTTACTTTGCCGCCGCCGAGGCAACCGATAAAGGTTTTTTTGAACAGCTCGGTATCGACTGGACTTTGCTTATCTTGCAAGCTCTAGCCTTCTTGGTATTGGTGCTAGTGCTCGGCAAGTTTGTCTACCCGGTGTTTATGCGCATTATAGATGAGCGTGAAGGTCGGATTGAGGAGAGCCTCAAGGCTGCTCGCGAAGCTGCTGATCATGCCTCGTCGGTCCAAGATGAGATCGACAAAAAATTAGCTACCGCTCGCAAAGAAGCTCGCGATATTGTCGCTACAGCTAAGGACGAGGCCAACAGTATGATTGCCAAGGCTGACGAAAAAGCCAAGGCAAATGCTGATCACCTACTCGAAGCGGCGCGTGATGAAATCGCCAAAGAAACTAACGCGGCTAAGAAAGCTCTACATAACGAAACGATCGAACTAGTGGCTTTGGCAACTGAAAAAGTCATCGCCGGAAGCGTTGACGCCAAAACCGACAAAGCTGTGATCAAACGTGCGCTTGAGGAGGCCAAGTAGCACTATGGCTAGCAAGCTATCGCGTACTCGCCTAGCTAGGTATGTCGCAACAGAACTACAGAACGGTAACAGCGGTGTTATCCGTGAACTAGCTGCCTATCTTATCGATGAGGGTCGGACTAGTGAAACCGAGCTAGTGCTGCGCAGTATTTATGATGAGCTAGAGCGTGATGGTATTGTTTTGGCCGAAGTTACGACCGCTCATGGTATCGATACTGATACCAAGGCCGCAATCAAGCAGTTGCTTGGTGCCCGACAGCTCGAGCTACGCGAGCAAACCGACAAGTCGGTGCTGGGTGGTCTACGCGTTATTACCCCGAGCCGAGTACTCGATGCGACTTTAAGAAATAGATTGACTAAACTTCATGAAAGGAAGGTTTGATTATGGCAGATATAGCTGTCCAGGAACTAGCAAGCGAGCTGCGCGATGCCATCGCCAGCCTGGAAATGAAAGAAGGCCTCGAGACAACCGGTATTGTTACCCGAGTTGGTGACGGTGTCGCCTGGGTGCATGGACTACGAACAGCTGGTTATAGTGAGGTACTACAGATTGAGTCGGCCGGCGGTGTAGTCGAAGCCTTTGCACTCAACCTGATGGAAGACGAGATTGGTGCCGTTATCCTAGGTGACGACTCTTCGGTCGCAGCTGGAGACACAGTTAAGCTCAAGGGTGAGCTACTGACCGTACCAGTTGGCGAAGAGCTGCTCGGGCGTGTGGTCGACCCGCTCGGTCGTCCGCTAGATGGCGGTCCAGCTATCAAAACTAAAACTCGCGGACTAGTTGAGCGCGAAGCTATTGGTGTGATGGGTCGAAAATCGGTCCATGAGCCGCTGATGACCGGTATCGTGGCAATTGATGCCATGTTCCCAATTGGTCGTGGCCAGCGTGAGCTTATCATTGGCGACCGTCAGACCGGTAAGACTGCCGTGGCTGTTGACACCATGATTAACCAAGCGAAGCAAAAGACAGGCGTTATCAACGTTTACGTCGCGATTGGCCAGAAGCTGTCGAAGATCGCCCGTCTAGTCGATCGACTAAAAAGCGAAGGCGTCATGGAGCAAACTATTATCGTCGCTACCGGCCCGAGTGACTCGGCTTCCCTGCTCTATCTAGCACCTTACGCTGGTACCGCTATGGGTGAATATTTCCGTGATAAAGGTGAACACGCGTTGATGATTTACGACGACCTATCAAAGCACGCCGTAGCTTATCGTCAGATGTCACTGCTTTTGCGCCGCCCACCAGGACGCGAAGCCTTCCCTGGTGATGTTTTTTACCTGCACTCTCGCCTACTCGAGCGTTCTGCTAAGCTATCCGATGATCTCGGTGCTGGCTCGCTAACAGCCCTACCAATCATCGAAACTCAAGCTGGCGATATCTCGGCTTACATCCCAACCAACGTCATCTCTATTACCGACGGTCAGATATTTATGGAAACGGACCTATTCAACCAAGGTATCCGCCCAGCCATCTCAGCTGGTCTATCGGTGTCACGTGTCGGTGGTGCCGCTCAGACCAAGGCTGTTAAGTCGGTCTCGGGTGGACTCAAGCTTGGTCTATCACAGTTCCGTGAGCTAGCTAGTTTCGCTCAGTTCGGATCAGACCTCGATGACGCTACCAAGAAGTTAATTGAACGTGGTCAGCGACTAACCGAACTGCTCAAGCAGCCACAATATGAGCCGATGAGTATCTGGGAGCAGTCGGCCAGTGTCCTGGCGGTTAACGAAGGCGCATTTGATGAGGTGCCGGCTAGCAAGATCAAGGATGCTCAAAGCGCCCTGCTAACCAAGCTTTGGACCGATCACAAAAAAGAAATGCGCGAGCTAAACAAGGGTGATCAAAAAGTTGAAGGCGACATTGCTAAGTTGATCCTAAAGGTTGCTAAGTCTGCCGCCAAAGGGTTTGAAGGTTAAGAATGGTCCAGCGAAGAGAGACACGACCAGAGTCTAATACTCCTAGGGAGATACTTAGGGTAATGGCACACAACTCTCCTTCAGCCGAAAAAACAGCTGCTGCATTAGAACGCTTACCTGAAAAGATTAGGGGTTTCATCGCTAAGTTACTCAGAAGTGAGGGATTACATGGCTAGTCAGCGTCAACTAAAAGGTCGTATCCGTTCGGTCACATCGACCAAGCAAATTACCAAGGCTATGCAGATGGTTGCAGCCAGCAAGATGCGTCGTGCTCAAGAAGCCGAAAAAGCTACGCTCGACTACACGCGTAGCGCCAACGAGTTGCTGAGTCACTTCGCAGCTCAGGGTGTTACTGATGAGCACCCACTATTTCAAAAGCGTGATGTCAAGACTCGACTATACGTCGTAATTGCTAGTGACAAAGGCTTGGCCGGAGCTTACAACTCCAATGTATTAAAGAAATACCTAGCCGAACTCAAAGACGATGAAAAAGCCGGCGTCAAATCGATGACCATCACGGTTGGTCGTCGAGCGTCGCAGTTTGTCTCACGACTAAAAAACGTCACGGTGACCGGAAACTACGATGACTTGCCTGATAATCTTGAAGGGTCTGAGTTTAGCTCGATTCTGGCAACGGCTGTCGAGCTGTTTGAGTCGGGTGAAGTCGATGCTGTCGACGTCATCTACACCGAGTTTATCAGCAGTCTGACTCAAGTGCCGACCGTGGCGCGAATCTTGCCAGCTGGCTTCACTAAGACTGAAGTTAGCCAAGATATTGCGACAGCTTTATACGAGCCAAGTGTTGAAGCGGTGCTCGATGCCGTTACCTACAGATTGGTCGGAGCCCAGATCTTCCAGGCCATGCTTGATGCTCGGGCTAGCGAGCATAGCATGCGCATGGTCGCTATGAAAAATGCCACCGACAATGCCAGTGATCTAATCGAAGACCTGACGCTGGCCATGAACAAAGCTCGTCAAGGTGCTATTACTCAGGAGCTAGCTGAAATCAGCGGTGGTGCGGAGGCAATGAAGTAATGACGTTTTCACTTGATTCCGTCCCAAGATTAGACCGGGCGAGAGAGGAGTCGTCGGCTGCAGCTGAAACAATTCGAGCAGCTAACCCTCTAAGAGGACGAGAACTAGCGCAGCGGGCTCAACGATTACTAGAATTACTAAGACAAGTACCAGCAAAACAAGGAGAAGAACATGGCAACAGCAACTAAGATAACCGGAACAATCACCCAGGTCGTCGGTGTGGTCGTTGACGTTGAGTTTGCCAAAGGTAGCTTACCAGCTATTTTTGACGCGCTCGAAGTCAAAACCAAAGACGGCAAAACAGTAGTATTTGAGGTAGCTCAGCACCTCAGCGAAAGCTCGGTTCGAGCCATTGCTATGAGCAGCACTGACGGACTGGTTCGTGGTCAGGAAGTCGTGGCAACTGGTGCACCGATTAGCGTTCCAGTTGGCGAACAGACCCAAGGTCGGATGTTTGACGTCACCGGCAAGGTAATCGATGGCGGCAAGCAGCCAGCTGGCAAGCGAGCGCCAATCCACCGTGAACCGCCGGCACTAGATGAGCAGTCAAACAAAACTGAGATTCTAGAGACTGGAATCAAGGTCATCGACTTAATCGCCCCACTCACTAAGGGTGGTAAGGCTGGTCTATTTGCGGGTGCAGGTGTTGGTAAAACAGTTCTTATCCAGGAGCTGATCAATAACATCGCTAAGTTCCACTCAGGAAACTCGGTATTTGCTGGTGTTGGTGAGCGAACTCGTGAAGGTAATGACCTGTACTACGAGATGGAAGAAGCTGGCGTGCTCGGTAAGACCTCTCTGGTCTTTGGTCAGATGAATGAACCACCTGGAGCTCGTCTACGCGTCGCACTGGCTGGTCTCGCTATGGCGGAAGCTTTCCGTGACGAAGGCAAAGATGTTCTACTCTTTGTCGACAACATATTCCGTTACACCCAGGCTGGATCAGAGGTCTCTGCCCTACTCGGCCGTCTGCCGTCTGCGGTGGGTTATCAGCCAAACCTTCAGCAAGAAATGGGCCAGCTCCAAGAACGAATTACTAGTACTAAAAAAGGCTCAATCACCTCCGTGCAGGCCGTTTATGTGCCGGCTGACGACTTGACCGACCCAGCGCCAGCCACTACATTCGCTCACCTTGACGCAACTATTGTTATGAATCGAGCGCTGACAGAGATTGGTATTTACCCTGCTGTCGACGTGCTCGACAGTACGTCTACAAGCCTAGATCCAGAAGTGGTTGGTGAGGAGCACTATCAGGTAGCTCGAGAAGTTCAGCGAGTTCTTCAGCAGTACAAGGAGCTTCAGGACATCATCGCTATTCTCGGTATGGAAGAGCTGTCCGATGACCAAAAGCAAACTGTGGCTCGAGCGCGACGCTTGCAGCGCTTCTTTGCTCAGCCGTTCCACGTCGCCGAGCAGTTTACCGGTAATAAGGGTGTCTACACCAAGCTAGAAGACACTATCCGTGATGCCAAGGATATCTTGAGCGGCAAGTACGATGACAAGCCTGAAAACTGGTTCTACATGGCTCCTGGCCCACTAAGCGAGAAAAAGGACTAGCTAGATGAACTTGCAGTTAGTTACACTGACTGGAACCAAGCTCGACAAGCCTGTCTATGAGGTGATTATACCTACGGCTGATGGCGAGATTGCGGTATTTCCCGACCACGAGCCGTTGGTTACATTAGCTCGCCCGGGTGCTATTCAGGTACGCTATCAAAAGACTGACCCAGATGATCGCATGGAGATATTAGCAGTCAGCGGTGGTGTCGTTGAAATAGACAACGATTCAGTTCGTATCTTAGTCGATGAGGCCGATCACGGTAGCGACATCGTCGAAGCCGAGGCCGCAGCCGCTCTTGAGCGTGCCAAGCAGATGCGCGATGAAGCCAAGGATCAAGTAGAGCTAGAAAAGGCCTCAGCCCTAGTCGACCGTCATGCTGTTCGGCTCAAGGTTGCCGATTTACAGCGCCGTCGCCGTAAACTATAGAGCTGGCTATAGTTTATCTTGCAGTGCCAGGACTAGATTGCCTGGCACTGTTCGTATCGTCCACTGCAGTCGATTGCGAGTCCAGGACTGGATGGAGTTTGGTGTAAAGTTCGATGGTAGACCTTCGGGGACAATCGGATCGATATCTAGTTTGGCAGCTTGGGCCGCGACTCGACCAACGTGGTAGCTTTGAGCGACGACAATTGGTCGCTCGAGATTGTTTTCATCGAGGAACTGCTTGGCTTGCTGCAACTCTCCCCATGTGCCAGTGCCAACCCCTGACCAGCCGACTAAGTCGCTATCCATCACTAGGTCAATTGGTTCGTTTATCGCTAGGGATACTTCTTTGGTGGCCAATAGTGCTATCGATCCTAAATTTTGTCGTAAGCCAACTGCGAAGTCAGCTAACGCTTCATTTGACGCTCCTGGGGATTGGTTTGGTCCAAAGCCAAAAGTAAACACTATTAAGCTATCGGCCTGCTCGATGTCGCCACTAGGTTGGTAGTTGCCGGTAAAGGTCCCAGTTGGGTATAGTTGTCGTAGCATTAGCCAGCCATTTCTTTGAGAATCTGTCGGGCTTCAGCGGTGGACTTTGTATCCATTAGGTTGGCTCGTAAATCACTAGCGCCCTGAAAGTCACGAATATAGATTTTAAAAAAGCGCTTTAGAGTTTCATACGGGCGTGGGCTGCGGTCTTGCCACTGGTCATACAAGTCGAGGTGGAGATAAAGTAGGCTGAGTAGGGCCTGCTTGTGTTCGGCGGTCGGTTCTGCCTGACGGTCTTCACTGCTCAACACCTCTTTATTAAAGGCAAATGGATTATGAAATATGCCACGCCCAATCATCACGCCATCGACGCCAGGATGCTTATCGACAAGCTCGAGTCCATGTGCTCGATCACGGATGTCACCGTTGATAGTGAGTAGTGTGCTCGGAGATATCTCATCGCGCAGAGCGACGATATCGTCAATAAGCTCATGATGGGCCGGTACTTTACTCATCTCTTTTTTGGTTCGTAAATGGATAGTCAGGTTAACTATGTCCTGCTCGAGCAATGTAGTCAGCCACGGCTTCCATTCATCAATATGAGTGTAGCCAAGGCGTGTCTTGACGCTAACCGGTAGACCAGCTGTTTTGGCGGCTTGGATTGATGCCACGGCAAGTTCTGGTTTGCGAATCAACGCTGAGCCACCACTCTTGATAGCGCTTTTGGCTGGGCATCCCATATTGATATCGATGCCATGGTAGCCTAGCTCACGACAGTGGATAGCTAATTGTTCCATGTCGCCTGGTTCACCGCCCCAGATTTGGGCGACAATTGGCTGTTCGTTATCGGTCTTAATAAGTCGACCTCCGATAGCCTTGTCGCCAGCGTGAACCCAGCCGGTTGCATTGGTGAATTCAGAGAACCAGATATCAGGAGGTGCGGCCTCGGCGACGACATGACGAAAAATCACGTCAGTGACAGCCTCCATCGGTGCCAGGACGAAAAATGGTCGCGGTAAATCGTGCCAAAAGTTGTTCATTACTTACTCTTATTATCTCATAAAAAGCGAAAAGCCCCGAATAATCGGGGTACCTGGGAGTGCTAGTGCACTGCTACCGAGGGTTTGATGACAAAAAGTGCTTAAGGGCGGGTGGCCCGATGAACAAGATAGCGACACTTATCCTGGGAGCTCAGAGGGGGGATCGAGCTGCCTAATCATCGGGTGGTTGACGTTGGCGCGTCAGCCGTTTTCAAGTGTATCGTTGCAAGTACACTTGCCACCATTGGATACTACGTGTCGCCAGAGTCTTACGGGAGCCGGGACGGCGCAGTTGTCACGGATTTCCTCACGTGCGCGCGCCGTCCTGGCTATAGTGTGTGGACTCGCGTCGCCGCGAATCTAGGCCGTCCCTTGCCTGTACACACTGCTGACCCAGTTCACGTCACTATGGTCGCTCCAAAGACCGCGGTTACAGCGAGCGCGCTTGCGGGCGCAAACTCACTTTACCGTGTGCGTAAACTGCCCTATGGTGCAGCGCGAGGATGACGGGAATCGAACCCGTACTACTAGAAGATAAAACCTCTAGTGCTCTGCCATTGAGCTACACCCCCTACACGGAGCGGTTCATTCGCTCGCACTGACCAGTAGTCAGCTGTTGTTCGGCTTCCCGCACATACCGCACACCTGTCCGCAGCCGTTGCAACGGCCGCACTGATCCCCGCTCTTGGTGCCGGAGCCAGAGCAGTCTGTGCACGTCTCGGACGACGTGTAGCCGCCGTGTACACGACAAGTCTTGCATGCCATTTAACACCTGCTATCTACCGCGCTTGCGGTGATCGTGTGGGCACTTTCTGTCAAAGTTCACTCCCGCACGGGAGTGTTCTCAAGTCTCGAGTGTCTGACTCGAAGCGAAAGTACTCCTCGGAAGTGTGTTCTATTATAGCACTAATCCTGATAGTTGTCAATCAGGTCTTGCTCAAACTGTAAGATACCTTTGTAGCTTGGTTCATACTGGCTGATATCGGGTAACTGGAGGGTGGTTATGCAGCGCCAGACAGCTGCAATCAAGTGGCGGAACTCATCTAGCTCTTCGTTGCTGAAGCTATCCTCGAGAGCAACGATTGTACCAGTGGTAGTTGGTTCAACAAACTGCAATACTCCACCAGCGAAATTATATTTCGAATAGTCACGTGAACCTTCGATTAGTAATTGATAAAACATTAATTGCTGACGATAGCGATGCAATTTGGATTTCTCGTAGTCAGACTTGCCTTTCCAGTCACGCGCCGGCTTGCCGGTCTTGTAGTCGGTTACAATGATGGTTCTGTTTGTCTCATCGATATCAACCAGGTCTAGATTCCCTGTTAGATGAGCCTCACCAACAAAGACATTTTGATTGCCAAAACCAAGCTCGACTTGCTGGCTAGCGGTGAAACTGGAATATTTTTGATCAAGAAAAGCTCCAAGCACATCGATACCCTTTGCCTGAAACTTGACGAAATCGTCAGCTGATAAGTGCTGGTCGCGCAGCGATTGCTCGAAGTCGCCCATCACGTCTTCGATGGGTCGTCTACTACCGCCAGCTCGAATATGGTTGTGAGCCTGCTGCAGGGTGGAATGTATGGCCGTACCAAAAGCTGCTGTAGCCGATTTGGCTTGCGGAAACCGTAGCAAATTGCTAACGAGAAAATGCATCGGCCCACCGCGTGAAATATCGAGAAAATTACCTAGGTGGGTGGCAGAGAGCTTATATCGGTCGAGCATTGGCGCTAGCAGGTCATGTAAGTCACTGGCTTGCGTCGGATCTAGATATTGCCGCCAGTCAGCTGCGACTTGTTCGGTCAGTACCTGGATGGTGCTCGGCTGGTCGTGAATCACTGGTTCGGTCTCAGATAAGAAGCTAGCTATTAGACTGTCTTTACCGGCCTGGTCGGTATTAGCGTAGCTGATAGTTAGTCGAGTTCGGGCCCGCGTCATCGCTACATAAAATAGTCGCAAGCGTTCATCGTAGCTATCACCAGCCGGTGCCAGTGGCAAGTTGGCTGGGTAGCTTATCAGTCGACTACGACCACGCACCCGCTCACCCCATTGTGAATCAATCGCCCCGTATATATAGACGTGGTCAAACTCTAGGCCCTTGGACTTGTGGGCTGTCATCAAATTTATCATGCCAGTAATCGATTCGCCGCGCTGTCGAACGGTCATTAGTGTAGCGTTTAGCTCACGATAAACCGCTAGGTAGTCGATAAATGACTGCAGACTAGGTGTTTGAGTCGCGTAGTGTTCGCGCAATCGGTCACGGACGGTCCGAAGTGCCTCTAGGGTATCGAGATAGCTGTCGGGTCGTGCAGCCAACTTGTCGGTTGAGAAGAAATAATCATATAACGGTGATATATATTCTGCGTCAGGTGCTACTGCGTCGGGTACGCCAAGCAAGATATCGATCTGTAGCTCCATTGGTTCGATTGTTGAAT
>CAZNOD010000012.1:0-13357 GCA_964574585.1 uncultured Candidatus Saccharibacteria bacterium | reverse complement strand
TTGGTACCCAATTAGATGATAGTGGTGGCGGTGGTGCGCAGTTGTGACAGGAGTGTCGATTAGCGAAATCAACCCAGCACTTATCTAACTTTCCGGTGTGCGCTATACTGTGGCTATGGTTATAAAATGCAGCGCGGCGACCAAGCGATTCGGTGACCTGACGGCGGTTGACGGGGCGGATTTTGAAGTCACGAGGGGCGAAGTGGTCGGCTTCGTCGGTGCCAACGGCGCTGGCAAATCGACGACAATTGGCATGTTGCTGGGATTTATCGCGCCAACCGAGGGCACGGTGCAGATTTTTGGTGACGAAGTCCGCCCGGCTTCGGCGCATCGACAGCACGCCCGGATCGGCTACGCGGCCGGCGATATGCAACTACCGAGTACGCTGACGGCTCGGCAGTACCTGGGCTTTCTGTCACTAGGCGGCACCTATCCAGTAATAAGCTTTTGGGACTCGTGGGCCTCACCTGGTAATGGCGTTATGGAGCAAGAGCTGCCGTCAGTCGATGCGACAACCGGCGGAGAGTATTGCATCGAGGCGGTCCACGAGAGCCTGCCTGACAAGGTTTATCATCTAAATCGCGATGATAGGCAGCCGACCGCAGGTCACTGTGCTATCTAGCGGTCACTTGCCCGACGTGTTTATGCTAAACTAGCAGTATGAAGTTTGGTCGCGGGTTTACTCTGGCAGAACTGATACTCGCACTGGCTTGCGTGGCGTTGGTGGCGATTTTCGTGACAGCTATTTTCGCCGGTACTGAGCGCCAAGCTGAGGAGGCTAGGCTAGTTAACGCTGTCGAAGGTGCGACAAGGCTAGTCGAGTTGTACAAGCTTGATCATGGCGTATATCCGCAGGCTGATTTTGCTTGTTTTACAGCGAGTAACTCGCTACCACAGACTGATATATTTTATGAGGATGAGTGCGAGACCAGTGCTGGAGTGAGCGTCGACGAGCAGCTGAACGCTAGCTTGGGAAAATACCTGACGCGACTACCGGAGAATCCACTGCAAACTATCAAGCTTGAGGACGGTGGCATACGGTCACTAATTTACGTCAGCGACGGTGAGGTCGGTTTGCTATCGTACCCACTGTACGGTTTGCGGGTGTGTCCACGTGGCGAGCGAGAGAGCTGGTCGATGGGCGTGACGACGTGTGAGGTTGTGATCGGTGATCCCTATGAGGTATGGGAGAGGCAGCAAGCACGAGAAAACGCAAACGACTAGACGTCGTCGATGATAGATTTTTTGATCGACTGGTGCTATAGTGAGATTACGTAATTAAGCTGCGGATGGTGATAGATAGAAGTCTTTTGACTAAAGTTTTCTACCTGTTACTCTCCGCCATCAAAAGGAGGACATTTTATGTCTACTATCAATCCAGCCGGCAAGGATATTGTTTCGGTTTCAAAAGAAGTTTGTGGTCAGACGCTGACACTCGAAGTCAATCGAGTTGGTTTTCGAACCACCGGTAGCGTGCTGGTGCGCTACGGCGACACTGTGGTGTTAGGTTCATCGCAAGTCGGTAGTCGACCAATTGTGCTCGATTACTTCCCGCTGTCGGTCGACTATGAAGAAAAGTTTTACGCTGCTGGCAAGATCAGCGGTAGTCGCTTCATCAAGCGTGAAGGCCGTCCGAGCGATGAGGCAGTTTTGATTGGACGCTTGATTGACCGACCGATTCGCCCGCTATTCCCAAAAGGCTATCGCCAAGAGGTCCAAGTTGTCGCTAGTGTGCTGAGTATGGATCCAAGCTTTCGCCCAGATATGGTAGCGATGGTGGCGGCTAGCTCGGCCCTAATGCTGACTGGTACACCATTCGATGGCCCAGTAGCTGGCTTGCGGGTCGGTCGGGTCAACGGCGAATTCAAGGCTTTTCTAACACCAGAAGAGCGTGAGCAGTCTGACCTTGATCTAGTAGTGGCTGGTATCGAGAGTGGTATTACTATGGTAGAAGCTGGCGCCAACGAAGTGTCAGAGCAAGTAATTGTCGATGCTATGGCTTGGGCGCATCAAGCGATGCAGCCAATGATTGAGCTACAAAATGAACTAGTTGAGCTAGTCCAGCCCGAGGCTCAAGAGTACGAGCTAGTGCTACCAAACGAAGCGATTCAAACCGAAGTTGATCAGTGGGTGTCTGGCAAGCTCGGCAAGACGCTTCGCAAAGCTTACCCAGAGCGTAACCAAATGGTCAACGAAACCCGCTGGGCCTTCCATGCAGAAATGACGGAGAAGCTTGGTGAGGAGTCTTACGACAAGGAAACTCGTGATGAGTACGACGAAGCCTTTACAATGGCACTTCACAAAGACGCTCGCGATGGTATTGTCCGTGACGGTGAACGGCCCGATGGGCGAGCGCTCGATGAAATTCGTCCTTTGAGCTCAGAAGTTGGCATTTTACCACGTACGCACGGCTCGAGCTTATTCACTCGTGGTGTCACTCAGGCAATGAACATCGTCACTCTAGCACCACTGAGCTACGCTCAGATGGTCGATACGATGGAGCAAAACGATTACGAGCGACGCTACATGCATCATTACAATGCACCAGGTTACACCGTTGGCGAAGTTCGTCGTCTAGGTAGTCCGGGGCGGCGTGAAATCGGTCACGGTTACCTAGCTGAGCGTGCGCTTATTCCGGTATTGCCAAGCGAAGAAGAGTTCCCATACGCTATCCGTAGCGTCACCGAGATCATGAGCCAGAACGGTAGTACTAGTATGGCGGCAACTTGTAGTTCATGCTTGGCGCTGATGGATGCTGGTGTGCCACTAAAGAGCCCAGTCTCGGGTATAGCCATGGGTCTGATGATGGACGGCGACAAGCCCTATGTACTCAGCGACATCGCTGACGCCGAAGACTTTGCGGGCGATATGGACTTTAAGGTTACCGGTACGGCCAAGGGTATTACTGCTTTGCAGATGGACATGAAGGTCCATGGCCTACCAGTCGATATTTTGGCTCAAGCACTCGAGCAGAGCCGAGCTGGTCGCGCAAAGATTCTCGACCACATGCTATCGGTCATGGCCGAACCACGTAGCAAAATCAGCCCACACGCCCCACAAATAGAGAAGATCATGGTCAAGCCTGAGAAAATCGGTGCCATCATCGGCAAGGGTGGTGAGATGATCAACAAAATTACTAGCGAGACCGGTGCTGAAGTCGATATCAAAGATACCGGTTTGGTTACCGTAGCCGCTGTCAACGCCGAAGCTATTAAGAAGGCTGTCGATTGGATCAAGGGTCTAGTTGAAGAGCCAGAAGTCGGCAAGACTTACCAGGGTACCGTGGTCAAGATTATGGAGTTTGGTGCTTTCGTCAACATCATGCCAGGTATCGACGGTATGGTTCACATCTCGAAGTTAGCCGAGGGCCGAGTTGAGAAAGTCACCGACGTGCTCGAAGAAGGCCAAGCTATCCGCGTCAAGTTGATGGAAATCGACGACCGCGGCCGCCTAAGCCTGAGTCTAAAAGACGCCGAGTAAAGACAATCACGCAGTCAGCACGAATTATGCCTACACCGGCAATGTAATACCTAGGCGAGGATTTTGGCTCGTAGCTTGACTTCGGCTAATGTCGCTAGGACTCGACGTAGTATACTGGTTAGAAGAGGAGGTTAAATATGAGTCTACGCAAAAAAGCTGTCAACTTCATCAAGTCTCCAGCCGGCCAGAGGCTACTTATTTGGGCGGTTCCACTAGTTATATCTTTTCTGTCGAAACGGTTATCTGGTAGTAAGTCGAAACGAAAGCGAAAATAGATTTGGCTCGGCCGCCGCTATGAATCAGCAAATTGAACTTGATCGACTACGCGAGGAGATAGTCGAACAAAAAGTTTGTCCTGAATTGGCCGAGCAAGCTACACAGTTGGTGATGGGAGACGGTAATCCTGACGCCGATATAGTATTTATTGGTGAGGCACCTGGCAAGCAAGAGGACATCCAAGGCCTACCATTTGTTGGCGCTAGCGGACGATTTTTGGACGAGATGCTCGAAGCGGCCAAGCTCGATCGAGCTGACGTTTATATTACAAATATCGTTAAATACCGACCACCAGGTAATCGTGATCCGAGTCGAGAGGAGAAGGCTGAGTTTTGGCCATATCTAATGCGCCAACTAGAAATTATCAATCCACGAGTAGTCATCACGCTCGGCCGACACAGCGGAGCGGAGTTTATCCCCGAGCTAGTAATATCACGTGACCACGGACGTGCTCAGCCAGTTAAATATCATAATCACGAGTTTTTAGTCATCCCGCTCTATCACCCAGCCGCGGCGCTATACAACGGCAGCCTGCGGTCGACACTGATTAGTGATTTTGTAGCAGCCGAAGTGCTGTCCCGGAGAAATGATGACAAGTCCAGCTGATTTTACAAGTTACGTACCAATAGAAAATAACTTTGGTCGTACGGATCGCTATAGTTACGCGATTGTCGAACATGACAATAAAAAGATGTTTCTCAAGACTAGCTTGAAACCAGTAGGTATTGGTGACATCAAACGTGAACTAGTTTGGGCGGACTTTATGGCTATTGTTGAAAGGCAGCATCCAGCGGCCAGAATTCGGTCGCCTCGCGATATACAGCTGCTCGATGAGAGCAATCTACTGATGGAGCACATCGCAGCTCCAGTGGTGGCTGAGCCTGGCGACGCGGTTGCCTGGAGGATCCATATCGATCGCTATATTGACGTGTTGACGGTTTTAGATCAAACAGCCGAGACGTATGTAGTACCCGATAGCTTGAGGACATATAAAAGCCGTAGCCTAGATGACGCCCTCAAGCGGTGGTTGCGTGATATCGATACCACACCGGACATTGATCAGGGGCTCGACTGCGTACGTCAGCATGAATCCAAGTTAGATTACCGATTGCAGCATGGCGACCTAACTCCATGGCAAATCTTCGATGTCAGCGGGGATTGGGTAATCTTTGACGGTGAACGGGCTGGTGACGATCTGCCACGCTACAACGATCTCGCCTACTCTTATGGGCGGCTAGCGATCAAGTGTCGTGATATAGAGGCAGCCGACTATATGCTTAGCCAGTTTATCCACCGACAAGAGCTTGAGTTCGACGTCTTCTGGGATGATTTCATGCCGGTAGCGTTATTCCGTGTCCTCGGCATGATAGGTGACGCCGCTAGAGATAAGTCATCGGCTGACTTGTCGATAGCTCGGTCTTTGTTGCAGGATATTTTAAGTGGTACAGTTGTCAGTAAGGTGTGGCAGTGAGTAGGGCAATTGACAATCAACGGTCAGTTTGCTATAATTAAACCCAACTTCAGAGAGGGATACTTGATTGACTACAAAACCTCTCACCTCTGAAATATGTTTTTGAAATTTTATTATTAATAAACAAAGGAGAAGAGTATCTATGGGTCAGCGAAGACTGGCGACGCCAAAAGGCGACGATACCTCTAAACAGCCGCAGCAGCGGAATAAATCAAATAATACAGTGCTCAACAGCACGACAACTCGTAAAGGCGAGGTTTTTCGGGCTCAGCGCCGGACTAGTGAAAACGTTAATTTACGCTCTAGTCAACACGTCATCAACGTGCCAGTTAACAAGTCAATTTATAATGGCTACGGCGGCAAACAGTTCAGCTTAAAGGATCAGCCGAAGGGCAAGCGATCTGACCGTCCAACTCTCAAGATTATCCCAATTGGTGGTGTCGGCGAGATGGGTATTGGTAAAAACATGACCGCTTTTGAATACGACGATGAAATTATCGTCGTCGACATGGGCTTTTTGTTCCCAGGCTCTGATTATCCGGGCATCAACTACATTACACCCGATGTCACCTGGCTCGAGGAAAACAAGCATAAAATTCGTGGGCATATCTTTACGCATGGTCACCTCGACCACATTGGTGCCTTCCGTCATCTTATTCCGAAGATTCCGGCACCTGTTTATGCTAGTAAGTTTACTATCGGTATGCTCAAGCGCAACAAAGAAGAGACCGATGATGGCTTTGAGCCAGATTACCGAGAACTAAACCCAGAGGCTCACGAACGAGCGCAGCTCGGCGACAACTTCAGCGTCGAACTAGTCCGGGTCAACCACTCGATTCCTGACTCGACGGCGGTTGTCATCCGGACACCACTTGGTGTCGTATTGTGTAGTGGTGACTGGCGTATCGAAGAAAAGCCAGTAGACGGCAAGAAGTTTGACTTTGACCGCATGACTGAAATTGCTAGCAAAGAAGGCATCTTGGCTTTTCTAAATGAAAGTACCAACTGTGAGTCGGAAGGTAGCAACACGGCGCACGGTGAGTTCGACGTCCAGCAGAGTATTGGTGAGATTATGGACCAGCACGCTCAGAGCCGGATAATTATCAGTAGTTTCTCGAGTATGATTCACCGTATGCAACTCATCTTAGAGGAGGCCAAGAAACACGATCGCAAGGTAGCTTTTGCCGGCTATAGCATGATCCAAAACCTGGAGGTTGCTCTCAGGGCTGGCGTCATCAAAGTGCCAAAAGATGTTATCGTCAAAATGGAAGACCTAGTCAAGCTACCGGACAACAAAGTGACAGTCGTCTGTACTGGCTCGCAGGGCGAGTTCAACGCTGTACTCAATCGGATGGCTAGTGGTGCTCACAAATACCTCAAGGTCAAGCAAAACGATGTGATTGTGTTTAGCTCTAGTGTCGTCCCGGGTAACGAAAAGTACGTCGTCCGGACCGTCGATGGTTTGATGCGTGAAGGTGGCGAAGTCTTGCAGGATAGGAAGTCTCACCTGACGGGTGTCGGTCGGCTACACATGTCGGGTCATGGTTATTACGATGATCACATTCGGCTAATCAATGCTCTCAACCCAAAGTACTATATACCGTACCACGGTGAGTTCCACATGTTGGTTAACAACGCGCGATTGGCTGAAAAAGAAAATGGTATTCCGCGTGACAATATATTTGTCTGCGACGCCGGTGATATCGTCGAGATTACCCATGACGGTGCTAGGAAAGCAGGTCGTATACCAGTTGGTGGCGTGATGTATGACGATAGTGGCACAGTAGTGTCGGAGGTCGTGCTGAAAGATCGAATTCACATGAGCCAAGAAGGTATGTTTATCGTCGTACTAACTGTCCAGCGCGGTAGCGGTCGCTTGCTGACCAGTCCCGATATTATCTCGCGAGGTTTTATCTACATGCGTGATAGTGAGGAGCTGATGAATACGATTCGCCAGTATCTCAAGCAAAAAGTTGCCCGTAGTTTTGGCGGCAAGAAAGTCGATATGGACGTCATCAAAAAGGAATTACGTGATGAAATCACCCATATCCTGTACGACCAAACGCGTCGAACCCCAATTGTCATACCAGTTGTCAATGAGATTGGTGGCGGTGGCCAAAAGTCACAGTCAAGCAACGGCAACAAGTCTAGTCAGGCTAGTAAAAAGCCATTGATGCCGAAGCCATCAAAAAAGAAATTTCCTCGCCCACAGTCACCAGACAGTGAGGCGCAAGTGCCGACTGGTCCTGTCGACAAACCAGCTTATTAGCTGACTAGGTTGACTGGTCGGGCTATAAGTCCGAAGACCCAGGCGCGGGCCTCTAAGTTTGCCAATCGGTAACATAGTATTGCAATTCGTAGTAAAATATGCTACAATACTAAACATAACAGATATCGACAGTTGTCGATGATAAGCGTATACTAGAGAATAGTCATGGCTAAAAAGAAAAAACGATCCACGAAAAAGCGACGAAATCAACCGGCAGCACCCGAGCATACTCTACCGGTTGGCTTTTGGCAGCAAGTCGGCGCTGTGCTGCTTATAGCGCTAGCACTACTACTGGTAGTAGCCTGGTTTGACGCTGGTGGTCCTATCATGGTGTGGATCAATCAAGCAGCCCTCAATACGGTCGGCTATGCGGTATATATTTTGCCATTCTTGTTTGTCTATTTGGCGGTTGAAATATTTCGGGCTGAAGATAACCAGATACCTTGGGTGGTCAAGTTTGCTAGCGTATTACTAGTGGCTTGGGTGTCGGGTATGTTTGGCTTGTATGAAAACTCACTCGGGGAGAATAACGGTGGATTTATCGGTCAAACCATCAATAGCGGCATGCTGACGCTGGTGTCATCGGGTGTAGCGCTATTTATTTACTTGCTGTTTATCGGTCTGACGCTAATATTCGTCTTGCGGGTGTCGCCTCAGAGCATATGGTATGGACTAATTGGCCTATTTGCTAGTAATACTGGCGATGAGCAGGCCGAGAACGTCAAGGTGATGCGCAAGGCTGCCAAGAGCCAAGAGGGCAAGTCAAAAGACCCAATCGATGGCCTGGTGCTAAATGCCGGTGTGCCAATGTTGACGGCTGAAGAAAAAGCCGGTGCCGACAAGCAAAGCAAGAAATTATCGAGCCTCAAGGGCAGCGTAAAACAAGACAAGGCGGCCGAAGAAAAGACAGCGCTAGTTATGGCTAGCGACCCCAACTGGCAGTTTCCTGACTTAGATTTACTAGAGAAGAATCAGAGCCCAGCCGATCCTGGCGACATCGAGCACAATGCTGAAACAATTCGTGACACTCTGCGTGAATTTAGTATCGATGTTCAGATGGAAGGTGCTAATATTGGCCCCAAGGTCACTCAGTATACTCTGCGGCCACCTAGCGGCGTCAAGCTGACGCGCATCACGGCGCTTGAAACCAATCTGGCGCTCAACCTGGCAGCTCAAAGTTTACGGATTGAAGCACCAATCCCCGGACAAAAAGCCGTTGGTATAGAGGTGCCAAATCAAAAGGCCGCTGATGTCCGTCTATATGGCGTGCTCAGTAGTCAGGCTTGGAAACGGGTCAACGAGCCGCTTGGCTTTGCAATCGGTAAAGACATCTCGGGCGAGCCCGTTGTTGGTAAACTTAACAAAATGCCTCACCTGTTGATAGCTGGTCAGACTGGGTCTGGTAAATCGGTGATGATTAACACGCTATTGACTAGCCTGCTGTATCGCAATAGTCCAAGTGACATGAAGCTGATCCTAGTCGACCCCAAGCAAGTTGAAATGGCGCCGTATTCAGACATTCCACACCTGCTAACACCGGTTATCGTCGAGCCAGAAAAAACCATCAGTGCTCTCAAGTGGGCTGTCAACGAGATGGAGCGACGCTACAAATTATTAGCCGAAGAAAAGGTTCGCGATATCATAGCCTACAACCAAAAGGTCAAGACTCGTGGTAAAAACATCTCGGTCGAAGACGAGGATGGCAACAAGCAAGAGGTTCGCGACGGCAAGATGCCGTACGTAGTAATTGTTATCGATGAGCTAGCCGACTTGATGATGGTGGCGGCCCGTGATGTCGAAGCGTTGATTGTGCGCTTGGCTCAAAAAGCTCGTGCTGTCGGTATCCACCTAGTGCTAGCAACCCAGCGGCCAAGTGTCGATGTTATTACTGGTCTAATCAAAGCTAACGTGCCAGCCCGGATTGCTTTTACGGTAGCTAGCCAAGTTGATTCGCGCACCATACTTGACCAAGTTGGCGCCGAGAAGCTACTTGGACAAGGTGACATGCTATTCAAAACAGCCGATATGGGCAAGCCACAACGTATCCAAGGTGCCTGGGTGATGGATGAAGAGGTACTCAAGATTACCGACCACTTGCGTCAGCAGGCTCCGCCGCAGTATAACGATGAGATTGTGGCGCAACCAGTCCAGCTCAACGGCAAGGGTGGTGTGGTGATGGACTTTGATAGTAACGGTGGAGATGACATGTTCAAGGACGCGGTGCAGGTAGTCGTTGACGGTCGCAAAGCCTCAACCTCACTGCTGCAACGTCGTTTACGGATTGGCTACGCTCGAGCAGCGCGTATCATTGAAGAGATGGAAGAGCAGGGTATTATCGGCCCAGCTGACGGCTCGCGACCACGCGAGGTCTTGATTTCAAGTCTTGATGATCTTGATGGTGGCGCTAGTAGCGACGAGTAGCGTTTGATTACAGACTTATGCTGTATCGTATTGTCTAAACAGTAGTTTTACGGTATAATTAAGCTGTTATCAACTCAAGGTTATCTGCAATAGGATAACCCTCGCGCGTAGCGGGTTCCAAAGGAGGTTCTACGTATGAAGGAATACGAACTAACGGTTCTTATTCACCCTGATCTGGAAACGGATCTTGAAGCACCATTAGATAAGGTGCGTAAGCTTGTCACCGACAACGGCGGTAAGATTGTCAAAGAAGACAACTGGGGCAAGAAAAAGCTTGCCTATAGCATCAATCGCGAAAACTTCGCGGTTTACGTCTACATGGAGCTTGAGTTGCCAGCTGATGCACCGCTCAAAATCAGCAATACATTAAATATTACCGACTCTGTCTTGCGCTATCTGCTAGTCAAGACCGACGTCAAAGGCAAAGCTGCTCTAGCTGAGGCTGCCAAACAGGCCGCTGATAGCAACGAAGAGTAGCGGGCAAAGGAGGATTAGGGAGTATGGCGAAAGGATTTAACAAGGTTATCCTGATGGGTAATCTAACACGCGATGTTGAAATGCGAACAACTGCTAGTGGTCAATCGGTAGCCAACTTCAGCTTGGCGGTCAGTCGTAGCTGGAAAGGGCAAGATGGCCAACAGCAAGAGCAGACTAGCTTTATCAACTGTGTTGCCTGGGGTAAAGTCGGCGAAATTATCGAGCAGTACACCAGTAAAGGCTCGCCATTGCTAGTCAGTGGTCGCCTCGACCAGCGTAGCTATGAAGATAACGAGGGCAATAAGCGACAAGCCGTCGAAGTGGTTGTTGAAGATTTTAACTTCATCGGTGGCGGTAGCCGTGGTGGTGACGATGTAGCCTCAGCTAGTAGTTCTCGCTCTAGTTCAAGCAAAAAATCCGATGACGTGGTTGTCGAAGATATCGACGACAAGCCAATCGATCTATCAGAAATACCGTTTTAGTAAGTATAAGATGGGCTTTGAGTGACAGTCTTGGTAAAAGTCACTATCTCATCATGAAAGGAGCCAAATTATGGCAAAACGATACAAAAGCGATGCACCAGTGTTTTTTGACTACAAAGATGTCAAAACCTTGCAGAAGTTCATTAATGTTTACGGACAAATCGAACCAATTGGCAAAACTGGCTTGTCAGCTCGACAGCAGCGACAGCTAGCGACTGCTATCAAGCGCGCTCGACACTTGGCTTTGCTGCCATTCGTAACCCAAGGTTAGCTTGGAGTATGGAAGTTGGCTATTGGGAGGCGGTAAACCTTCGACCAACGGCCATATTCTATCTTCCAAATTATAAATAATGGAGTATTATCATGTATCAACCAACCGATCTTAAAAAAGGTACAGTTTGCCAAATTGATGGCAAGCCATATCGAGTTGTCGAATACAGCCAAAAGGTAATGGGCCGTGGTGGCAGTATCGTTAACGTTAAGCTAAAGAACCTAATCGATGGTAGCTTGATTCCAAAGACGTTCAAGGGTCAAGAAAAAATTGAGCCAGCCGATGTCAGCAACCGTAGCGTCCAGTATCTATACGAAGACGGTTCAACATATTACTTTATGGACCCAGAGAGCTTTGAGCAGTTTGAACTGCCGCTCGACGTTGTCGCCGAGGCTAAGGACTATCTCAAGGAAGGTGATATGTTACAGCTGCAGTTTTTTGATGATCGAGTTATATCGGTTGAATTGCCAAAAAATCTGTATCTAGCCGTGACTTACACCGAAGACGTCGTCAAGGGCGACACGACCAGTAACGTGCTAAAAGATGCGACTGTCGAAACCGGAATGACCGTCAAGGTACCAGCTTTTATCAAGACAGGTGACGTTATCAGTATTGATACAGCGACTGGCGAGTATCGCGAGCGGCAAAAATAAACCAGAGCTAAAGCCGGTTAGTATTAGCCGCGACATATGACGGTGGTGTCCTGCTATAGACCACCAGTAGTCTATTCCTTGCCTCCAAGTGTTATACCAAGGTGAAACACGGCGTCGTCTCGGAAAGGTATGCAAGCATACCTTTCGCTCGCCTCCTAGTGTTATACTATCCATATGGTAAGACCGAAGTGGATACAGGGGTTACAGAGGTGGCTCGGTCGTCACCGCAAGAAGCTACTGATTGGTGTGGCGGCTTTGATGGTTTTGTCGGTAGCAGTACAGCTAGTTTACCCCTATGGTCACGCCGTTCCGCTAGCTTCAGTAGCTGGTCAGTCGGTAGGCTACAAGACGCAACCAGAGATCACCCTAGCGGTCCAGACGCGCTTTTCGGAGGCAGACCTGTTGATCCAGGCTGGCGACAAATCAAAAACTGACAAATTACAGTATTTTGGTGCGATGGTTAGCGCCAATGAGATGGCAAAGCATGCCACGAATTATCCAGTTTTGTTTAGATTTGTGCCATTATCTCTTCTCTGGTATCAGCCCAATCTCGATCGCTATCAACTGTCATTTGACGACGAGCGTTTAGCTGAAGTCAGCCAGGAGTACGCCGAAGAGTTGTCGTTCGATCCAACTGATGCCAACTTAGCTATCGAGGACGGTGAACTGACTGTCACCCAAGCCAAGCCAGGTAGTCAGGTGAAGGCTGACAAGCTCAATGAAGTAGTTAAAACATCTAGCTTCAACTGGGACAAAACGACACTTGATGTGCGGCCAAAGGTTATTGAACCAACTGTTAGTGATGCTTCGGTAGCTGATGTTAAACAGCAGGCCGAGCTACTGCTTGGTCAGAAAGTTAAGATTATCATCGATGCCGACCGGGAGTTTGAGCCAAATCGACCGACAATTGCTAATTGGCTGAAGATAACCAATGATAAAAGCAGTAGTCAAGTCAGCCTAGATTTTGATCGAGCTGCAATTGCTAAGTACGTTGGTAATATCGCTAGCCAAACCGATGACAAGCCGGAGCCAGTTAAGGTGAAGTTGGTCGACGGTGAAGAGGTCGATCGTTCTGGTGGACGGTCGGGTCTGGGTATTGATCGAAACAAGGTAGTCGATGATATCGTCGAGGCACTATCTACACCCCAGCCAAGCGGCCAAATTAGCCTGGCCTACCAGCGGCAAACTATCAAGCCACCAGTTGACTATAGTCGCAGCTATACTTCATCGGCAAAGGGTCTGCGAGCTTATGTCAAGGACGTCACGGCTAAGGGCAATATTCACATTATGGTAACACAGCTTGATGGCGAGGGCTGGTCAGCAAGTGGTGGCGCTGATGAATCGATTCCATCGGCTAGTACTTATAAAGTGTACCTAATGCTGCGGGTGCTCGACGATATTCGGCGCCATGATTTACGGTGGGATGATAAGGTAAATGGCTCGACAATTCGTGATTGTTTCGAGGACATGATTGTCGTCTCGGCTAACCCATGTGCCGAAAGTTTAATAGACAAATACGGTGCCAGCTCCTTGACTGACTATTTGCGACGCGAAAAA
>CAZNOD010000011.1:0-14375 GCA_964574585.1 uncultured Candidatus Saccharibacteria bacterium | reverse complement strand
GCCAGAAACTACCATAGTTGGCTACAATAATATTCGTTTCGATGATGAGTTTATGCGGGCTTTGCTGTGGCGTAATTACTATGACCCTTACCAGTGGAGCTATCAGGATGGTCGTAGTCGCTGGGACATGCTCGATGTAGTACGGATGACGCGAGCTCTTCGGCCCGATGGCATCGAATGGCCGTTTATTGACGGAAAGCCAGCTAATAAACTAGAGCTATTATCAAAAACCAATGGCCTGGTTCACACAAAAGCACACGATGCTTTGAGCGACGTCGAAGCGTTGATAGCCATCACAAAGCTAGTGGCCGATAAGCAGCCCCAATTGTTTGAGTACCTCTATGGCATGCGCGATAAAAATGCTGTTCGCCAACTAGTTAATCTGGATAAGCCAAAGCCCTTTGTCTACTCGAGTGGCCGTTACGACTCACAGTATCAGAAAACTACTGTCGCGATACCACTTGGCGAGGCCGACTATGGCAATGTTTACGTTTACGACTTGCGCTATGATCCGACGCAATGGGCCGACTTATCGGCTGCTGACATTGAAGCGATTGTCAACACGCCATACGACCAACGAGGCGATGGCTACCAGAGGCTACCTGTCAAAAAGCTGCAGTATAATCGATCACCAGCGGTGGCGCCACTTGGCGTATTAGGTAGTTCGGATGGTTGGGATAAGATTGGTCTAGACTTGGCGATAGTCGAAAAGCATTTGCAAGCTCTGAGTCAGATGCCGGAATTTGCCACAAAAGTCAGTAATGTATTATCGAAACGACCCGACTACCCGCCGACTGTTGAAGCTGAAAGCAAGCTCTATGATGGTTTTGTCGGCGATCGTGATCGCTTGCGCGCCGAGCAGGTCAGCCAGGCTAGTGCCGAGCAGCTCAAGACTATGAATCCTGAATTTGATGATCCACGACTAGTTGAAATGTATCCGCGCTACAAGGCGCGCAATTATCCGCAGATCATGACCGATGACGATCGGGTTAGCTACGAGCAATATAGACGTGATAGGCTGACTAGACAATCGCCAGGTTTTATCAAGTCTATGCAGCAACTTAGTCTAGCTGCAGCAGAGTTGACTCAACACCAACAGTTTGTCCTAGAAGAGCTGCAGCTTTGGTATCAGTCGCTTGGTTCAGTTAGCGATGAAAGCTAGATTCGTCGCCGTCGCAATAGCTGGATAGTCGACTGTAGTAGCGCCAACCAAGCAATGATGATGACTAGAGCGAGCATAATCATTGGTGGAAGCACCCAGCCAGTACCTGGCATCGCACCAATCATCACGAACATTAGCAGAGCATTAATAACACCTGACTTGAACAAACTGACGATTACTAGTGCCACGATAGCTGCGGCTATAGTGATGCGCATGACACACTCCAAACTGAATTTAACTTATCTAGTACTATATCATATAAGCTAATATAATGCAAATAAAAAACTGCTGTCGTTTGCCAGGCCGGACAAAGTCGTCTACCGACCACAGTGAGACGATAGTCGAGCCGGCAGGCGGTCAAACTAGCTACCTAGCCAAGTCGAGAGGTGTGACCGTCTTCTGAATAAATGTTATAATGAGTCAGATATGGCAGAGAGTATTAGAGTCAGAGGTGCTCGTGAGCACAACTTAAAAGATGTCGATGTTGAGATACCGCGCGATCAGCTAGTGGTCATCACTGGCTTGAGCGGTTCGGGTAAGTCGAGCTTGGCTTTTGATACCATATACGCCGAAGGCCAGCGTCGCTATGTCGAAAGTCTGAGTAGCTACGCTAGGCAGTTTTTGGGGATTATGGACAAGCCAGACGTTGATAGTATCGAAGGGTTGAGTCCAGCGATATCGATCGACCAAAAGTCGACCAGCCGCAATCCACGATCGACAGTGGCTACGGTTACTGAAATATACGACAACCTTCGCTTGATGTTTGCTCGTCTTGGCGTGCCGCACTGTCCGGTTTGTGGCAAGCCAGTGTCGCGACGTACCGCGCAATCGATTATCGACGAGATTATGAAGCTCGATGGCAAGCGAACGATGATACTAGCACCAATCGTCAAACAGAAAAAAGGTGAACACGCACATATACCCGAGCAGTATATGCGTCAAGGTTTTGCGCGGGCTCGGGTCGATGGCGTTGTCTACTCGCTGGACGAGTTTCCAGAACTGCAAAAGAGTTATAAGCACGATATCGAGCTGGTAGTCGACCGAGTTGTCGTCAAGCCTGAGGCGGTTAGTCGTATCACTCAGTCGGTGGAGCAGGCCTTAGAGATTGGCGGCGGGCTCGTCGAGCTGCTCGATGCTGATAGCAATGAGCTAGCGGTCTATTCGCAGCAATATGCCTGTGTCGATCATCCAGAGGTTGACATACCCGAGCTTGAGCCACGTCTGTTTAGCTTCAACTCACCGCAGGGAGCTTGCCCAGTTTGTACTGGACTCGGTAGTCGGCTCGAAGTTGATCCTGAGCTAGTATTCAATCCCAACCTGACTATTTCTGAAGGAGCGATTCGACCATATAATCGTGTCAACTCAGACGCCTGGTATCTCAAACGTCTAGCGGCGGTAGCTGATGCACACGGCTTTAGCCTACAGGTTGCTGTAAAAGATTTATCACAAGATGCACTAAATAAAGTTTTGTACGGCACTGGCAGCCAGAAGTATACTGTTCAGCTCGGCAACGGTCGGAGCTATGACTCGACCTATGAAGGGGTGATACCAAACCTCGAGCGCCGTCACAAAGAAACCGATAGCGAATTTATGCGACGCGATATCGAGCGCTTCATGCGCGAGCGTAATTGTCATGAATGTAAGGGCGCTCGACTCAAGCCGGTCGTATTGGCGGTGACTATACAAGGCTTGAGCATCATGGATATTTGCGACCTTAGCATAGAGGCGGCTCTACGCTTGTTTAATGAAGATATCAAACTGACAGGTGAAGCCGAGCTAATTGGTCGTCAAATTATCAAGGAAATTACCGAGCGACTAGGCTTTATGAATAATGTTGGTCTAAACTATCTCGAGCTTGGTCGAGCTGCTAACACGCTAAGCGGTGGTGAAGCGCAGCGGATTCGTTTAGCTACCCAAATAGGCAGTGGCTTGCAGGGCGTATTATACGTACTTGATGAACCATCGATTGGCTTACATCAACGCGATAACGATCGGTTAATTGCCACCCTCAAGCGCTTACGTAGTCTTGGTAATACAGTGCTGGTCGTCGAGCATGATGAGGATACGATTCGGTCGGCTGACTACATTGTCGATGTCGGTCCTGGCGCGGGCGTACATGGCGGAAGAGTCATAGCGACGGGTACGCCAAGTGAGGTAGCCGCCAACAAGGATAGTATTACTGGTGATTATCTATCGGGTCGACAAAAAATTGCCGTACCAAGCAAGCGTCGCGCGGTTGAAAAAGATCGTAAGCTGATAGTCCGCGGAGCTAGCGAGAACAACTTGCGTCATATTGACGTCGAATTCCCGCTTGGTGTCATGACAGTAGTTAGTGGTGTTTCTGGTTCGGGCAAATCGACGCTAGTCAACGATATTTTGGCAAAAGAGTTGTCGGCTCGATTGCATCGCTCGCAGGCTGTTCCTGGTCAGCATGAAAATATCGAGGGCATCGATCGACTGGATAAGGCGATTGTGATCGACCAATCGGCAATTGGTCGTACTCCGCGATCAAATCCTGCGACCTACACCGGTGTGTTTACGGCGATCCGCGAACTTTTTGCTGGCACCCCTGAGGCTAATATCCGCGGCTACAAAGCTGGACGATTTAGCTTCAATGTTAAGGGCGGCCGCTGTGAGAACTGCCAGGGCGATGGCGTGATCAAGATTGAAATGCACTTTTTGCCCGATGTCTACGTCCAGTGTCCAGAGTGTGGCGGTAAACGCTACAACCGTGAAGCACTCGACATCAAATACAAAGGCAAGACGATTGCTGATGTACTGGACATGACGGTTGAGCAAGCTGCAAAATTTTTTGAAAATATACCTAGCATACACAAAAAACTAGTGACACTCGATGAGGTTGGCTTGGGATATATTCGACTCGGTCAACCAGCGACGACATTTAGTGGTGGTGAGGCACAGCGGATCAAGCTTGCCACTGAGTTATCGCGTCGCAGTACTGGCAAGACCTTGTACATACTCGACGAGCCAACCACTGGTTTACATAGCGCCGACGTCAAAAAACTACTGACCATCCTCAATCAATTGGTATCTAACGGCAACACGATGATAATTATCGAACATAATCTCGATGTTATCAAAACAGCTGACTACATCATCGACATGGGCCCAGAAGGCGGTATTGGTGGTGGCCAGGTGATTGCTAAAGGCACGCCAGAAGAGGTAGCTCAGGTCAAAGAATCATTTACCGGCCAGTACCTCAAAGACTTGCTGTAGTAGTAAGCTACAAGACGTATTTAATAACGACAAAGCCGGCAATTAGTAAAGCCACAAAAGCTAAGCCTAGAATGTCGACGTACTTCTCGATTTTGTCCTTGTAACGACGACCAAATTGATACATCAAAAACGCCACTAGATAAAAGCGACCACCGCGACCGATGATAGAGCAAATTATGAATAACGGTAGAGACATAGCAGCGGCGCCACCAGCGATAGTAAACACCTTGTACGGTATAGGTGTAAAGGCAGCAACTACCACGGCCATTGGGCCCCATTTGTCAAACCAGTCGACAGCTGAATGGTAGGCGGCTTCATAGCCGACATTAATAATGATTGGCATAACGGCCGCAATCGCCAACATACCGATCAGGTACCCAAACACGCCTCCAATAATTGAAGATACAGTAGTGATGGTGGCAAAACGAAACCACTTCTTGGGCTGAGACACGACCATGGCGATTAGTAGCGGGTCGGGGGGGATTGGAAAAAATGAGCTTTCAGCAAAACTCAAGCCCGCTAGAGCTCGTTCCGCCGAAGGTTTTTCGGCCCAAGATACCACCCAGTGGTATAGCTTGCGCATAATATCTCGCGGCCCGTCGAGTAGGTTGATTAGTTTAAAGGTTAGCCGAGTCGATTCAAACTCGTCATAGTCGGGTGCGTTAGATTTTTTCATACAACTAGCATTATACTACGAAGTGACAGCTTGTATCGAAACTGATATAATAGTTAAGCTAGATAAATTACCTCCGAAAAGGTATTCTTCGGAAAGGAGAAGAGAGATGGGAGATAAGATAACCCTAAAGGTGGATCAACGCGATGTCCACGGCAAAAAAGTTGCCAAACTGCGTCAACAAGGCTTTACGCCAGGTGTAGTCTACGGTCCGGGCATTGACCCGATGAATGTTCAAGTTCCTGAAGGCGAACTCAAGAAAGTCGTTATGGCCGCCGGTAAACATACTCCAGTACATCTGACTGGCAGTAAGCGCCGGATTGCTATGATTAAGGATGTCGACATCGATCCAGTAAAAAACGCTATCCAACACGTATCGTTTCACGCCGTCAATGTCAACGATCCAGTTGTCGCTGAAGTGCCGGTACGACTAGTTGGTGAAGGCGAAAGTGAAGCTGAAAAGGCCGGCTTGGTCATACTGCAGAGTTTAGATAGTGTCGAAGTTCGAGCTCTACCAATGGATCTGCCAGAAGCCCTCGAAGCATCAGTGCTAGGTCTCAAGGAGGCTGGTCAACGCTTGACGCTAGGTGATGTCAAGCTGCCCGAAGGTGTCGAGCTAGTTGAACACGACAGCGGCCGCGTCGAAGACGATGAGGAAGAAGAGCGGCCAAGCATCACAGACCTACAGATTGCTAGTGTTTGGGAACCAAGTGCCTTGCAAGCTGCCAACGAGGCGGCTGCTGGTGAAGCCGAGGATGAATCGGAAGTCGAATCTGAGATGGGTGGTGAAGACGCCCCTGGGTCAGAGGGTGAAGATCGACCCGGCGGCAAGGGTCAAGATGAGCCTAAGCAATCAAACGTCGACGCTAACAAGTAGTCGCTAGTATCGATTGACTAAAAATGGCGCCCCTATCTAAAGGGCGCCATTTTGCTTTACTGCAGTCAACAGGCAGGGTCAGTCTTCGATAAAGCCGCCACTTTGGTGGCTCCAAAGCTTTGCGTAAATACCGTGGCTGCCTAATAGGTCAGTGTGGCTACCGTCTTCGACGATCTGACCTTTATCTAGTACGATGATTCGGTCTAGCTTGGCAATAGTGCTCAAGCGGTGAGCGATAACTATACTAGTGCGGCCTTTCATCAGCTCGTCCAAGCTGGCTTGAATTAGCTTCTCACTCTCGCTATCCAGTGCCGAGGTGGCTTCGTCCAGGACGAGGATTGGTGCGTTTTTGAGAATAGCTCTGGCGATGGCAATCCGCTGTCTTTGACCGCCGCTTAGCTTGACGCCACGTTCACCGACTGTCGTGTCGAGACCGTGCGGCAGTTTTTCAATAAACTCCAGGGCGTGAGCTTTTTTAGCGGCATCAAGTATTTCATCGGTGGTAGCATCGGGTTTGCCGTAGGCAATATTTTCACGCAGGGAACGGTGAAACATTAGCGGCTCCTGAGGTACGTAGCTGATGTTTTCGCGCAAGCTTTCTTGGGTAATCTGCCTGATATCATGGCCGTCAATCGTGATGGCGCCGCCAGTCACATCACTGAATCTAAGTAGCAACTGGACGATAGTCGATTTGCCGGCGCCCGAGTGGCCAACCATGCCGACTTTTTGGCCGGCCGGTATAGTAAATGAGATGCTATCAAGGACTTTTTCGTTGCCATCGGGATACTGAAATGATACATCATTGAATGTAATAGCCGGTGACTTTACGGCGAGGTGGACGGCGTCGTCTTTGTCTTTAACGACGTTTTCAGTCAAAAGCATTTCGGTCATTGGCTGAGCGTCAAGGAAGGACTGGTCGTAGCCGTTGATGATATCGCCGAGTACGAATAGCTGAGAACCTATCCGTTGCATATAAGCTAGCATAAAGATGGCTATCGACAAGCTGAGGGTGCCGTTAGTGACCATGATTGCTGATATGACTATTGTGATGATTTGGGCGACGACCATTACAGCGACACGTGAAGAGCCCTCGGCAACTACGAAGCCGATATCTTTTTTGTATATCGTCGTGAATCGCTTTGTCATGGACTGAAGATGGTCAATCTCGCGCTTTTCGCCAGCGAATGTCCTGACGATTAGGTTGTTAGTCAGTGCGTCGGCTACGGCCCCATGAATATCGGCCACTAAGGTTTTTCGTTCGTGTCGCCACGGTGCTCGCTTGATCGTGCCCCAGCGGATCTCAATGATAAGCAGTATGATCATCACGACGACGATCAGCGCTACGGTCCAAGCATGCATTAGTAATATCACCAATCCGGTACCGACTGATAGGATAAAACCTAATGTCCGGATAATAAACAGGTCCTGGATGGCCATATGGTTACGGACAAAGTCTATGTATCGACTAGTCATGGCACCAATTTTTTGATTGGTGAAAAATTGGTGGTCTTTTTTCATCAAACTCACAAAGGTGTATTCGCGTAGGTTGGCTAGCGCGTGAGCTTCGTGATGAGCCATGCTGCGAAAGCCGATGAAATTAAGTGCTGCACCAGCCAGTCCGATGCCAGCGGCTAGAGCCAGTAAGCCGAAAAGGTTGTCGTTTTGACCGATTGAGCCAATAGCTTCACTTAGCAGGTAGGGTAGCATACTGTCGATCAGTGCCGCGCCCAGCGGAATCGCGATCAGCATGGTGACGAAGCTCGGCTTGTTGCGGCGGGCCTGTTGCCAATAGAGCCGCAAAGTCTCTCTGTTTATATTCAAAATAAGTCTCCGGGGTTAGTGGTAATAAGCGGCTGTATTTGGGTAATGAACCAGCCTGATTACAGAGGATCCGCCAAGCGAATCATAGTAGTATTTAGTTTATCTCAGGTTGAGCGCTCTGTAAAGTCGTCCGGATTAACCAGCTGACAACAGGGGTCAAATATGATAGACTTGGATAGTATGCAAAAAATCTTGCTTTATTATAAATTCACTCCGATCACCGACCCGGAAACAGTCAAGCTGTGGCAAAAGACACTTTGTGATAGCTTGAACTTAAAAGGGCGGATACTGGTCAGTCGCCATGGACTCAACGGTACGGTGGGTGGTGATATGGATGACCTAAAAAAATACATTAAAGAAACCAAAAAGTTTTCTGGATTCAAAGACATCGTGTTCAAGTGGTCAGACGGTTCGCGCGATGACTTTCCGCGCATGAGCGTGAAAGCCCGCCGCGAGCTAGTAGGGTTCAAAAACTCCGACGATGAATTCGAGGTCGATGAGTCGGGGGTAATTGGTGGCGGTCAGCATCTTAAGCCTCACCAGGTCCATGAAATGGTTGAGAAATATGGCAACGATGTAGTCTTTTTCGACGGTCGCAATGCCCACGAAGCAAAAATTGGCAAATTTAAAAACGCCATCGTCCCGAACACTAATACTTCACGAGACTTTATCAAGGAGCTGGAGAGCGACAAGTACGATGACATCAAAGACAAAAAAGTCATCACTTATTGCACTGGTGGAGTCCGCTGCGAAATCATATCGGCTATGATGAAAAAACGCGGGTTTAAGGATGTTTATCAAATCGATGGTGGTATCGTCAAGTACGGCGAGGCCTACGGTGACGATGGCCTATGGGAAGGCAGCCTAAGGGTTTTTGATAAGCGTATGACTGTTGAGTTTTCTGACAAGTATAAGGTAATTGGTGAGTGTACGCACTGCCAGGGCAATACAAGTAACTTTGAAAACTGCGCTCACACCGAGTGCAACAGCTTAGTGCTGATTTGCCAAGACTGTAAGCAAAACCCTGACTTGCTATTCCATAGCAAACAGTGTCGTGAGCAGCACGCCGCTAAAGTCGCGACGACTTCGTAGCAAACCACTTGTATGTTTATTGCTAATCGTTTACAATAACAATTATGAACACAGTAGCTAGGAGGCGCAGTCGGTACGTTTCGGCTGTCCGCAATTCACTGCAATACTTTGGTCATGCCACCAATGCTGAAGTTACGGATGACTTAAGACGCAGCTATCCGCACCTCAGCGATACAACTGTACATCGAATCACTCAGCGTTTGCTTGAGGATGGTGAGATCCAGTTAGCGGGGCATGACGATGGTGGGGCAATGATTTTCGACGTCAACACAGCTGTCCACGATCATTTCGAATGTAGTCAGTGTGGGGTGCTACGCGACATATCTGTACCACTGAATTGTCGGCGGGATATCAGGGCCGTGATAGGGGTCTGTCGCCTAAATGGCCCGCTGAAAATAGTAGGTGAATGTCATAAATGTATTGAAGAATAAGGAGGGGTAAATGGCAGTAACAAATGTAAGCGGTAAAGCAGATTTTACCAGCAATGTTATCGAGAGCGATAAACTAGTTTTGGTCGATTTCTGGGCGGCCTGGTGTGCACCATGTCGAATGATGTCACCTATACTAGATAACGTTGCTAAAAAACTCGCTAACGATATCGAGGTTGTCAAAATCAACATCGAAGAGAGCGAAGAAAATCGCCAACTGGCGATTGACTATGGAGTTCAGGGTATACCGAATATGCAAGTATTCAAGAACGGCAAGGTGGTTGACGAACTAATCGGCATGCGACCACAAGGCGCCCTAGAAGACGAGCTCAAAGCTCACATATAAATCTTGTAAGTAATAATTAAATTTCAAACCAGCCAAAAGAGGCTTAATAACAGTGACCAAACTTCTAATCGTAAACAACAGCATGCGTGCAGCTAGTGCCGGCGATAAAATTGCTGATTTTGTCAAAGATATTGCCAGCAAACACGAGGCTGTCGAGCCGACCATCGTAAATTTACGGGATATCAATCTACCGTTTTACAACGAGCCAATGACACCAGCTATGCCCGAATATAAGATCACCAATCCGGCTGCTCAAGTATGGCAAAAACACGTTCAGCAAGCTGATGCTATCGTGACGTTGACACCGGAGTATAACTTCGGCATGGCGGCTGCGCAAAAAAATGCTATCGATTGGCTGTTTGCTGAGTGGGATAAGAAACCGGTTGTAGCGGTCGGTTATGGTTGGGGTGGTGGCCAGAAAGCCTTACCGCACCTCAACGACGTTAAGCGCAAAGTCGGTGCTAATATTTTAGCTGATGAAGCAGCAAGCCTATACTTCACCAAGACCATTGACCTGTCAGGTGAGGTGATCGATCGCGAGACTGCTAGTGCTGAAATCGACAAAGCTGTTACAGCTGTAGTTGCCGCGGCTACAGCGAGAGATAAGACTTACTCAGAATCTTCAAATCTCATGGCAAGCGAATTGATACAGTAGCGCTGACCGGTGGTTTCGCGCGGTCCATCTGGAAACACGTGACCGAGATGACCGCCGCAGTTAGCACAGGTTACCTCGGTGCGAATCATACCGTGAGATTTGTCATCATGATAGTTTACGGCGGCGTCAATTGCTCGATCGAAACTCGGCCAGCCGCAATCGCTATCGTACTTACTGGTCGACAGAAACAGTCGAGCATGACAGTTCGCGCAATGATAGGTACCGGAGCTATGGTTGTATAGCAAATTTCCACTAAAAGGTGGCTCGGTGGCCTTGTCGAATAAAACGGCTTCTTGAGATTTAGTCAATTTAGGTGACTTCATATAACTATTATACACCCGCTCCAGTACCGACTTGAGCGAGCCGACCGCCTAGCCAAGTGTTGGTTACAGGTTATAATAGTAGTATGGATAAGTTAGTTATTGCTGGTGGCTGCTTTTGGGGCATGGAGGAGTTGTTTCGAGTGCAGCCAGGTGTAGTCGATACGACTGTCGGCTACTGTGGTGGGGATAACCAAAATCCAACTTATGAGTTTCATCCTGGTCACGCCGAAGCCCTCGAGGTCATATTTGATAGTAGTCAGATATCAATCGACAGCCTGCTAGACTATTTTTATAATATTCATGACCCGACTACCCTGAACCAGCAGGGTAATGATATTGGCGAGTCGTATCGTTCGACGATTTTTTATCGCGACCAAGTCCAGCAACAGGCTGCCAAGCGGGCGATAGAGCGCGCCAGTCGCTTATGGGATAAGCCGATAACCACCACCTTAGAGCCACTAGATAAGTTTTGGCCAGCCGAAGATTACCACCAAGATTATCTGCAAAAAAATCCCGGAGGCTATACCTGCCACTATGAACGCCAACGCTAATTTCCCTGATTTTCTGGACGGCTCGTCGGTTGACGCCGCGCAACAGCTGCTTGGCTGTCTTTTTGTAAGAGATTTACCGCAAGGGCAGGCTATAGTCCGGATTGTCGAAGTCGAAGCTTACCACCAGGATGATGCGGCTAGTCATAGTTATCGCGGTGAAACAACCCGAACCAAAACTATGTTTGGACCGAGCGGTCACCTGTACGTCTACTTCACTTACGGTATGCATTATTGCTGCAACGTAGTAACAAGTGGCGCTGGAGTAGGGGCTGGAGTATTGATTCGCGCCGTCGAGCCCGTTTCGGGCGTGAATATACTGCAGTCTAATCGACCAAATCATAGTGGACCACTACTAACCAACGGTCCAGCTAAGCTATGTCAGGCGATGGCGATAAATCGGCAGATGAATGGACACGACCTACACTTGTCACCGATGCGGCTGGTGGCTCAGCCACAATTGCCACCAGGCCAAATAGTTGCTACCGAACGGGTCGGCATTAGCCGTGACACGCACCGTCAGTGGCGATTTTATATAAAAGATAACCCATATGTGTCGGTTAAATAATGCCTGATACAGTATAAATAAGCGCATGAAGAATAACATCGAGCAT
This sequence comes from uncultured Candidatus Saccharibacteria bacterium, assembly GCA_964574585.1. Taxonomy (GTDB): domain Bacteria; phylum Patescibacteriota; class Saccharimonadia; order Saccharimonadales; family Saccharimonadaceae; genus SZUA-359. The sequence continues at coordinate 2,599 of CAZNOD010000011.1, read as the reverse complement.
AAACTACAGCAACTACCTCGTGGTCCGGGAGTGTATTTCCATAAGTCGGATAGTGGTGAGGTGCTTTATGTCGGCAAGGCAGCAGTCTTAAAGAATCGTGTCCGGCAGTATTTTCAGGCGTCGCGTAACCTAGATGCGAAAACAATGGCTCTGGTAGCGGAAATAGCCGATATTGATTGGATTGAAACCGATAGTGAAATCGATGCCTTGTTTTTAGAGTCGGAAATGGTCAAACGTTACATGCCACGTTATAACGTTTTGCTACGTGACGATAAGAGCCAGAGCTTCGTCCGTATCGACATGAAATCAGACTGGCCGACTGTCAGCTTGACGCGTGGTCCACTCGACGACGGTGCTGAATATTACGGGCCGTTTTATAATAGTTACGCCTTGCGTAAGGCTTTGCGCTATCTCAGACGAGTATTCCCATATCTAGTTCGACCTCCCAAAAAAACTGACTCCAAACTTGAGATGCAAATTGGCCTGAACCCTGACGTCAGCCAGGGCAGCGAAGCCTACAAGCAGAGCTTGCGTAAACTAATCAGCTACATAAAAGGAAATCGTAAACAACTAGCGCGAGAGATTGAGCGCGAGATGAAGCAAGCGGCAGCTAGACATGATTTTGAAACAGCTGCTCGGCTGCGTAATCGGCTAGGTTACATGCAAGAGCTGCAACGGCGGATTATGTTTGGTGATCGCGAATATTTGGATATATCAAAAGATCGTGCACTGAGCGATTTGGCAGATTTGTTTGGCCTAGATAAACTACCGCAGCGTATCGAAGGTTATGACATAAGTCATATGGGTGGCAGTAACGTCGTAGCTAGTATGGTGGTGTTTAGCAACGGGGTTAGCGATCGTAGCCAGTATCGTAAGTTCAAGACCAAACTCGAGCACAATAATGATTTTTACAATATGAACGAAACAATCTTGCGGCGATTTAGCGAGCGGAATCTAAAATCATGGGGCCGGCCCGACTTGGTTTTGATTGATGGTGGCAAGGGTCAGCTTGAAGCGGCGCTAAAGGCTCGCTATCAACGCGACGTCACTATACCGTTTATTGGTATAGCAAAAAAACAAGAACAAATTGTAATTAGTCGTGATAATTCACTAGTTACAATCAATCACAAAAAACTATCCGAGCTCGACGGCTACTTGACCGAGACAACTGATTTTATACTTGTTAACCTACCGCACAGTACACATATAATTAAGCTACTACAAAGAATACGCGACGAGTCACATCGCTTTGCAGTCAGCTACCACACAGTATTAAAACGGCAAAAATCTACCGCTAGTAAGCTCGATAATATACCATCAGTTGGACCGGTCACACGGAGGAAGCTACTTAGAGAGTTTGGTAGTTTACGCGCTATAAGTTTGGCTAGCCACGATGAGCTAGCGGCCGTGGCTGGCCCAGCTAAGGCGGCAATTATCAAGCAGTACCTATCGGTTGATGACAGCGGCAAGCTCAATAAATGACAATTGATAATTCAACTTATGCTATAGTGTCAACAGATGAAAGCCAAAGGATTTACCATAGTCGAACTACTAGTCGTTATAACAGTTTTGTCAATTTTGTTGACGCTGGTGGTGTTTTATATAGCCGATTGGCGCAAAAATACAGCTGAAACAGAAGTGAAGAATGAGCTCAGCCAGGCAGCTAGTGAACTAGATACTTATAGCAACTTCAACTCGAGCTATCCAGCTAACCAATCAGCATTCGAGGCCATACGTACCAGTAGTGAAACAGTTAACGTGACTTATATCTACCAAGTTGATGGTTACTGTTTGAGCGCACAAAGTACGGCGTATCCGGAAGTTGTTTGGCATATAAATTCCAAGAGTCAAAAGACGCCACAAGCTGGCACTTGTTAACTATGTCGCTATTCTCTGAACATTTCTTTATCGATAATCGTCGAAAGTTAGCGGCGAAGATGCAGGGTGGAGTCGTAGTGTTAGCTGGCAACCGGTTGATGCAGCGGCGTGGTGACACTACTTATCCCTTTGATCAAGATGCAAATTTTTGGTATCTAGCTGGAGTTAGCCAGCCGCAGCTGGTTCTTGTTTACGATGGGCAGCGTGACTACAGCTGGCTCGTCAAGCCAACCCTATCGGACGTCGAGCAGATATTTGATGGTACGCTTGATGACAACTCTTTACAGCAAGCTAGTGGTGTCAATGAGGTGATAGCTGAATCTCAGCTCGAGGACACACTTCGGCAACTAGCCAGGCGTCACAGTACAGCTTATACCGTGATGCCGACGAGCGGCGCAGCCGCTAGTCGTACGGTCTACAATCCGGCCGGCCGCGAGTTAACTCAGCGTTTGGAGCGGATATTTAATTCGGTACAAGACTGCAGTAGTCAACTAGCTGAGTTACGCTCAATCAAGCGACGGAAATTGAGGCGATTAAGCGAGCTGTTGATTTGACTATCGGACAATTTGAATTGGTGCATAAGCAAATAGAGCAATATAAATATGAATACGAGATTGCTGCTGAGTTTAGCTACGGTTTCGCCAAGCATCAGGCGCGCCATGCTTACGAACCAATTGTTGCTAGTGGTGTCAACGCGGTTACTTTGCACTACGTCGATAAC
>CAZNOD010000010.1:0-14626 GCA_964574585.1 uncultured Candidatus Saccharibacteria bacterium | reverse complement strand
AGCGAGCGCAGCTGATGACGAATATGAGGATGGAATATGACAGTTGTGGCTATGGCTAAGTTCAGATAAATGCCAAGTGGTGCGTATAAGTTGAGGGCTAGCAAAATGAACAAAGCCACCTTCCATACCAGTCTTGGCTTGGCACGCCGCGCTACTTTGGTAGCAGCTAGCAGTAGCCAGCTGGCCACCGTTAAGGTGTATATGGTTGGTGTGCCATCTTGAGACATAAAGACAAATAATGGCATCGAGGCGGCTAAAACAGCCACAATCATGGCGACATTTTTGCGGTACCATTCCTTAACTAAGAAAAATATGCCAACGACGGCCACTAGGCCTAGTATGATAGATGGCAGTTTTATCGACAGGCTAGTAATACCAAACAGCTCAATCGACGCCCGCTGCAACAAGTTGTAAGGCAGGCTTACGACAGATTGAGGATCAAATTCATTAAATTGCAATCCAGCGCTAGCGATAGTGGTAGCTTGCTCGGCGTTTCGTAGGCCCCCCGGGACATATAGTGCTGAAAATATGATCAGTGTACTGATAATCAAAAAGCCAAATACATAACTTATTATGTAGCGGTGCCTATAAAGTGCATACTCGGTAACACGTCGTTTCATACTACTGGTTATTTAGTATAGCACTAGTCGAGGGCTGATAAAATCACCCCCGAGCTAGTAGCTACTAGTTATTCATGTTTTTTGTCGAGCGACATAAAGCGCAATCGCTCAGGGTGGAAGTAAAGCTGAATCTTACCGACTGGACCATTTCGATGCTTGGCAATTATCAGCTCGGTCAAGTTTTTGACGTCGGGGTTGTCAGGTTCATAATAACCTGGTCGGTAGATGAAGCTGACAATGTCGGCATCTTGCTCGATTGATCCAGATTCACGTAGGTCGGCTAGTTGCGGGATTGGCGGTGTCCGACTCTCGACGCTACGACTCAGCTGACTTAGGGCAATTAGTGGCACATTGAGTTCACGGGCAATTAGCTTAAGGCCACGTGATATCTCTGATACTTCTTGGACTCGGTTGCCATTGTGGTTGCCGCTCGCTTGCATCAGCTGTAGGTAGTCGACGATGATAAGCCCGAGTGGAGCCTCGTGGTGCTTGCGTCGCGCCTTGGTACGCATTTCTAATACACTAAGTCCTGGAGTGTCATCGATATAAATTGGCGCTTCAGCCATCTCCCCCATCGCTTCAGAAAGTTTGGAAAAATCATCATCACTCAAGTTACCAGTACGTATATTCCAGCTATCGACGCCACTAGCATCTGATAGCATACGGTCTACCAGCTGCTCTTTGCTCATCTCAAGTGAAAAGAACAGCACGGGCTGCTTGGCTATTGTGGCGACGTTGTACGCCATGTTTGTTACAAGAGTAGTCTTACCCATGGCCGGCCTGGCGGCTAAGATAATCAAATCTGACCTTTGGAGACCGGCCGTCATGTTATCGAGGTCACGGTAACCAGTACGGATACCGCGTAGCTGCCCTTTGTTACGGTGCAGTTCTTCAATACGATCGAAGCTCTCGGTCAAGATACTTTCCAGGCTGACTAAGTCTTGTTTGAGCGACTGATCAGATACGCTAAACAGCTCAGCTTCAGCACGCTCGAGCAGCTCCTGAGTTGAGGTATCTTCGTTGTAGCCTAGTTCTGAAATATCAGCACTAGCCCGAATCAACCGACGGCGGACGGCTTTTGAGTGGACTATCTCGGCGTAACTACTGGCGTGAGCTGCGGTCGGTACATATTCGGTGAGCTCGCTTAGATAAGCTGATCCACCGATCACGTCTAGCTCTTCCTTACGCTTGAGCTCATCAGATAGCGTCAACAGGTCAACTGGCTTATGCTTCTCGTAGAGTCGCATCATGGCATCAAAGATTGTGCCGTGTTGCTTGGTATAAAAGTCGCTAGCGTCGACCGTTTCGGCGACGTCAGCCATGACTTCTTCGTCAATCAATATAGCACCAAGCAAGCTTTTCTCAGCATCGGTGTTTTGTGGGGGGACTTTGCCGGTCTCGACGGTTTTTTTAGCCATTGATCTCTACCTCTTCTCCTCCACCCATAATATCAGCTATTGCGGCTGTTTGGGCGTCCTCGGGAGGTTTAACGCTACCGACCACTGCTATCTCGAACTCACCAGATCCAATATCTTGCATTGCTTGGTGAAAGACCGCTTGGTATTTGGCACTATCGAGCCGCTTGGCGCTGAAGCTGTTGCCGGTGTAAACCGTCAGCTGGCCGTCGGACACGGTGTACTGAGCTTTGTTGAGCAAGCTATGGACAGCGACGCTTGCTTGACGGACCGTTTCAAGTAACTTAGTCCAGTCGAAGTCTTGACGGCCGACGTCTGCCGAGGGCTGCTCGACTGGTTTGCTATCTGACTGGGGTTTATCGGTTGTTGGTTTGGCTTTTGGCTTAGCTTTCGGCTTGGCCTTGGCTACTGGCTCGGGCGTGACTGAGGTGGTCTGGCTAGTTACTGGTGTGACTGGTGGGGCCAGGACGGTTAGTAGTTTGACGAACGGATAATTGGAACTAGCGACTTCAAGTAGCTGGGCTATTGTCGCTATGTCTTGGGGATGAGCGATCAGGTCTGCCTGTAGTGACTCAATCAGCTGTCGACTAATTATGCTAGCCTGAGCCCCGGATGATTCTAGTTGCTCAATTTGGCTAGCCAGGCTTGCTAAATCGGCTTGGCGGTAGCTAGTGATCAGCTGCTCGATAACATCACTAGCAGCAATACCGAGTAGATTTTCGACGTCGCTGGACAATATTTTACCTTCAACATGACGTAGCTGATCGAGTAGACCTATGCTATCGCGGAAACTACCATCTCCGTAGTCAGCTATTAGATCGAGAGCAGCTTGGTCGATTTTGATGTTTTCCTGCTTAGCGATCATTTTGAGGTGGTCGGCAACCACTGGTAAAGCAATAGCTCGGAAATTGAAGCGCTGGACGCGGCTAATAATAGTCGCCGGCAAGCGGTCGGCATCGGTTGTGGCTAAGATAAATACTACGTGCTCAGGTGGTTCCTCGAGCGTCTTAAGCAAAGCGTTAAAGGCTTGCTTGGATAGCATGTGGACTTCGTCGATGATATAGACTTTGTAGCGTGCACTAGTCGGAGCGATATGTACCTTGTCGCGGAGGTCACGAACATCGTCGACGCCGTTGTTACTAGCGGCGTCAATCTCGATAATATCCAGATGATTACTATCGCCTGTATAGTCGAGTTGGTTGATTTGGTGAGCAATAATACGGGCAATTGAAGTCTTGCCGACACCTTTTGGTCCTGTCAGCAAATAAGCGTGATGAATTGACCCAGCTTTAATAGCTGCCTCGAGTAGCTTGGTGATGTGATCTTGACCGACAATCTCCCCAAGTGTTTTAGACCGGTATTTACGATATAATGCCTGCATATTACCAACTCTAGTGACTGCTACCATTGTAGCCCATATAGACCGTCTTGGGCGTTGTCAAATTGTTCCACCGTGTTTAACGTAGCAGCTACCGCATAGCGAATCGTAGGTAGTCTCCCCTTCTCCATCGATAGCTACCTGACTACCTTCGAATACGTACCGGCCATCAACTTTGCGCGTATTGTATTCGGCCTGCGATCCACACTGGCACATTGTTGGTAGCTTTTCGATATTATCGGCAATCTCAAATAGCCTCTGACTACCGGGGAATACCTTAGTTTGAAAATCAGCCCTCAAGCCATAGCAAATTACCGAAATGTCGAGCTGTTTAGCTACAGCAAATAGCTGGGAGATTTGTTCGGCCGACAGGAACTGAGCTTCATCGACTAAGACGCAGGCAGTATCGGTTCGGGTTTTGATTAGATCAAACAAATTATCAGACTCACGTGCCAAGATATCAGCCTGTCGGCGGTGTCCGCCACGAGCCACTATCATATCGTCACCTTTAGTGTCTATACGCGGTTTAATAGCGAGCACTTTTAGCCCACGCTCCTCGTAGTTGTAAGCGGTTTTAATCAGCGTGTCGCTCTTGCCGCTATTCATAGCGCCGTATTTAAAATGAATTTTTGCCATTAGAATTATTGTATCAGGCTTTACTTTTCACCGATACCAATGAGAGAATCTAAGCCTCTCTCGTGGTTAATTATAGAGCTGCTTCGACAGCTGCCCAAGTTGCGTCGGGGTTATCTTCTGGGATGATGATAGTAACTTGATCACCGATATTGATGCGGAAGTAAGTCACGCTAGCTAGCAAGATACGATAGTCGCGTCCGTTAGCTTCGACGTAGTAGGCTCCATCGTGCTGAGTCAGGGTACCGATTATTTGTCGACGTTCAACCGGACCAATTTGCTTGTAAATGAAACCACCGTCTTCGGTAATGGTTAGTTTGAGTATATCGCCCTCGACTAGCTTTGATTTACTGGCGTAGTTAGCTGGAACTGGATAGCTCTTGCCATCAGGACCTATCATGACCTGGCCGTCGAAAACTCCCTCGACCACCTTGCCGCTAACATCTTCATGAGGGGCGTGGTTACTGGTAACGACTGCACCGTCATCACCACTAATGCTGATTAGTAGCTCTTTGGCGGCAGCCAAATTAGTCTCTGCTTCTAAAATGAGAGATTTGAGGCGCTTTACTTGTTTTTCTGGTAATTCAGACATGCTCGCAATTCCTTGTCTGTTTTTGTAGTATTGTTTTTACAATACTTCTGGCGGTCGAAATTGTCAATAGATATAGTGATTTTTCTGTTCATAACGTAAGCATTTTGCTATATATCGCATCCTGAGCTAGTCGTCAACTCGATTTTATAGTCAATTTCCACAGTGTTATCAGCGGCCAAATCATAATTGTTGTAAATATTGATTAGACGTCAAACCAAAATGCCCTGGATTTACTTCCAGGGCATTTGATTGTAACAATTTTCGACCGCTTAAGTCTACGAAACTAGACTAGTTCGACAGTTGCGCCAGCCTCTTCAAGAAGCTTCTTGGCCTCTTCAGCCTCATCCTTGCCAACGTTTTCCTTAACTGGTGCCGGAGCGCCGTCAACGATTGCCTTGGCTTCACCTAGGCCTAGACCAGTGATTTCCTTGACAGCCTTGATGACAGCTACCTTTTGACCGCCAGCATCAGCTAGCTTAACGGTGAATTCTGATTTTTCTTCGGCAGCAGCACCGGCGTCACCGCCAGCTGCTGGACCGGCAACAACAGCTGCAGCTGCAGCTGGCTCGATGCCGTATTCGTCCTTAAGGACATTCTTTAGTTCGTTTACTTCTAGAACAGTTAGCTTAGTCAAGCTTTCTGCTAGTTTCTTTACGTCTGCCATAGTGGTAGATCCTTTCTTTTCATAAATTGTGATTTTATAACACTATCGATGCTAGAAGCATGTCGGTGTTGTCCGAGTGAAGTTCGTTTAGTCTTTGCTCGGATATAGCAGTAACCAAGATATAATCTTAGGCCACCACTGAGAGACGAGCTCTCTTAAGCTGTAGCTTTGGCTTCAATACCATCAAGCAACGCATGTAGGTTGCCAGATAGGCCGTTGACACTGTCGTGTAGCGGTGAAAGCAGCTGTGAAACCACCTCGGCAATGAGTTGCTCTTTGCTAGGTAGACCAGCTAGTGCCTTGACCTCATCGGTCGACAGTAGGTTAGCTTCGCCAGAGATGGCGCCTACCAGCTGCAGGGCTTGGTGGTCTTTGGCGAAGTTGTTTAGTACTTGAGCTGGTGCGACTTCGTCATCGGCACTAATCGCGTAGATTAGCTGACCTTGTAGACTGCTGGTGTCGACATCTTTTAGAGTCTCGGTTTGAGCTACTGCGACACGGACTAGGCGGTTTTTGGCCACCTTGATGTGTACGCCAGCTTGACGAGCTGTTGCTCGCAACTCTTGCAGTTCAGCGACGCTCAGCCCCTGATATTGGGCAAATACTGTCATTTTTGAAGTGGCAAGTAGTTCTGCCATTTCAGCTACCAAAGCTTGCTTTTTATCGCGTGAAATTGCCATAAAAATCCTTTCGGTATGATTGTTTTAGGTTGTGCGGTCGAATTGTCAACGTACGACATGCCACGAACCCAGTGGTCCGTACCAATTTTTGACAAAACTTAGGAAGTGATTCCCTCGGTAGCAGATTAAGCGACTTAGTCGCGGCTACTGTCTTTGGTGATGTCTGTGGGCTATTATACTCTAGACCGACAAGATAAGCAAGCAGGTCCCTAGGGTTTAATCGGGGTGACGGAGCTATTACTATTGAACTATACTAGCTTATGTGGTATTATATACTAAATGAACCCAATACGGCACACTTCTAGTGCAAATAAGAACTATGATCTATTCCAGGCCAGCGCTGCTTTCGGCGAGGCGTTGTGTGATAACCCAAAATATGACTATGACATGCAGCGAGCGCTAGGCGTATCAGCCGTGGTTGCTCAGGTGCTTAGTCAAGACATTGCAGTTCGTGAGATGCATCATCAGCAAATTGGCAATCCGGACTTCGACAATCAAGATACGTCAGACGATACGATAACAGCTGGCTTGACATGGTTGACTCGAGCGGACTTAGCTGAGCCGTATGGCCTAGAGCTTGGTCACGTCATCAATACCGGTCAACATGGACGGACTTCGCCTCGCGAATCACAGAGTCGACTACTGCGAACCCACGATCGAGCTATCGAGGTATTGAATAGTCGGGTCGGTGGTAGTTTAGCAGTAGTGCGTCGACTCGACCTTCCGGAAAGTGTCCGCTCTGCTCAGTTTAGCAGTAGCAAGCACAATATTGTGCTTGGTCACGTTAAGCAGCCAGTTGCCGATATACACGCCGATGATGCTCGCATCGAAACTCATTTGCGGACTTCATTTGGCCTGTTTCGCCCGGATGGTGCTGAGATAGAACTTGCAGTGGCCCGAGAGCTACTAAGCAACTACGAAAGTTTTGGACTAGATGACGAACGCCTACTTAGTGAGAATGTTGCGGGTAGTGGTGTATATATCTTCCCTGCCTCGGTGACGCTGGTTGGGCTGCGTCGATCTAGGCAACGAGATTAGACCGATACAGCTGATCTAATTTCTTGCTGGATAGTATCGATTGGCAGTAGCTTGCTATCTTTTAGGCAGTCGATGGCCTTAAATTCATCGGGAAACAGCTGGCACAGCTCCTCGTAGTTTGCCTTGGCTCTTTCGAGATGATTAGCATCGGCTTCGTGTATATCACGCTTTGCAGCCGTATAGTCACGAGCCGACTTCTTATCGACATTTGTCTGAGCTATACTGGCTGGCACAAGCAAGACGATATTTATATCAGGTCGTGGAATACCTAGCACTTCGTATTCGGTAGTCATTGTGCGTTTATAAAACTCGTGTCGGACTGTCGAGTTGTTAATCTTTGCGCCCTGATGCGCTAGGTTGCTTGCCATGTAGCGATCTGAGATTACTAAAGAGTTATCTTTTGCTAAGTGAGCCTCGATTTCTGCTTTGGCGGCGAATCGGTCGAGGGCGTACGGTAGAGTACCGAGTTCGGCCGGTACGTCAGCGCTTTCTCCGTAGTGGCCATTTAAATACCGCTCCACATAATAAGCCGATTTTTCGCCATAGCGGGGAAAGCTGATTTCTAAAACATCATAACCTTGTTGGCGAGCATGCTCAGCGAGTAATTTTGACTGAGTAGCTTTGCCTGATCCGTCGCCACCTTCGATGGCAATGAACTTGCCCACGACTACTTGATGCCCTCAGCCAGACCTTCGATAATTGGCGCGGCAATTCGGCTATCCTTGAAAGCTCGTGGCAGCATCATGCTTGGTTGCCAGGTTCGAATCAACTCATCAATATCATCGCTATGTTGGTACTTACCGCTCATACCATCACGACCATCGGCGTAGCTACCTTCAACTGGTCCGGTGCGATGGAATATTAGTTGACCAATCCGCTCACCAACTGGCAGCACGACACTTTCGTGCATGTTGAGGTTGTAGATTTCAAGTGTGATGCGATTGATGTAGCCGGGGTCGACCCATCCAGCGTCGAAACAGACCGCTACGCCGTTACGTCCCCAGCTCGATCGGCTCTTGACCTCGCAAGCGCCACCGTGGGCCCTGATACCGACAAATTCATGGGTGTGCGCTAGGATACGCTCGCCAGGCTGCAAGACGATTATCGGGTGGTCTTCGGGGATATTAGTGAAAAGTTCTTTTCCATTTTTGGCGCACCACTCTTTATGCGGCATAGCCTCGAGCGGGCCCTTGAAGTAGCGCGAAACGTCACCTTCATCGAATGGATTATATATTCCGCTAGCTTCCGGCTGGTACTCTTGCTTATAAAAGTAGTGCCCCAGCGTAAAGTCTAAGCTAGCCTCGCTGACGTGTCGTGGATTAAACGGCACGCAGACTATTGCGCCATCATCAACGGCCGCTAGAATCTCGGTATTACTGTATACTCCCATAGTTGGCCTTATTGTAGCATGTTAGAATATGGCTATGAAGTCGATTGTGGTAGCTATGGACAGGAACAACGGCATTGGAGCCGACAACGACCTATTGTGGCAGCGTGACCTACCTGCTGACCTAGCTCATTTCAAAAAGTTAACTACTGGCGGCAGTATTATCATGGGACGAAAGACCTATGAGAGTATCGGCCGACCGTTGCCTAATCGCGAAAACATTGTCGTTAGTCGGACGCCGACAGGTGTGCCTGGTGTGCTGACGGCGGCCTCGCTCGAAGCGGCTTATGCCCTTGCCCGCAATCCGATATACGTGATTGGTGGTGGTCAAATATACGCTGCTAGTATCGATCAGGTCGATAAACTTTATGTAACTTACGTTGATGCTGAATTCCCGCAAGCAACGGTATTTTTTCCGCAAATCAACTGTGAGGATTGGCAAGAAGTATCGCGTGATCGCCGTGAGGCCGATGAGCGTAACAAATACGCTTACGAATTTGTTGAGTACGAGCGAATTACTCTATAAGCTTGTGCTAGACTATTTTTTTACACAATAGTATAGTTATCGCATCAATGAGTGAAGTATCAACCGAGGAACCTTGTTCGATTAGTTTTGAGACCCAAAAACTGGCCGGAATCCCCTATGGTAATCGCAACCTATTGCCCGACCAACGTCGACAGTTAGACACGGTTGTATCAGGCCTAGGCAGCCGGGTAGTCAAACTGACGGTTGACTCATATTTTTATGTTGCCCACCCCGATCAAACGAGCGATGACTGGAGTCATATCGAAACCGCTTCACAAAATTTTATTGGCAAGGTAGATTCTGTTGCTCACCAACTGCCAGTCAATTACCAGTTAGACGAAGACGGTGACCTCTATAGTAGCAAAGTGTCCGGTTTGGCGGTATCTGGCATAGATCGACACGGAAATGGCTGGCAGATGTTTGTCGCTCTCGAAGACTTAAAAGCAGTCTACCCTTCATCGAGTGATTAACAGTGCTTGCAGGTTAGACGCGCCACTGCTATGATTGATATTACTTTTAAGTAGCGAGGATATATCGTGAGGATGCCTAAAGAGCCAGGTGGACCAGTCAATCATAACTATGACAACCAACGGTTGAGCCAACTACTAGATGACTTTCGCCAGTCCTGGGGTGTCGATGCGGAGTCGAATTGCAAGATTTTAGACGCTATCGATGAACTACTAGCAGACCTATTGCTTGAAGACGGTAGCGTAGCCCTAGAGGTTAGTTCATTGCAATGGTACGAAATTGCGAAAGATAAGTACGACAAGCAGCTAGTGCAACTCTTTGATGCGGAGGCTGGTAATGACGGCGAACCGCTGGTGCCGGTACAGCTGGTTGGTCAGTTGAGTGAAAATAGTGTAGTGGCCCACGAGCCAGTCGGTCGAAGCGGGATTGGCTGGTCTGATGTGCGGCTAAGTAGAGCAAACGGACAAGATTCCACGCTCAGTATTAGCCCAAAGTTACCCGGTCTTATACTCGAGGACGTATCAGTCGAGGGGGATTACACCGCCGAAGGCCAGCCACTAGTCAGGTCCGATAAAATTGCTTTTTTGCCGCTATGGCATATGAGTGAACCTCGTATTAGTACTGTTGACTAAACTTCATACAGCTATCGGGGCTTTGATGGCTGGGTATGGGTCGTAACCTTCAAGTCGAATATCGTCAAAGGTGAAATCATCGATTGATTTGATTTCAGGATTTAGCCACAGCTTCGGTAAGGCCCGAGGTTCACGCGATAACTGCTTGTCAACTTGCTCTAGGTGGTTGCTGTATAGATGAGTATCAGCTAGCGTGTGGACGAACTCGCCGGCCTCGAGGTCGGTTACTTGCGCTACCATAGCCAGTAGCAAGGAGTAGCTAGCAATATTAAATGGTACGCCGAGGAAGGTGTCGGCACTACGCTGGTAGAGGTGGAGGTCTAGTTTGCCGTCGGCGACATAAAACTGAAATAGCGAGTGGCATGGTGGTAGCCCACCTATCTCGACGATTTCATCGATTTCGGCGGCGTTCCAGGCGCTAACGATGATGCGTCGGCTGTCCGGTGTGTTTTTAATCATGTCGATAGCGCGGCCAATTTGGTCGATGTGGTCACCCTTGCCATCGGGCCATTTGCGCCATTGTACACCGTAGACTGGTCCGAGATCACCCCATTGCTGGGCAAATTCATGATCGGTTGCGATGCGCTGAATGAAATCTTTCATTTGTGACTTCCAGTCATCAGAGTTAACTTCTGGGGTTGGTAGATTGTTTTTTTCTAAGTAAGCTTTAAAAGGCCACTCGTCCCAAATGTGAACGTTGTTTTGGGCTAGATACTCGATATTGCCAGTACCCTGCAGGAACCACAATAACTCATGGACTACCGAGTTGAAGTAAAGTTTCTTGGTAGTAACAGCTGGAAAGCCATCACTTAAATCGTAGCGCACTTGTCGACCAAATACGCTAATAGTGCCAGTGCCAGTGCGGTCCGACTTCTGGGTGCCATTTTGCTTGATATCTTCAAGCAGCGCTAAATATTGCTTCAATTTGTCCTCCTTTGACTATGTATATTGTATCATCACACAATAATGCCTCATATAAATAGAGGTTGCGAACTGCAAGCATGAGCAGTAAACTTATAGCAAGTCTCGAGAGATTGGCGAGATCGGCGCGAACAGAATCCGTCGGCTCGGCAATGGGAGACTAGGTTGTTTAGATGTTGCACGTACGACACGGGACTCAAACGAAGGTTCGTGCCCGGTATGAGCCGGCGCGACCCATAGTCCGTTTTAGTCGCAGCGAGCTTGATCTGACCAACCGGCGGTGGGCGCACTGTGTGCGCCCACCGTCAATAAACTTCTAGATACTTAGTCTTACAGCTCGACCTTGATGCCAGGACCCATCGTGGTGGTCATCGATACCGATAGAATATAGTTACCTTTAAGGCTAGCTGGTTTTTGGCTTTGCAGGCTAGTAAAGAAAGCCTTAGCATTTTGCTCGATCTTGTCAGCTCCAAAGCTGACCTTACCGATGCCGAGGTGAATGGTTGCCTGCTTGTCGACGCGGTACTCTACTTTACCGCCTTTGGCTTCAGCGGTAGCTTTAGCGACGTTGGCAGATACGGTGCCAGACTTTGGATTAGGCATTAGTCCCTTTGGACCCAGTAAGCGAGCGTACTTACCGAGCTTAGGCATGTATTGCGGGGTGGCGACTAGGACATCAAAGTTAATAACTTCTTTGTCGAGTTGCTTGAGAAAATCTTCGTCACCAACGATGTCGGCACCAGCTTTTTTGGCAGCGGCGTGCTGGTCTTCAGGTGCAAAAACCGCAACACGTACTGACTTACCTGTACCGTTTGGTAGTGATACGGTAGCACGGATGTTTTGATCAGCCTGGCGTGGATCGACGCCAAGACGGACGTGAAGTTCGACAGATGAGTCAAACTTGGTCGTGCTAGTTTCAACCGCTAGCTTAGCAGCTTCTGTTAGGCTGTAGAGTTTGCCAGCTTCAATCTTCTTGGCAGCTGCTTGGTACTTCTTGCCGCGTCGCTCGATTAGTGGGCGAACCTTTGGCGCTGGACCTTTTTTGCGAGCTGATTCGGCTTCTGGGTCTTGTGAGCCGGTGTCGCCAGCTTCCTTACGGGCTTCTTTAGCCGCTTTTTCTTCGGCCTCGTCGATAGCCTTTTGTGAGCGCTTACCAGCCTTGGCGACCTCAGCCTCACGACTTGCGATTACATCAGCAGCGGCTTGTTTTTGATCAGCCTTGGCGTCCTTGATGGCTTGGTTAATCTCAGCGACAGTGTTTTTGTCGGTGACTTCTAGAGACATTTCTTTTGCCTCGGCTAGTAGTTCGGCCTTGGTTTTGGCCATAGTGGTGTATCCTTTCTGTGGTGCGAACGGCAAAATATATATTTTGCCTCCCAACATTGATGTTTTAGCTAATCAATTATAGCAAATATAGCCTCTGTAGTCTAGTGCCAGGCCTATTCGTAGATGCTGAGAGGTGTGTAGCGATCCGATGAGTCGCTATCTGGAAAGCCACTAGTTACTAGTACCGTCAAAATCATAGCTAGTGGTAACAGTAAGCTTTGCAGTATTATCGTCGCCACTACGGTCTGCCAGCCATACTTACCAGCCAGTAGCACTGGTAGCAGAATAAACATGACGATTACAGGTAATGCAATAAACAGACCGGCTGTTTCGTCGACGTGGCCAATCACCGCCTCGAATAGCCAACCAAGGCTAACTATTAGTATTATTATGGCTACAGTCACTAATATGCTAATTGCTAGCGCACCATAGATATTTATTGGTTTACTTTTTTGATCCACGACTCTTCCCTCCTGTAGTTGGCTGGTTGGCTTTCTTCAGTAGCAATATCACGGCACCAATCAGCAGCACGGCACCAACGATCAATCCGACAATCATTTTGATGTTTAGTTTCCAGCCAGCGTCGGCAAATTCACCGTTGACGACAAAAGATTCGCCCGGTGCTAAGCCCTGCCCAGTTTTGCTGAATTCGCCACCGTCACCAATGCCACCCTGCAGTTGGTCAAGGGTCTCATTGGGGGCTGCTCCTTGTGCTGAGGTGGCGCCATCTTGAAGTGAGTTGCCGCTTGGGACTGTCGATTGGACCGAGCTCCGACCAGCTCTGGTGTATAAATCAGTCGAGACATCGACAGCCACCCGAACTTCGTCGACGTATTGCGGTACCTGTAAGGTTTTAAATTGTAAATCGTATAGCCCGGCAAAACCAGATACGTAGCCTTTATCGGCTATGTACGACACTAGGTATGCACCGTGTTTCATAGCCTTGATTGGCTCCGGCAGCGTCAGGTTGTAGGTTGAACCGTTCTGCTCGATGTCGACAGCTTGATAGCGTAGCTGGGCTTGATAGCGTAGCTGGGATCGCTCACGGTAGTACGATGAATAGTATCGATTGTAGCCATCCAGCTGGTAGGCTTGGCGCTCGATGTCATCGCAGTTGATTGATCCGCGATAGGCCGAAGTCGATCTGTCATCGGCTGAAGTTTGTGGCTGCGGGTTGACGCAAGCTTCAGGCATCAGTATTTGGTAAACTGACAGACTATTAACATCGACACCTTCCGGTACTGTGAAGGATGTTTTGCTAAGTGGCGTCTGATCGCCATTGTTAAGTATGATCTTGGCGTAGGTGATTACCTTGCCGTCGCTGCGGACAATGGCCGAGTAAGCCTGCTTTTGGCCAAATATCAGCGATGGCTGACTGGGTTCGGCCTTGGCCACTAAACCTAGTCCAAGTGTGGTTATGGCGATTGCTAGTATGATGCGAGCTAGTGTCATATTATTCCCTCTTCGTTATGTAAGGCAGTATATGGTACTTTGACCCTAAAATCCATACGGAATCAAAAGCATAAGAGAAATGCTTGACACGGTTTGACAGCTTTGATATGATTAATCTTGTGTTTTTTGAAATGAGAGACTTAAAACACGCGTAAACCTAGAATCTAATTATTAAGCAATAGCATAAAAGTTAACCTTTCTAGGGGGTATCAAGGAGGAATAACACTAATAATGCGTAAGCAGCTATTAGTTGTCCTGGCAGTCTTGGGTACTGTCTTGACAATCAGTGCTACGCCAGCTTCAGCTAGCGAGCACAAAACAACAGTCTCAGACAAGTCTGATGACTCAAAAGTCGTCACGGTAAAATCCGGTGACACACTATCAAAAATCGCTAAAGAACACGATACTACCTATGTTCGGCTATATAACGCCAACAAGAACATAGCCAACCCAGACGTCATCGACGTTGGTGATAAGGTGCGCATCCCAGCCAAGGATGAAAAGCTAAAGGACCGCTTCGCTGACTTTACAGCCAGCCAGGCTGTCGCCGCACCGGTTCAGTCATCTGTAGTAGCGTCGACACCTACGACCTACACTACGCGACAGTACACCAGCGCACCGGTCAATGCCAACAGCTACTATGTAGGTAATGGCATGTGGTGTACCGACTATGTCCATAGCAAACGTCCCGATGTGGCTATCTATGGTAACGCTGGTATGAGCTGGATTAGTTCGGCTCAGGCAGCCGGTAAGTCAACTGGTACAACGCCAAAGGCAGGTGCAGTAGCGGTGACTAATGGTCATGTTGCCTACGTCGAAAAAGTCAACTCGGACGGCAGCTATGTTGTCTCAGAGATGGGCTGGAACTACCAGCCTGGTAACTACAACGAACGG
>CAZNOD010000009.1:0-15360 GCA_964574585.1 uncultured Candidatus Saccharibacteria bacterium | reverse complement strand
TACACACCAGTCGAATATCAGGATAAATCAAATCATCGCCACACGCCTCTAGGTCAGCCAGGCTCAGCCAGCGCAAGTCCTGTGACTCGTCTGGCGCTGGTTTACCCTGAGGAGCCTGATCAGCTACCAACAAATAGGCAATGTCGGTATGGAAATGCGCCCCATCATCGGTCACGTCGTGCGTGTTTATATAAAACGGTAGTGGATGGACTACCTGTCCATAATGCATATCATCAATCCGCAGCGCCGGTTGGAGCACTTTCAGGCTAGCAAACTCATAGCCGCTCTCTTCTTCGACTTCATGTGCCAAAGCCCCCCAAATGGTTTCGTCAAGCTCGATGTGGCCGCCTATCTGTAGGAGCTTATGATGCTTTTTGTGCATATGTAGCAATAGTCGTGGTTCATCTAGGTCGTCACGAATAATATAGGCGCTGACTGTGTGATCAATCTGTCCTTTCTCGGTATGTATATGTGGCATTAAAGCTCCTATCTGGCGCTTCTACTATTTATCAGTATAATCGGGGCGGCTAGCTTGTACAAAATAAGTCTTGCGCCCCTCGTCGAGCCAGCGCCGCTCGTAAGTTGTCAGTAATTTATAATCGTCAACGAGCTCGGATTGATGCAAGTCAAAGCTCAACTGATCAATAGTCCAGTGCTCAGCCACCAACTGCTCCAAGCTCCATTGAAAAAACTCTAAGTTATCGTGCTTCAAGTACAATCCAGCAAACTTGTCACTCGCGCCAGATCTAAGGGTCTGACCCTTACCTCTGGGAGAAATTACAAGTTGGTATTTATCCAGGAAATTTGGGTGAGCTAAACGCCGACTGGCGCTACGCTTTTTGGGAAACGGGTCGGGAAAAGTTAGCCAAATTGCCGCTACAGAACCAGGTGCGAACAGCTCATCGATTTGATCGGCTCGAGCCCGCAAAAAATAAACGTTCTTTAGACCTCGTTCAAGCGCTTGGTAAGCCCCTTTTTGCAGTCGGTCAGCCTTGACGTCGATCGCCACGAAATTCTGATCGGGGTGACGAGCGGCCAGCTCGACGCTAAACAACCCAGTGCCAGCGCCAATCTCGAGCACATCGATAGTCGGTAGACTAGCCGACTGTTGCTGCCACTCGCTAAACTCATAGCAATTGGTAGCGTTAGCAAATTTGGCAAAACGATATTTTTTGCGCTTGCGAGTGATGATGAAATCATCGGGATTAATCGACTCTGTCACCGTAAACGCTCCATTCCACCCGATGGTAAATAGCGCCACAGCTGCGACGGACTGTCATCATCGACCAAGCCGCCGTCAACATAAACATCGACCGCGTCACCGAAGTAATCAATCGCCTGCTCAATTGTTGACGATGGCGGTTGACCTTCTGGGTTGGCGCTCGGAGCAATCAACCGCCCCGTTTCCGATATCAATTCTCGCAAACTAGCCTCACTTGGCAGACGGTAAGCCACCGAGTCGTTGTGGCGACGAATCCACAGTGGCGCCTTGCTCGACGGCAGTATCAAGCTAGTCTTGGCCGGCCAGCCTTGTTCAACTAGAGCGTTGGTAGCAACGGGCAGTTCATCGTATAGCTGGTCGAGCTCAGCAATCAAGACTATTGGTGATTTGCTCGAATCGCGGCCTTTTAGATGATAGACTCGAGCAACCGCTTTTTCCTCATCAGCCAGCGCCAGCAAGCCATACAATGTATCAGTTCTGAGCACTACAACACCACCAGCCAACAGTGCGCTAACTACCACCGGATCATTTATATCTTTGGTTATTTTCACATCTGTTATACTACCATATCTTGATTGTGTTTCGCTGGGTACTATGTCAAAATAACCCCAGAAGGGCTACAACAAAAACATGGAATGGACTATATTCACCCAGCTCGGACTTGTCATCGCGATTGCGGCCGTTATTGCTTTTGTCATGCATCTGCTACGGCAGCCGCTGATCATGGGTTATATCATTACCGGTATTTTAGTTGGCCCAAGCGTACTTGGCATGATACAGGGCGAAGATGCTCACCATGCTTTTGAAACTTTTAGCGAAATTGGTATTGCCCTACTACTGTTTATTATTGGCCTTGGGCTCAATGCTAGCGTCATCAAAAGCCTGGGCAAGGTATCAGTAGCGACAGCTAGTGCGATTCTACTGGTGGTTGGTGCCGGTGGTTTTTTCGCTTCTCAGCTACTTGGTTTTGATGTTATAACCTCGGTATTTATTGGTATCGCGCTATTTTTCAGCTCGACTATCATCATCCTCAAGGCGCTATCCGACAAACACGAAACCAGCCGCCTGTACGGCCAGATTGCTATCGGTGTAGTTTTAGTCGACGATATCGTCGCCACCCTGGCGCTAGTGGCTATCGCCATGCTAGCCACCGGTGAATCCGACTTTACCACCTTTGGCTTACTCGGACTTAAGATTGCTGGACTAGTAATTGGTCTCTATATCGCCGGCCGCTACCTGATACCAAAAATTGGCAAGATTTTAGCTAGCTCGAGTGAGCTACTGTTTCTTTTTTCAATTGCTTGGGGTCTCAGCATTGCCGCGCTATTTGACCTTGCCGGCTTCTCGCACGAGCTTGGCGCTCTGTTTGCCGGTGTCAGCCTAGCTGGGCTACCCTACGCCACCGAAATGGCTGCCAAACTCAAGCCGCTACGCGATTTCTTCTTGGTGCTGTTCTTTATCTATCTCGGCGAACTATTTACCTTTGATAAATTTGTCGATGCCTTGCTACCAGCTAGTATCCTGTCGGCAATCGTGATGCTTGGCAAGCCACTATTTGTGCTCGGTACATTAGGCTGGATGGGCTACACCAAGCTAACTAGCTTCAAGACGGCCATTCACCTCAGCCAAATCAGTGAATTTTCAATTATCCTAATCATATTTGGTGCCTCATCAGGCGTGCTCGACGAGGCTGCTGTGCCCGTCATCACCATGGTAGCGCTAGTCACGATTGGTATATCGACCTATATGATGAAGTACGAGGACTTTATCTACAAAAAGCTCCAGAAACATCTCAATGTATTTGAGCGCAAGAGCATCAAGGAAAATCGCACCACTACCAAGCCTTATTCAGCAGTACTGTTTGGCTACCACAAGGGTGGTCGGGAGTTCGTCGACGCCTTCCGTGACATGAAGCTACGCTACTTGGTGGTCGACGATAACCCAGACATTATTGATCGACTCGATAATCAAGGTATTCGCAATATCTACGGTGACATGGCCGACGAAGAATTTTTGGTTGAAATTGGCGTCGCTAACGCCAAGATATTTGTCAGCACCCTCGAATCAGTCAAGGCTAACCTAGCCGCTCTCCGATTTGTTCGCAAAAACAACCAAGAGGCTAGCTTCATCTGCCAAGCGACCAACTACGATGACGCTATTAAACTCTATGACCACGGCGCCAGTTACGTCAGCCTACCGCACTATATCGGCGCCGAGCGAGTTAGTAGCTACATCAAACGTCATGGTCTCAATCATCAGTCACTGAGCAATTATCGTGACCGCCACGCCAACGCAATTAATCGACGAAAAATCTAATCAACGATAGCTGGCAATCCTAGTGCCGAGTCGCTCAATGCCTCACCACTAAAACCGTCAGCCTTAATGACCTGATTAGCCTTGTCGGTATACATAGTGCGAAACTCATCGAGCACTTGCTTATTGATATCACCAGTCGACGAAAACTCAGTTGCTGCCTCTTCGCGACTAGCTTGCGATCGTACCGACTGGTAGTCTGGACGACTGAGGTCAAGCTGAGCTGTCCCACTGCTGCTGTATAGGTTCATTGAAACCATCACCATAAACAAAGCGATTGAAATTGCACCTAGCACCATGATCAGGAAGCGATGTTGACGCCAACCACTCATGTCTTGTGCCTCGTCCATTAGGTTCCGGTAATCGACTTTGGTCATTATTCCGACTGCTCCTTGACTACTTGTTCGGCAAACTTATCAAACTCATCGAGATATTCTTTGGTCAGTTGATTGACACGGTCAGTTGCGCTGTGCAAATCAGCTCGGCGCTGTCGAGCATTTTCAATTGCTGCGTAGTACTCAACTGGCTGCTTGCGACAGTCAATATTGAGTGCTGCATCAACACTTGACTCGTATAAACGATACTCACTACGAAACTCGTCGAGCGCTTCGTTGAAGTCAACAGTAGTACGCGCTAGGTCAATACCGTCGTACGAGTTAAGCGCAATCCGACTATTGAGTGGCGCCATCAAGCGAGCGGAAATATTCTCGTACTGCTGTCCGAGATTTACCCTCAGTAAAGCATCGGTCGAGTGTAGCTTATCGAGTACTACCTTAGAGGCGAGACAGCGATTGCTGATTGTTTCAATCTGACTCTCGGTCAGCACTACCAGCCCTTTGTCGACTGCCTGAACACTGGCAAAACCAAAGCCAATTAGCATAGTCAATACTAATGTCAGCGACAGGCCAGCAACAAATTGTTTCATGCCTATATTGTAGCATCTCGAGAGGTTTTTTATTGATTTGACAAAAAATGCTAATATGAAGGTATGAACAAAAAAGTTGCCGCCGCCCGCGCCCTTGGCGCTCACCTAACTAGACAGGCCTTGCGCCTAGCAACCATATTCTTTGTTTCAATCGTTGCTATACTCCTACTCGTCATCGGCTTACTAGCCTACAACTTCACCGCTTGGTGGTGGGTATTTGCTATACCAATCATTATCGCCTGCTTGATTGCCCTAGTCTTGCACTGGCTGGTCCGTCGTTTAGCAAGCCTAATATACCGCCATCCGTTTAGCCGCGCTCAGCGTCAAGCTCTTAATGAGTTTACCGACAAGGTCCGCAGTCTAATCGACGCTAAAAACACGCCGCTACCAATCCTAGCCATCATTACAATAAAAGACGTCCTGATTCACAAAGACCCTCGAACCATCCGCCAACTAATCGACAACTCGACCAGCCTCAAAGCCGACTTAAAAGATCTCGAAAAACATTTTGGCGAACGCTAGTTACGGCGCCAGTCGATTGATGTCGCGTGGGAATAAAGTAGCTTCTTTGACATTGCCTAGACCAATAGTTTTTTGGACCAAGCGGTCAATGCCAAAACCACAGCCACCGTGGACAGGTAGGCCGAACTTAAAGGCCTGCAGATAGTATCGAAAACCGTCATCTTCGACGTCAATACCAGTTGCCTTCATTTGTTCAACCATCTTGTCGTAGTTGTTTTCGCGTAGCGGCACTGTGGCAATCTCTAGGCCGCGGAACAATAGATCGGCCCAAGCCACCGTACCGTCATCCTTGAATTTGTGGTAAAACTTGCCAGCTTCGGCCGGAAAGTCGGTAGCATAGACCAGGTCACTACCAAGCTTCTTACGCGCGTAGTCGGATATCCAACGCTCCTCATCAGGTGTTAGATCCTTTTCTTCAGTCGTGTCGGTGCCGGTTGCCTTGGTGTACATATCGTGGATTTGAGCAATTGTAAATTGGGGCGTCTCGTCACTAAGCTTGAGCTCCGGAGCATTGAGGCTCTTCAAATCATCAGCGTGCTCGTCGTAAACTCGGCGCAAAACAGCTTTTGTCATGTCGGCTACTAGGTCTTTAACCTCATCGTGCCCCGACACAAAGCCCATCTCAATATCGAGCATTGTCAGCTCGGTCAAATGACGCGTTGTGGCGCTCGGTTCAGCTCGATAACTGTGACCAATCTCAAATACTCGCTCGTAAACACCAACCATGATTTGCTTATAAAACTGAGGGCTTTGCGCTAAGGAGGCCGTTTGACCAAAGTAATCGAGCTTAAAGACCTCAGCGCCACCCTCGGTTGGCGCACCAAGCAGTTTTGGTGTGTCAATTTCAACAAACTCGCGCTGACGCAAGTACTCTCGAATATAGTGAGTTAAATCGCCGCGAATTCGAAAGATTTTTTGTTCTTGGAGGTTACGCAAGTTCAGCACTCGGTGCTCAAATAAAGTTTCGAGATTCTCCGACTTGTGGGGAATTGGTTTGTCAACTTCAATTGGCGGCTCCTCGGTGACAGCCGATACTACCTCTAGGCTGACGTCGTGGAGCTCGGCGCCTCCCGGTGCTCGCTCGTCAGCTACCACGGTACCGGTAATATTTAGTACGGTGCCGATTTGCAGACCACGGAGTTTTTCGAGCTCATCCTTGTCGTTGACGAGTAGTTGCACCAAGCCACTGCGATCGCGCAGGCTGAGAAAATTTAGAGCGCCCAATAGACGTTTTTTGTGTAACCAACCCGAAACTGTGATTTGTGTGTCGACGTGGTTGGCGACGTCGCGTGCTAAAACTCGTTCCATTCTGCCCATTTTACCACTGTTAGCTAGTCATCGCTAGTTTTTGCTGGCTGGTCTTCCGGTATTGGATTGCGCTCGGCAACCTTCTGCAGATTGTCATGATCGTCATACTGATCGACAATCTCCCGTCCTAATAGCTGCTTGACGGCATCCTCGATAGTGATAACACCGACAGTTTCACGAAACTCGTTTACTACCACTAGTAAGTGTCGACGGTACTTAATGCAGGCACTCAGCGCTTCGTTGAGCGTTTGGTCCTCGTGGATAAACAGCACCTTAGGCTCCATCGCCTCTCGCACCGTAACGGTTTCCTTCTTGGTCAAAACTAACAAATTATGTAGATGCAAAATACCGACGATATGATCAATATCACCATCTAGTACCGGGAAATGGCTGTGACCAGTCTTGTGCAGATCGTCGAGCACCAGCGGACCAAGCATTTCATTGGCACCGATAACCTCCATACTAGAGCGTGGTGTCATGTAATCTTTGACTAGCTTATCGGCGAAGTCAAAAGCTCCGGCAATAATCTTACGCTCATCGGACTCTAGCAAGTCCGCCGATCGACTGATAATATACTGCAGCTCTTGACGTGAAGCCGGCAATGGCTCCTCGCGGTTGGCTGGATCATGACGACGTAGCAGTTTGGTCAAACCGCTTATCGACTCGACTGCGTCAAGGATGGCGACTTCGTAGCGATCATAGATTCGCTGCGGCAGCGCGCGCACCAAACCCCAGGCTGCCACCACTGGATAAATCAAGGCCAGTAGCAAGCCTAGCCCAATACCAAGACCTGGTTGATACCTAATAATCAGCAAACCCACTACCACTACGAGCAGCAGCATCTCCAGTATACGTCGCCAGGTGCCGACATCGGCCAGCAGCTGCTGCCTGCGCCAGTCGAACAGTGCCTGTTGATCTTTTTCTTCGCATAGTCGCTGCAGTTCGAAATCACTAAGCTGACTCGAACGTGGTCGCACAGCTGCCACCAGTAGCAACACGATAATCAACCCCACAATCACAAATATCATAGCTATATTGTAGCCTAGCTGACAGCAATTTTACCACTAGTCCTATGTTATACTGATGTTAACGCTACAAAAGGAGGTTTATGTCACGTAACGCTTGGATTATATTTTCGATTATCACGCTCGCTGTGCTTGGTGGTTTAGTTTGGCTGTCCCAGGGAAGTCGCCTCGACATCAGCGATGTCAACGTCAATGAATTGCAAACTGGCGAGGAGCGCAACGGCAATATTGGTGACCACTATATCGGCAATCCTGACGCCAAGGTTGTCATCGTCGAATACGGCGACTTTCAGTGCCCAGGTTGTGCTAGCGCTGCGCCAGTCATAAACGAAGTAGTTCGTAAATACGAAGATGATGTTTTATTCATCTTCCGTAACTTCCCTCTTAGCACCATCCACCCCAACGCTCGAGCGGCCGCGGCTGTAGCTGAAGCAGCTGCCATGCAGGATAAATACTGGGAAATGTCAGCCAAGCTTTTCGCTTCTCAAGGCGAATGGGGTAATCTCAATGGCAACCAGCGAACCGAAGTGTTCGAGGTTTACGCCCGTGAGCTTGGCCTAGACGTAGATAAGCTAATAGCCGACTTGTCCCTCGACTCAATATCGGCAAAGATTAACTTTGACACAGCGCTTGGCAAGTCTATCGGTGTGACTGGCACCCCAGCTATTTTTGTCAACGGCGAGCAAGAAGAAGGTTACGCTGTCGATGGTGAGCGCGCTAGCGCCGGTGACCAAAACGCTAACCCGCTCTGGAGCAACGTAGACGACTTTGAAAACCTGGTTGTTATACCGGCGCTTGAAAAAGCCGGCGTGACGGTTGAGCAAAAAGACTAACTCACTAGGCAAAACCCGCCATTAAAAAATTCACACCCCGGTGCCTTGGGGTGTGAATTTTGGTGTATTGATAGAGATGCTGCAATGCACACTCTCAAATCGAGAGGGCACGCCGCCTTGCTAATCGGCTATATACAGCTGCCATTCGGCAGGCACCACATCCACAGCGATCTTTTTACTCCTTGATGGAGCAAAATCGATTGCAATTGGCATGTGCGTAGTACTCCTTGTACCTCTTGTTATGTTCTCTTGACTTTTGACTTCGACCAAAATAAATTTTGAGCCAAAAAACGAAAACACATCAACAATCGTACCACCCATCGGCATTTCGGTCAATAGTCACTAGCTTGAGCATTATCGGCCATCGGGTGATACCGCCTGCTCGACGTTGTCCTTCTAGCGCTGACGCATAAAATAGTAGACTAGCACACCAGCTGCAACCATACTGACCAAAACCACCAAGCCAAACATACCCGACCAGTCACTACCGGGTAGGTCGACATTCATACCATACAGCCCAGCTAGCATCGTTGGTATCGTGATAGCTAGCGTCGCCACGGTCAGCACTCGCATGGTTTCGTTTAGCTTAGTATCCATGACTGCTCGATAACTATCGCGCACATTAGTAATAGTACGTAGTAATGACTTACAGCGTGCAATCACCTGCTCTAGACTAACCGATAACGCTTCGACTTCATCACGATCATCCTCGTCTAGTCGAAGATACTTACCGGCTCGGATTTGCTCCAGCGAAGTGTTGCTCGGTATCAACGCATCAAGATAATCGTTTAGCTTACGCTCGTACTGGACAAGCGTGCTGATATCAGCTGGTCGTAGCTGCTGAACGTTGCTGGTCACCGCCCGCATCTGGCGGTTGATAGTTGCCACCCGACGCTCATACGAGTTGGCTATTTCGTCGATCATCGCAAAGAAAAAGTCGGCTCGATCCGATGTTGCCACTGTAGTCTTGTCGATAAACGGTTGCCACAATCGACTGAGGTTATCGCGACTGACCGTACATATATACTTACGGCCAACCGCAAACAAAATCGGCGTCGTAAAGTCATTGAAGCCGTCGTCAGTATCTGGCAAACGCGTGATAAAATACGTCCAATCATCTTCGGTTTCAATGCGTGGCACCTCATGGGGGTCGAGTGCGTCGCTCAATACATCACCATCAATTCCCAGACTAACCAACAAACTAATCTCGTCCTCACCCGGCGCCTCGACTCGTATCCAGTCGCCATGCTGATGGGCTACCGTATCGGATTGAATGTTCGGACTATACGGCGTCGAGCGGTAATACTGAATCATACTCTCATCATAGCAGTTTAGTTCTCAGCCGAAAAACCAGTATACTAGCTAATGACATGTCCTTACTCGAACGTAATCATCCATTTCGCATCTTTTGGTTCTCGGGACTGGTCACTATTGCCCTCGGTATTGCGGTCGCGGCCTATGGGTCGCTAGCCGACCTCTGGCTATACGCCATTTTGGTTATTCTAGAGGTGACTTTCAGTTTCGATAACGCCGTCATCAATAGCCGGGTGCTGTCGCGCATGTCGCGTATCTGGCAGACGCTATTTTTAACCATAGGTATTTTTATCGCCGTATTTGTCGTCCGCTTTGCCCTGCCAATCATCATCGTCATGATAGCCGGCAACAGCAGCTTCACCCACGTACTAGACTTGGCGCTCAACCGGCCCGATGAGTACAGTAGTTTACTCCACGAAGCATCGGCGTCGATCAACGCTTTCGGCGGTGTATTCTTGCTGATGATTGGTGTGAGCTATTTCTTCGACCGCAAGAAAGATATTTACTGGCTAGAAAGTCTCGAGGAGAAGCTGTCGTCAGCTGCTCGCTTCCGTCACCTCAAACTAGCCTCAATGCTAGCCTTGGCAACCATTCTCTACCTGACTGTTGACGATACCCATCGCCAGGTGGTCCTAATGGCTGCGCTAGCCGGTATAGTCCTCCATAGCGGTCTGCAAGCTATGTCAAGCTACTTCCACCGGAAAAACGCTAGCCAAGTCCGCCAAGTCGGCTGGGCAGCCTTGGCCTCGTTTATGTACCTTGAGATACTAGATGCTTCGTTTAGTTTCGACAGCGTGATTGGTGCCTTTGCTATCACCTCAAGTGTATTATTGATTATCACTGGCTTGGGGGCTGGGGCTATTTGGGTCCGTTCGCTGACTATCTACCTGATGCGCTCGGGTACCCTGACCAAGTATCGCTATCTCGAACACGGCGCCCACTGGGCTATCCTGGCACTGGGTATCATGATGATTCTCAAGCTATACAGTATCGAATTACCTGAATGGATGGTCGGCTCGCTAGGCTTGGTCTTTATTAGTACGGCAGTCTTGTCGAGCATTCTCGAAAAGCGCCGCTTGCCAACTAACCCCAACGACTACCGCGGCTGGTCGTAGACTTAGCCGCCGGCAATATAATAGAGAATGTACTACCCTTGCCGAGTCGACTCTTCAAGTCGATGCTACCACCGTGACGCTCAACTATATTCCTAGCAATCTCCAAGCCTAGCCCATAGCCACCGCCGCGGCTGTCGCGTGACCTAGCCTTGTCGCTGCGATAAAATCGCTCAAATATCCTGTCTTGTTCAGACTTAGCGATGCCGACTCCTTGATCCTTGATACTAATCTGGACTGTGTTGCGCCTAGGCCGGGCTGTTGTCAGTGTCACCGTGGCCTTGTCTGGGCTGTATTTGATGGCGTTGTCTAGCAAAATTGTCACAACTTGCGTGATCGCAGCTTGATCGGCTAGTACTAGATAATTAGTTGTTTGATCGTCGATTGCGATATCACGCTCGACCGCTACCGGCGCGAGGTTGGTTGCCGCTTGAGACACTACGTCGTGTATCGCCACTGTAGCTAGGTCAAGCTTGTGATCGTTGGAAACTAGTTCGAGTAACATGCTGGTCATACGCTGCAACCGACGAACCTCTTCAAGGTTATCTTCGATTAGTTGGCGCGCTTGCTTAACCGAGAGGCGCTTTTGACGCAAAGCAACCTCGTTGCTAGTTTGTATCGCCGTCAAGGGCGTGCGCAACTCGTGACTAGCATCAGATACAAATCTAGTCTGGGCTTCGACGTTTTGCTCGATTGGCCGTAGCGTTAGTCGCGCCAGCACGTAAGACAAGGCAGCGCCAAACACTAACATTAGTAGATTAAGAATATACAGCTGAACAAATAGCTCATGCTTGCTATCCGCTATTCGTTCAGCGATATGCTCTTCAAAGCTCTGGTTGGCAATCAACACCCCGCCAACTTCTTCGTAAATAATCGAGGGGAACTTC
Organism: uncultured Candidatus Saccharibacteria bacterium; assembly: GCA_964574585.1. GTDB lineage: Bacteria > Patescibacteriota > Saccharimonadia > Saccharimonadales > Saccharimonadaceae > SZUA-359. The sequence continues at coordinate 3,899 of CAZNOD010000009.1, read as the reverse complement.
TGGTCAAGCTGACTGGCCGACACGAAATATATGGTTACGCTATAACCAATACTCATCGCCATAATAATCGCCAAATAAATCAGCATCAGACGTGAGGTCTGTGATTGCCAAAATTGCGTCAACTGCTCAATCACACTGGCTCATCCTTGATGACATAGCCAAAGCCACGAACAGTCTGGATCAATGGCCGAGAGTTGGGAAAAGGTTTATCAATTTTATTGCGCAAATACGTGATAAACACTTCGACATTATTGGGTAAAACATCGGCGTCAAAATCCCAGACGTGACTAATAATATTGTTTTTGCTCAAAATCCTACCCTTGTTGCGCAATAAATACTCGAGTATGGCGTACTCCTTGCCGGAGAGCTTTAGCGGCTTATTAGCTCGCTGTACCGTTCGCTTGACAGTATCTAGAGCCAGGTCATCAGCCACCAAAACATCTGGCAGAGCTTGGCTGGGCCGACGTAGCAAGGCCCGCAAGCGAGCTAGTAAAACATCAAATGAAAACGGCTTTGGTAAATAGTCATCGGCGCCGGCGTCTAGGCCGGCGACGATATCACGCGATTGGCTTTTCGCTGTCAAAAGTAAGATTGGTGTATGATTGCCCTCGGCCCGTAACGCTCGGCTGACTTCGATGCCACTTAATTTTGGCATCATGATATCTAGCACTATGGCGTCATATTCGTCATGCTGAGCAGTTGCCAGGCCAACTTCGCCATCATAGGCTACGTCGACGGCGTAGCCTTCTTGCTCTAGCCCGGTTGCAAGGGCCTGAGCAATCCGGTGTTCATCCTCTACTACCAATACCCTCACATTATCTAGTGTACTGGTTTTTATTAAAATTAGCTTAAAATTAGCTGGTAATCGCTAGGCTGGCATCGGGTTAGACTCGGGCCAGATATACTGTGACACTTGCTTGCCTTTGCTGCTAACCTGTACCCACCAGTCGCTAGCTGTCCGTTGAATTGTGATAAGTCCCTTCCGCCGTAAATGCTCCAACCGGGCCATCAGTCGGCCGCGTTGGATGCCGAGCGCTTGTTCGAGGCTGATAATATCTTCCTCGCCCGATTGATTAATTTGTTGTAGTATCATCGCATCCTCGCTTGATAGTGATATCCGTGGTGTCTTCATGATGACTACTCCTTTCTTTGTTTGTACCCTCCAATATGCTAGGCTCAGCTTAATTCCAGCTTAAATAAAACCACCCCTGTTGGTGAGGGGTGGCTTTACTCAAAGATCGTGACGCTTATTCGACGCCGCGCCTACCAGTGACTGCCTTTAAGATAGCCAACAGCACTACAGCACCTAGGATAGCTGTTAGTATGCTAGCGAAATTAAAGCTTCCTGGTTCTACCTCATAACCCAGTAGTCCGACTAACCAACCACCGAGTAAAGCACCGACTATACCTACTACGATATTTGCTACAGCTCCCATCTGAGCGTCGGTTTTCATTATCATTGAAGCGATCCATCCTGCCAGTGCACCAACCACCAGCCATATGATGATGTCCATAATTGTTCATCCTCCCTTCGTTAATGATGTGTTGCTATTTTAGCACTTAAGGCTAGCTTAAAGCTAGCTTAGTAATTCAATAACAGGGAGAGCATGCCAGGCTAAATTGGCTAAATTTGTCGTCAATTTCATCTGTTATTTACCATCTTTGTTGTAATAGAGTCTACGATTATTTGCTCGATACCCCAGCCCGGTATCAAACTCAATATTTGCAAATAACCACTAGTTGTGCTAAAGTTATATCAACGTAGATTTTCAATCAATAGCAAAAACTACTGGGATGAATACTAGCTTATTACTGCCTGTCTGGCGATCATAATTCTTGTCGTTCATCGTGCATTTAACGAACAAGAGAGGTCTTTTCATGCAGCAATCATACAAATCTCGTCCGAAATACTCGGGCTCTCGGTCGGCGCGTCGCCCTCAGCACTTCAAGCAGCACGCAAAGCGTGGCGTCAAGCGTCCACTGCCAGCCGATAAGTTTATCCACCGCGCTATACCTCTAGCTAGCGAGGCAGCCTTTGTACCAGAAAATACTTTTGCCGACTTTGCGCTCAACCAACGTATCAAGGATACGATGGCTCACCTCAAACTCACTACACCGACACCGATTCAAGACTTGGCCATCCCGCCCAGCTTGGATGGTCGTGATGTCATCGGCCTTGCCAACACTGGTACCGGCAAGACGGCTGCTTTTTTGCTGCCAACTATCGACAAAATGGCTCGTCAACGTCAAGCTGTCAGCAGCCTGGTGTTGACCCCAACCCGTGAGCTAGCGCAGCAGATTGACGCTGAGTTCCGACGCTTTGCAGCTGGTCAAAAGCTCTACTCGACACTAGTAGTTGGCGGTACCAATATCAATCGACAAATCCAGCAAATCAAGCGTGGCCCCCACATAATCGTTGGCACGCCGGGTCGCATCAAGGACCTTATCGACCGCAAAGTCTTGCGGCTTGGCAATGTCAACAGCTTCATTCTCGATGAGGCTGACCGAATGTGCGACATGGGCTTTGTCGGTGATATCCGCTATATCGAACAAGAGTTATCACCGCAGCGCCAAACACTGTGCTTTAGCGCCACTATGACCGATAACGTCCAGGCGATTGTTGAAGACTTTATGACCGACCCATTGACGGTATCGGTCGCCCGCAACGTCACCTCGCAGCATATCGAGCAAGACGTCATCTACGCTCGTGACAAGGCTCACCGTTTTGATTTACTAACCGATTTACTGGATAACAACGCTGTCGAAAAGATTATTATCTTTGGCGATACTAAATACGGCGTCCAGCGCCTAGCTGACAACCTGACCAAGCAAGGCTATCCAGCAGTCGCTATCCACGGCAACAAGTCGCAGTCGCAGCGCGAGCGGGCCCTAAAAAGCTTCAAGCAAAACTCGGTCAACATCATGGTGGCCACCGACGTAGCCGCCCGCGGCCTCGACATACCAAACGTCACACACGTCATCAATTTTGACACGCCAACCGTTTACGCCGACTATATTCACCGCATCGGTCGAACTGGTCGAGCTGGCCAAACCGGCAAAGCCTTAACCTTCGTCGAAGGTTAATCGGCTACCTGTCGAGTGCCACCAGCTACCAGCAGCTCGGCTGCTAGACGATTGGTATCTAGACGCACTTGAGTAATAGACGGTGGCTTCATTATGCTAGCCTCAACGCATTACTAGTAGCAACGACGTGGTTTCAGCGCCTAGCCGTTTGCATAGCTGTTATAATGATCTTATGACTAAGCAACAGCTTTCTGCCGGTACTGTGCATGACCAGATTCCAGCTGACCTAGCGGCAGCGCTACTAGACAACCCAGCTGCTATCGCCGCCTGGGAGGATATCACGCCCCTAGCTCGCAACGAATGGATTTGTTGGGTTGAAAGCCCCAAGACCGAATCAACTCGCCAAAACCACGTTGAACGAACCGTCGACGAGCTAGTTGAAGGTGTCCGTCGACCGTGCTGCTGGATCGGCTGTATACACCGCACCGATAAGCCAATCAGCCCATCGGTCAAAGCTATCTTGAGTAAAAGCGGCAAGTAGCTAAGACTGGGCTATTTTTGGACCAGCTTTGATTTCATCATCTTTTGCGGGTGGACTTACATGCTGGGTCCGCTGACTAGCCAACATCTGTTTGATTTCTGCTACGTCACGTTGTGTCTTGAAGGCTGCTGTCTGCGCCATCCAAGTCCGAATTCCATATAGTATGCCTAGGACAGTCAAAACGATACTACCTATAGTGACAATAGTTAAAATCAAGCCAAGTGTTTGATTTAACCCCAGTAAATCTAGGTCAGCGACATCATACATATCAGATCCTACTGGCCAGTGGGTTGCTGGTTATCTGACTCTGGAGCACCTGGCTCAGCCGGCGGAT
>CAZNOD010000008.1:0-17030 GCA_964574585.1 uncultured Candidatus Saccharibacteria bacterium | reverse complement strand
CGGCCGAAAAAATACGGGCCCTAGGTGGAACTTTTCAATCTAGTGTTGGCCGTGATACCACTTATTTGGTAGTTGGAGGCAAGGTGGGTTCTAGTAAGCTAGAAAAAGCCAAGCGTTACGGTACGGAGATTATTGACGAGTCAACCTTAATCAAATTGCTAAATTAGCCGTCAGGTTGCTAATATATAACTATGCCAGAATTTCAATATAAAAAGCTGGTTCGCGATCTTATACCAGCCAAACACGTAGCCCGAGGCCACACTGTTTCTGGCCGTCAACTGACTGGCCAGGATCTCAAAGCAGCATTGATCGAAAAGCTACACGAGGAAGCTGATGAGGTCGGTAGCGCTTTATCACGCGACGAGTTGATCGAAGAAATTGGTGATGTCCAGCAAGTTATCAACGACCTATGCACCACCCAAAGTATCTCGCCAGAAGACTTAGCACAGTCGATGGCGATAAAGCCGAGGGTAGAGGTGGATTTGCTAACGGTCAATTCATCGATAGCGTTATGATGCCAAACGAAGACGATAAATGGGTTAAGTACTGTCGAAAATTTCCAGAAAAATACCCGGAAATAGACTAGCGATGAATCAGGATTGGCATACTAACTGTTTCTATCGAGTCAGCGTCAAGGCCTTGATTCGCGATCAAGCTGGCAATGTATTGATGGTCAGCGAGAAGGGTGGTGACTTCTCGTTACCGGGTGGCGGCTGGGATTATGGGGAGAGTTTAGAGGAGTGTTTGAAGCGCGAACTGAGAGAGGAAGTGAATATCGTTAGTCCATTCGACGAGCGAGTAATTACAACCCTTCCGTTCTATAACCCCAATAAACAGGCCTGGCAGCTGTGGGTGGTTTGTGAGGTAGCTTGCCCATTAACCGAGATTGGCGTCGGAGAAGATGCCGATCGAGTCGAGTGGGTTAATCCAAACGATATCGACTATTCAACCCAAGCTGGCAAGCTAATCGGACAGACGCTAGCAGTCGCGGAGGATATTTAAGATGGATGACTCTATTCCACCGACACTACGCTTAGGCAAGTATCGTCACAACAAGACTGGACGATTCTATGAAGTTATCGGTATCGCTTTGCAAACTGAAACTGATGAACGGTTAGTCATTTATCGACCGCTCTATGAGAGCGAACATCAGTTATTTGCTAGACCTTATGATATGTTTGTCGAGCAAGTTAACATCGATGGCGAACGTCGCTTGAGGTTTGAAAAGCTAGAAGACTAGTTTTTAGGTATATTCCCTCTTTTGTCTAGCCAATCGATAAGTTTTTCATAGTAAGGTGAAACGTAGTCGGAAACTAGCATTGAAACCTTATTGCTATGCTCTATCTCTAGGGTGATTTGACGCTCTTTCCATATATCCCGATACTCAATGCCTAGTTCTATCATTATCACGGGCAACATCTTGTCGACCGCCTTGACGAATTTAGCTTCTTCGTCCGCTTTGTTCATGTAGTCTTCAGCATGAGCGGTTAATTCTGGGAAGTCGGGCCATTCTTGTTTTAGCTGATCTAAAGCTTGGCGCTCTCGCTCGTCTTTGCCTGCCATAGCCTCCTCATCAAGCGCGTAGGTATCTCCAGCATGAACTTCTACAATGTCGTGCGCTAAAGCGTGCTGCAGTATCTTGAGTAGATCTAACTCTGGGGCTATCTTTGGCTGCAAGTACCAGCAGGTGATAGCCAGACAGAAGCTATGTTCGACGTCATTTTCGAGATGACCAGTGTCGGCTAATGGTGGTACACGTTGTATTTTGGCAAAATCGGCAACCATCTGCTGTAGTTGGGCGAGACGGTCGATTGACGGATAGTTCATAGCGATAGTATAACATTGGCGATAAACTTTATTTGACTCTTTGGAGGCAGTACAATGATAGCTATGACTAATGTAGTATTTGTAACAGGTAACCCAGAGAAAGCCTCCAGACTTGCGCAAAGCCTAGGTCTGCCAGTTGATCATCAATCAGCTGCACTCGATGAGATACAAACTATAAACCCAGCCGAACTCGTAGAGTATAAAGTCAAGCAAGCCTATAGCCAGATTCGACAACCTGTTTTGGTCGAGGATGTTAGCTTTGTCTATAATGCGCTGGGCGACTTGCCTGGTCCATTTGTAAAATTTTTTGTCGATAGCGACGACGGCGCCACCAAGATGTGTCGGTTGTTGGATGGTTTTGAGAATCGACGAGCAGAAGCACGCTGTACGTTTGGCTACTATGACGGGGAAGAGCTGAGGTTGTTTAGCGGCAGCTTAACTGGTGAGGTAGCTGATCAGCCGCGTGGTGATGGTGGCTATGGCTTCGACAATATATTCATACCAGATGGCTTCGATGGGCGGACAGCTGCTGAGCTTGATTCGCTCGAATACGATAGATACTATTCGACAATCAAACCATTTGCTGAAGTTCGAGAATTCTTACAGAAACGGCATGGGGTAGTAGCCTAGGCGGGGTGCTATCAGCCTAGAAACGAAAATACCACCCCTGATGGAGTGGTATTTTTGGTCTATCGGCGACTATTACCAGCTGCGTTGACGGAATGATCCGCCGTTGCCACCTCGGTCACCGCGGTCGCCACTTGGGCGGTCTTCGCGAGGCCGAGCCAAAGAAACGTTGATGGTGCGACCATCAAGTTCTTTGCCGTCGAGCTGATCAACTGCTTTTTGGTTGTCATCTTCGTTGACGAATGTCACGAATCCGAAACCGCGTGAGCGACCAGTTTCTCGATCGGTAGCAACTTTTGCACGCTCGACTTCACCGATTTGCTCAAAGAATTCTTTGAGACCGTCATCGGTAGTTGCGTAGGCAAGGCTACCGACGAAAAGATTTTGCTTCTGCATGTGTACTTCTCTTGTTGTTACTGATGTTACGTCAGATCGACCTGCACCTATACAAGATATGTATACATGAGCTTCTGAACATCTTTAGTTAAGCATAGTAGCACCGACATTACTAGAGTAAAGTTCAACATGCTTGCGTTTATATGTGATATGGTGCATAATAAATATTGAGCTGGTACGCCAATGGGTACGATTGGCGGCGTTCAAAACAAAAAAATACCGATGAAACACAAAAACCGTGCCCGGGTGGGCGCGTAGCAGCTAGCATTAAATCACCACTAGTCATAGAGGTGATTTTTTGCTACTATTATATAGCGCTTCAGCGCACAAGAGCTCAGCTCGCAGCGGATGATTTATCATCCGGGGGTGGAGATGCATCACCCGAATTTACTTCGGCGATGTATCGGAGGGGTTGGCCCCTCCTAAAAAAGTCCGGGGCATTAGCTCATCCGGTAGAGCGCTTCCATGGCATGGAAGAGGTGAGCAGTTCAAGTCTGCTATGCTCCACCAAGAACAGCCAACCTATCGGGTTGGCTGTTCTTGTACGGTGTCAGGTTTATGAATTTAGGGTAATTGACGAGTTGGTCTGGCGACTATCATTTCGTTTATGCCATATTTTATATATGGAGCGACGTCAACACGGCTTCACACTCGTCGAGCTACTAATAGTCATCGTAGTGATTGCGATTTTGGCATCGGTTTCAGTGGTTGCGTATAATAGCGTCCAAAAACGTAGTAAGACAGCCCTGATTTATGCTAACGCTACACAGCTTGCTAAAGTTGTATCGATTTATGGTCATGAGCACGGTAATTTTCCTGGCGGTATTGTTAGCTCGTGTTTTGGTGACGCCGCTGATTTCCCAGCTACCAGCCTCAACAACGAAGGCTGGTGTTGGAATATCCGCCAAGGTGGTGACGTATGGGACCAAGCTCGAGTACGTAGCCCATCTGTTAGCAATACTCTGTCGTCGGTTTCGAGTAACACGGCGGTTGCGTACGACTTAGTCGAGCTTAGCGATACTGATAATTATCGACATGCTGTAAAAGGGTTCTGGTATAAAGGATCGTCGACGGCTCCATATACTCAAGCGTCAATAAACTTTGCCGTTCCTAGTGACGAATGCCCCGGCAGTTCAGTCGAATACGTCGAGGACTATTATACTAACGGAAATATTTGCTCGATAGAGTTAAACTTATGATAATTAGCCTGCCTGTGCTATAATTACAGCTAAGGCAACCTCGTGTCGACTTACGAGGTTATTTTTATGAAGAAAAGTTCACATATTCGAAACATTGCGATTATCGCTCATGTTGATCACGGTAAAACGACTATGGTCGATGGCCTACTCAAGCAGAGCCATACTTTTCGTGACAATCAAGCCGAGATGAGCCAAGAGCTGATCATGGATTCTGGTGACCAAGAGCATGAGCGCGGCATCACTATTACTGCCAAGCAAACCAGTATTTATCACGGCGACTACAAGATAAATATTATCGATACACCTGGTCACGCTGATTTTTCGGGCGAAGTCGAGCGCACGCTCAATATGGCTGATGGTGTATTGCTGATTGTCGACTCTCAAGAAGGCCCAATGCCACAAACCAAGTTTGTACTCGCTAAGGCACTTGAGCTTGGACTGAAGCCGGTAGTTGTCATTAACAAGATCGACAAGCCAGCTCGTAGGATTGATGAAGTTGAAGATGAGTTAGCCGACCTATTTCTGGAATTGGCGACCGAAGATAGCCAACTACAATATCCGATATATTATGCCGTTGGGCGTGAAGGTAAGGCTTGGGACGCAGTACCAGCTGATTCGTCGGAGCCAGCTGATTTAGAGCCAATATTCCGGGCGATTATAGAGCACATTCCGGCTCCAGTCGTTGATAGCGATGGTCCACTACAGCTACTTGTAACCAGTTTACAATACGACTCATTTTTGGGTAAGTATGCTATCGGTCGAGTTTCTAGAGGTCAAGCTAAACGCGGACCAGCGGCTTTAATTAAGCGCGACGGTAGTGTTATTAGCAGTAAAATCGATAAGATATTTGGCTACCGTGGACTTAACCGCGAAGAAATTGAAATTGGGCAGACTGGGGATATTGTCGCGCTGGTTGGGCTGACCGAGGCTAATATTGGCGAGACTATCGCAGATAAGGATCGACCAGAAGCCTTGCCAACGATCGACATTGAAGCGCCGACACTTAGTATGTACCTGGGTCCAAACACTAGCCCATTGAAGGGACGAGAGGGTGAGTTTACGACTAGCCGGCAAATTGGTGATCGACTAAAAACAGAACTGGAGACAAACGTCAGCTTGCGGGTTGAAGAAAACGGCATAGGTTTCACCGTATCAGGCCGTGGCGAGCTTCATCTAAGTGTGTTGATTGAGACCATGCGTCGTGAAGGCTTCGAGTTTGAGGTCGGTCGTCCGCAAGTCGTGACTATTATCGAGGACGGTGTCGAGAAAGAACCAGTCGAAGAACTTTTCATTGAAGTAGCGCCGGAGTTTGTTGGATCTATTAGCCAAGAGTTGGGTGGACGTCGGGCTGAAATGCGCGGTCAAGAGTCGACCGCTAGTGGCGCTACGCGACTTAACTACGTGTTGCCGACCCGTGCTTTGATCGGTCTACGCAACCAGCTGCTAACCGCTACCAAGGGTACGGTCATTATGAACAGTTTGCCGTATGGCTATCAGCCTCTCTCGGGTAAACTGCCACGGACTCGCAACGGTGTATTGATTGCTTTTGAAGCTGGTACGACTACCCCGTATGCTTTGCAGATGGCTGAAGCACGTGGTGAACTACTGGTTGGTCCAGGCGTCGAGGTGTACGCTGGTATGATTGTCGGCATCTATAATCGCCAGGAGGATCTTGAGATAAACGTGTGTAAAGCTAAGCATCTGACCAACATGCGCTCAAAGTCGAGCGACGGGTCTGTTCAACTGACGCCATTCACTGACCTTAGCTTAGAGCAGAGTATTGACTTTATCGAAGACGACGAACTACTTGAAGTCACTCCCAAGAACCTACGATTACGCAAGCGCCTGCTTGATCCAAACCAACGCAAGCGAGCTGGCAAAAGCTAGAAAAAAATCTAAATTATTAGTCAATCACTGTAGTGGCCGGGCTATAACCTGCTATGTTAAAATATTAGTCATACTAGCATAAGTAGGATTAGACCAGCATGATCGATAGCGGTAAAAAACAATTTCATAAAGCTATTCGTGGCTTTACGCTGGTCGAGCTACTGATTGTTATTGTCGTGATAGCTATCCTAGCTGCTATATCAATAGTTGCCTATAATGGCATTCAAAATCGGGCTAATAATATGGCGGTTAAGTCTGACCTATCTAGCGCCCAGAAAATATTAGAGATTTATAAAATTGATCTAGGCTGGTACCCCCGTAGTGATACCGATTGGGGAGATGACTTTGATTTTAGTAAAACTGCCTACGATAGAAATGGCTATAACGCTCTGTACTGCGTAAACCCCAGTATCGATAACTTTGCAATGGTCGTGCGCTCAAAGTCGGGTCAAACCTATCGATTGACTAAGTTGGGCGTTGAAGAGCTGGGTAATGTGGCTGTGACAGCGGCTATGGCCTGTGATCCGGTTGGAACCACTTGGGATAACCCATCTTCGCACACTCGACACGGCTATATGGCGGGTGCAACGGGCGAGACCTATACCGACGGCTGGGATAATGTTTGGCCGTGGTCAAGATAGAAGGCACCAGTGTCGCTACTCAAGTCCGTAGTAGCGCTCACTGATGTAGGGCTGTGTATTGACGGTGGGATTGGTATAATCTAAATATGATGCGCGTACCGAAAATAAATATTCCCAAACCTCAGGAAAAGATCAAGACAGGAATTGCCTTATCGGCTGGCGCGCTGATTCGAGCTGGCAAAAGTCCGGATGAGGCTTTTGGCGAGCTATTTCATGAAGTTCAACAGCGCAATATACTAGGTGACGGCAAAACTTTTGTCGATCTAGTACCTCGACGGCGTGCCCAGGCTATTCGGCAGGAGTATTTGCTCGCCAGGCAAGATCCAGACTTTGACTTGCGTGAGTTCATCAACCGACATTTCTATGAGTTCGCTCCACATAAACAGCGACCAGAATTCGTGGTCGACCCTAATCGGTCGATCGATGAACATATTAGCTTATTATGGGATGAGCTCAAGCGGCGCAATCGCAAAACTCGAGGATCATTGCTGGCGCTGCCATACGAGTATATCGTACCAGGCGGGCGGTTTGGGGAGCAATTTTACTGGGATAGTTATTTCATCATGCTAGGCTTAGTGGCTGACAACCGCTGGGACTTGGTAGAGGGTATGATGAAGAACTACGCTTTTATGCTCAGCAAGTATGGCTATATACCGACGGCCAACCGGACGTATTTTTTGAGTCGATCACAACCACCGTTTTTTGCACTGATGGTCGATCTACTATCTCGCAAGAAGGGTCGAGTACGAACCTATCTAGAGTATTTACCACACATGCTGACCGAATATCGATTTTGGATGCGTGGTACTGGCAAGCTAGCCAAAACCGAGCACCGTTCGTATGCGCGTTTGGTCGAACTTGATGATGGGTCACGAGTCAATCGCTATTATGACAACAAGACGACCCCAAGACCAGAGAGCTTACGTGAAGATGTCGAGACGGCCGACGGATCGACTGGACGGGTGCCGAGCAAGCTGTACCTACACCTCCGATCCGGTGCTGAAAGTGGTTGGGATTTTAGCTCGCGCTGGTTTCGTGACCCACATGATATCCGGACTATATACACGACCGATATCGTACCCGTTGACTTGAATTCATTACTCTACATATTGGAGTCACGGATTGCCGATAGTTATGAGATGATGAAGAATCGTTTACTAGCCAAAAAATTCCGTCGCCTGGCTGAGCGTCGTCGTGAGGCTATTAATAAGTACTGCTGGCATGAGGCCGAGCAGACTTATGTTGATTACAACTTTCATAGTCGTGAGCAGTCGGTTCATATCACGTTGGCGATGGTGTTTCCACTATACGCTGGTGTAGCTAGCCAATCGCAGGCCGATCGTGTCGCCAAGCGCTTGCAGCGTGACTTTTTAAAGCCTGGCGGATTAGTGACTACCCTGATTGAAAGTGGCCAACAGTGGGATGCTCCGAATGGCTGGGCGCCTTTGCAGTGGGTAGCAATAGTTGGCTTGCGCCGCTATGGCTTCGACGAGTTGGCTGATGAAATTAAGCGTCGCTGGATAGCAACAACTCAAAAGGTTTACCAGGCAGAACACAAGCTGATCGAAAAGTACGACGTAGTCGGTGATTCCGGTATCGGGGGCGGCGGTGAATACCCGCTGCAGGACGGGTTTGGCTGGTCAAATGGTGTTTACCGGGCATTGATCAATGACGCCGACCTGGAAATGTGATATAGTATAAAAACATTATGAAGCGACCTATGAAAATCGCTATGATGGTCCGGTCATATATACCGATGCCGCGACCTCATGATATGATTTATGCCCCAATTGACTTAGCGGTAGCTATGGCTAAGGGCTTAGGTAAGAAGGGCCATCAAGTTACACTGTTTGCACCTCTCGGTACTGAGGTTCACGGTGAAAACGTGACAGTAGAAAGTTGCAACTTACGTCCGCTTGTTGAAAGCCAAGATGAGTTTGCAAGTTTATTACAAGATTCCGATAAGCTATCTAACGGACAGGTCCATCTGTGGGATCAGTACATGGCTTGCTGCATGTACGAGCGAGCGGCAGCTGGTGAGTTTGACTTGCTATACTTCCACCATCCTGAAACGGCGCTTGGTTTGGCTCGTGAGTTTCCAAAGGTAAAAACCATTATCCAGCTACACGACCCAATCAGAGACTGGCGCAAAGAGCTCTATGAGCTGTACGCCGGAGATAACGTGTCTTTTGTCTCGATTAGCAAAAATCAACGCCGTGATGCACCCGATCTTAATTATCTGGCCACCGTCTATAACGGTACCGATACTGATTTGTTTGAATTTGACGACGAGCCAGATGACTTTTTGTTCTTTTCTGGTCGACTAAATCCAGTTAAAGGTGTCAAAGAGGCTATTCAAGTGGCACGCGATTCGGGGCACCGGCTCTTGATTGCTGGTCCGCCTGATCTCGGTCATGAATACTATTTCGAGCAACACATCAAGCCAGAGCTCGATGAGAATATATTATATATCGGTCGAATGGATCAGGAGCAACTCAAGACTTATTATCAAAAGGCTAAAGCATTGTTGACCCCAGTCCAGTGGGAGGAGCCATTTGGCTTGACGACTATCGAGGCAATGGCCAGCGGTACACCAGTGATCTCGCTGAATCGCGGTGCAGCACCAGAGATCATCGTCGACGGCAAAACTGGTTTTGTAGTCAACAGCATATCAGAGATGGTGGAGGCGGTCGACAAGGTAGCAACAATCAAACGCAAAGACTGTCGACTGCATGTTGAGCGAAACTTCTCTTATCAAACAATGGTCGATGAGTATGAAAAGGTTCTGCTGAGCCATATCGGCAAAGACGACGCTCGACCACCGCTGCTAACAGCAGATTCAGCTCTACGGCGTGGTTTAGAGGAGCTTAAAAAGCTTGTGTCATGAGTGAGCGCTTGCTTGCCACAAACTGGGATAATCAAGTAATCTATCAAATTTACCCATCGACCTTTAACGAGGACGAACAGCGTGAGCCAACTGGTATCGGCTCAATTCGAGGTATCATCGAGAAGCTTGATTATATCGAGGAACTAGGTGTTGGTACTATTTGGGTATCACCGTTTTTTCAATCTCCAATGGAAGACGGAGGCTATGACATATCAGATGCTACGGCAGTCAATCCAAACTTCGGCAGGCTTGAAGATTTTGAAGAGCTGATAGAGCAAGCTCATCAGCGTGGTATCAAAGTGGTGATTGATCTAATACCTAATCACACGTCTGATCAGCACGCCTGGTTTCGACAAAGCCAGCAGTCGCGTGACACCCCTAAGTCAGACTGGTATATATGGCGTGATGGTCGGCTTGATGCAGCTGGTCAGCGTCAGCCACCTAACAATTGGGCCAGTGTATTTTCCTTACCACAACTAGAGGCGCGGCAAAATGGCGCCATGCCTGAGCTTGAGCCAAGCGAAAATACGCCACCGTTATCGGCTTGGGCTTGGAGTGAGCCGAGACAGCAGTATTATCTGCACAGTTTTGCTAGCTCACAGCCCGATTTAAACTGGCAGAACCCTGAAGTGCGTCGAGCAATAAAAGATGTTATGCGCTTTTGGCTAGACAGGGGAGTCGATGGCTTTCGGGTCGATGCCGTCAACTATATCGGCAAAAACCCTGACCTACCTGACGAAGAAGCCGACACCTCTTATCGTGAAGGCGAGGGGATGAATCCTTACGACCAGCTGATTCGGCACAATAGCACTGGTTATTTGCCGACAATGGTCCCATATATTCGCGAGATGGTGGCCGTATTAGACGAGCCGCAATACGTCGACCGCGACTTACGACTAATATTCGAAGCTTATATGGAAGGCCATGATTTGAGAATGATCGATCAACTAGCGCCGAGTCGGGCGAGTAGCTTTAACTTTGAGCGACTCGACCACATAAGCTCACCGGCTATTATCCATAAGCTACTACTTGATAGCTACTATGACAACTTGCCCGATGGCTCGATAGCGAATCAGGTAACCGGTAATCATGATAAGCCGCGTCTTGCTAGCGTGCTAGGTGCCGAAGCGGCTCGTAGTATGCTGCTGTTTAATATGATGCTACCAGGACAAACATTTGTTTATAACGGCGAAGAGTTAGGCCTGACCGATCACCAGTCGATACCAAGAGCAGTGATTAAGGACCCGAATGGATTACGTGACCCGTCGCGCACGCCTATGGTTTGGGACGATCGACAAACTAACGCTGGCTTTTCGACCGTCGCAGGCTCGCAGCTGTACTTGCCGATAAATCCAGCTGACTTGTCAAAGTCGGTTCGCCAACAGACAAGTAACCCGCAGTCTGATTTGTCGCTATTCAAAGCAGCGACGAAACTAAAGAGGTTGATTGCTGCTGACAGATATCATAAGCGTAACGTCATAAGTCATGATAGTAACGGGCTGTCTTTTGACGTGGTAGCTTTTGAAACTTCGGGTCGAAATAGAGCTATGACTATTAGAAATTTTTCTGAAAAAGAGCAACATGTAATGACCAATACGCAATACAAACTAGGTAGTCTGGCCTTGTCTAGCTGCTCGGTAGAGGACCGGTCCAGAGTTGGCCAGGTTGTGTTGAGTGATATTGTGCTACAACCACACGAAACAGTAGTGTTTACTGATTTGAAATAATATCGTCAGGCAAAAAGCCCTGCTCGGGCTTGAAATCAGCTTGCCATTTGTAATCTTTGCCGTAGCCAGCGTCTTTCATCAGCTGGGTCGGGGCGTTGCGGACATGTAGTGGCACCGGTGCATCAGGGTATTGCTTAGCAAGCTGCTTAGCAGCATTCATTAGATCGGTGATTTCGCGCGACTTGGCGCTACGAGCTAGAGCAGTTGCACAGTGATATAGGTTGTAGGCGGCTTCTGGTAGACCAACTCTTTCAACCGCTTGAAAAGTGGCCACCGCCAGGCTAAGTGCGCCATTGCCGGCTAGACCAATATCCTCGCTGGCAAAAATCACCATTCGCCGAGCGATAAACTTTGGGTCTTCTCCAGCATCGAGCATCCGACTCAGGTAATATAAGCTGGCTTGGACGTCGCTGCCGCGTAGGCTTTTAATGAAAGCCGATACGACATCGTAGTGCATGTCACCCTTTTTGTCGTAGCCAGGGACTTTTTTCTGAGCAGCGGCTTTGACTACTTCTGGAGTGACCTTTTCGCCGAAGCTAAGCGCTAGTTCGAGATTGCCGAGCGCTACTCTGGCGTCGCCACCAGATAGTTCGGCTAGATAGTCGAGAGCGCTAGCGGTGACGTTTTTTGACTGCTTGATTTTTTTAAGGGCCCGTTTGAGTATAGCGATGATTTCTGGTTTGGACAGTGGTTGGAGTATAAGGACACGTGTACGGCTTAGTAATGGGTTGATGACTTC
Organism: uncultured Candidatus Saccharibacteria bacterium; assembly: GCA_964574585.1. GTDB lineage: Bacteria > Patescibacteriota > Saccharimonadia > Saccharimonadales > Saccharimonadaceae > SZUA-359. The sequence continues at coordinate 5,100 of CAZNOD010000008.1, read as the reverse complement.
GAAGCTGGGGTTTTCGGTGGTTGCGCCTATCAGTGTAATCAAACCTGACTCGACGTGAGGCAAGAAGGCATCTTGCTGGGCCTTATTAAAGCGATGTATCTCATCAACAAACAGTATGGTGCGTAGTTTGAGGTTCCAGTTTTGACGAGCGTGCTCGATGACACGCTCGACATCTTTTTTGCCACTGGTCACGGCGCTAAGTTCGATAAATTCAGCGTCGACCTCGCTGGCGATAATGCGAGCTAGGGTGGTTTTGCCAGTGCCGGGCGGCCCCCAGAGTATCAAGCTGACTGGCTCTTTCTGTTTCACGATGCGACGTAGTATTTCGGCATCGCCCAGTAAATGAGTCTGTCCAATCACCTCATCAAGTGTGGTTGGCCGCATTTTTTCAGCGAGAGGTACGCGTGTCATGGACTATATTGTATCAGTCTTGACTATTCCAGGCATGCTCAAAGATAGCTCTTTGAGACTCGGCGATTAGACGGTTTTTGATGATGACACCGAATATGTCGTTGTCATAATCGATTACAGCTATCTGATCGTTGTATATGTAAGTTTCTGGCGTGAAGTGAACCTCTTCGGGTAGTAGTCGGGTTTTTCTAAAGCTAGTATCGTCGCTAGCTATTAGCTGCCTACCTTCATCATTTGCGACCGCGAGTACACGAATATTTATCTTCTGCTTTATACGCTGACTTATGAAAGTCTGTCTTTGTTCGTCTGTAAAAAAACTCCTCTCTGCGGACTGATTCGTCCACAGCAGCACTTCTGTGTTTGAGCGCATGATATCATTTTGCACTGCCATCACAGCACTCAGTCCCCGGTAAGTTTTTACTATTGGAACCGTACTGTCGGTGCTGTAAAAGTTTTCAATCTCAGCAATATTGCCCTTGAGACTGATAGTAGAACGGCCTAATCGTCGATGCTTAGCCTCTAATTGGCGAAGGACGTGCCGTGGACTGATAGCCGACAGATGTTTTTTATATGGCTGGTAGTCCTGAATTATAAGCTTTCGCTCAATTAGTTGCTCAGCAATTATGTAGGCGGTGGATCGGCTTAATTTTGCTCGGCTAGCTATATTTGATATCGGCGAGGGCCCAAGAGCTAGTGCGGCCAGGTAAAATTTCACCTCCCTATGGCTGCAGCCTAGCTCCACGAGAGCTCGCCGAAGAATACTTTCCATAGACGAATACTATCATGTCTAATAGTTTTGGACAACATGAATAACAGATTGACAAACTAAATATTATCGAAGTTTTGTTATAAATAATGTCATAGCTCATAATGATTAAACACTAGTACTAGAAATCAGTTTAATTATAGGAAGTCAAAAACATGAATCTAAACGCTGAAAAACTTAAAGTGCTACTACTCTACGGTGGTGAGTCGACTGAGCACGAAGTGTCGATACGCAGCGCTAATAGCATTTATAAAGCAATTGACGAGTCTAGGTATCAGGTTTTTCTATGCTATATCGACCGGCAAGGAAGGTGGTGGTTGCAAAAAGACTGGAACTCGCGAGACACGGATGATCAGCTAGAGCTGGTAGTTGATTACGAATCAGGTTTGCTGCTAGGCGATGCTGGTGGCTATAAGCTGCGTCCAGAGCTGATACTACCAGTATTGCATGGTCAATTTGGCGAAGATGGTACTATACAAGACCTGGCTGAGTCGATGAGTATTCCGATAGTCGGTTGCGACGCTACGGCAAGTCGACGTTGTTGGGATAAAGTAGAGACCAAGCGTATTCTTGAGTCGGCTGGGCTAGCTACGACGCCGCACGTCGTTTGCCAGTCGGGAGAAACAACTCCTAATTACAAGCAGCTGCAGACACGTCTTAGCGACGTGATGTTCGTCAAGCCAGCTCGGTCGGGTAGCTCGATTGGTGTCAGTCGCGTGACGTCACAGCCCGAGTTAGATCGAGCTATGAAACTGGCCTTCGAGCACGATGACAAGGTTCTGATAGAAAAAGCTATAGTCGGTCGTGAGCTCGAAGTCGGCGTGCTCGGTAACCCACCCCACCACCAAGTAACGGGTGTCGGTGAGATACGACCAGGTGAGGAGTTTTATAGCTACGACGATAAGTATGATAGCCAGAGCAGCGCTGAAGTGATTGTCGAAGCCGACTTGCCGGAAACGGTCCGTCGGTCAGTGCAGCAGATAGCCCATCAAGCTTACTGGCTACTTGGTTGTCGTGGGTTGTCGCGAGTCGATTTTTTGCTGAGCGAGGACGGCACTGCTTATGTCAATGAAGTCAATACATTTCCCGGCTTCACTAGCATTAGTCAATATCCCAAGCTGTGGCAGGCGGCTGGAGTCAGTTATTCAGAGCTGATCGAGCGCCTGATAAACGATGCTATGGATAGGGATTAAATTTGCTACAATAGATGAAAAGTAGAGGAGGAACATGGAGCTAATTATTTTTCTGGTCGTGGCAGTATTACTGGTGATAATCAGCGGTATCAAGATTGTCGACCAATACGAGCGTGGTGTCGTGCTGACGCTCGGTAAATATACCGGCATGCGGGAACCGGGCTTGAGGATTGTTATTCCGGTTTTTCAGCGAATTATAAAAATCGACACACGAATCACGCCAATCGATGTCTCTAAGCAGGAAGTTATCACCAAGGATAACGTCACGGTCGGTGTTGATGCGGTCGTCTATTTCCGTGTTAAGGATTCGTCAAAAGCTTTTCTCGAAACGACCAATTATATCTACGCTACGGTACAGTTTGCTCAAGCGGCTTTACGCGATGTAGCTGGTAACGCTGACCTAGACGAACTGCTGTCGAATCGCGAAGGGATATCGGCTCAAATAAAAGAGATTGTTGATCACGAAACCGACAAGTGGGGGATCGACGTTGAAAACGTCAAGCTACAAAACATCGAACTGCCACAAGATATGAAGCGTGCTATGGCCAAACAGGCTGAGGCTGAACGCGAACGTCGTGGTGTAGTAATCGCTGCTGAGGGTGAAAAGCAGGCAGCTCAAGCCGTAGCTGACGCAGCTGCTATGTTGAGCAAGATTCCAGGTGGTATAAATATTCGCACCCTGCAGACTCTCGAGAAAATTGCCGTCGAGCCAAGCCAAAAAACTTTGGTGCTAATGCCGACCGAGCTAACCAATCTAAAAGACATCCTAAACAAATAACTAAGCTCATACACTGACGTTCCGTGTTAAAATAGCTAGAGCAAACATAGAAGATAGCTAACAAAGAGGAGTATGATGCAAAACGACACCAACCCCGAAACCCCAAACCCTAGTAATAGCCAACCATCGCTAGACACTAGTAGCCAACCGGTCAGCCAGCCAACTAACAACAAAAAGCTACTAGTCATAATTGGCTCTGTCCTAGGTGTATTGCTGGTAGCCTTGATTGTGCTGGTAATTATGCTGATAGCAAAAAATGACGACAACAACAGTGCTAATAACTCACAGCAAGACCAAGCCGCTCAACAAGACAATGACGACACCGATGGTCCAGCCACACAGCCTGAGCGTGAGGTAGTGCTACGCAAGGCGACTAGCAACGACAAGTTGGAGCTGATTATATATAAGCCTGAGCAGAATGCCTCGAACACAACGTTATATTTCGGCGTTGAGAATGTTTGTGAAGGTTGCGAGGGTTCAACTAGCGTCTACCAAGCCACTAGCGGTTTCAATAATAAGATTTATTCATATCTAATCGACGACAATAACGGTAAGAAGTATAGTGCGATTACTGATCAGGACGACCGTGTGCTCGCTTCGGCTAGCTGTGGTGGGTCAATTTCCTACGGCGAAGTCAAAGAATGTTTCGTCGCTTTTAGTAAAGTTCCGTCGGGATCGACTGTCAGCTGGGTGTACGGTGACAATAGAGTCGATGGCATCAAAGTCGAATAGGTTACATGCAACAGTTTACGAGCAACAGAAAACTATTGATTATTGCTGGTAGCGCCATTGCTCTACTGTTGGTAGCGATAATTGCTGTATTAATACTGCTACTAAGTGGTGGTTCAACTAGTGACGACAAGAAGTCAGATGCTACGACCAACCAAGATGGATCTAGTGGTACATCACTGAATAAGGGTACAGTCAGTGATTTATCTGGTGGTACGTTTTCTTATCGTAATCTGAAGGGATTAACCTTGCGTATCAATCAGATCGAGACCTGTAATCCAGAGGTTATAACTGCTTATATATCGGTCAGTACCGACGAAGGCAAGGTCAACACTAATTTTGGCAAAAATGATGTTAGCGTCTATTTAGATGGTAATAAGATATCAGACTTCGAATTCCGTTCGGTTGATACCGCCAAATCACCATTGAGCAACATGCTGTTGATAGACCATTCTGGCAGTATGGATACTAAGTCAATGCAAAATGCTAAAAGTGCTGCTAAACAGTATGTTACTAAGCTACAGACCGGCGATCAGGCGGGTCTAATCCAGTTCGACCATTTAGTAGAAACTCTAGTACCAGTTACCACTGATAAGTCACGAGTTAGTCGGGCGATTGACGGGATTATGCCACGTGGTGACACGGCTATTTACGATGCTATCGCTAAAGGCATCGATCAAGTACCGGACTGTGGCCGCGCCGCTGTAACTGTTCTGACCGATGGCGAAGATACTGCCTCCAAGTTATACAATGAGAAAAAAGTTATCGAAAAAGCTAGCAAGGTCAATATACCGGTATTCGCCGTTGGTATCAAAAGTCCAAATTTCGACCCAACTAGTATCCGCGAGATTGCCGACAAAAGTGGTGGCCAGTACCTTGAGGCCAATACCCCAAGTGAAATCAAAACTCTATACAATCGCATCGATAGTCAGCTAACCGGTCAGTTCATCGCAAACTTCAAATTACCGATGAAGAAAGATGGATCAACCCACACGCTAAAAATCATCTCTGAGGTTGAGGGTTCTGACACCGGTAGCGAACGCGTCTTTGTGTTCTAAGTATTGCCTATTGGCCTCTGTTGGGCTACAATGCAGAGGCTAGGCTGTTTAGATTATAAGACGTAAAAAACACCAAGCCCACGAATTGTGGCTCTTTAGCTCAGTTGGTAGAGCAGAGGCCTGAAGAGCCTTGTGTCCCCGGTTCAAGTCCGGGAGGAGCCACCA
>CAZNOD010000007.1:13179-17053 GCA_964574585.1 uncultured Candidatus Saccharibacteria bacterium | reverse complement strand
ACATGATTGTCGTATCGGCTAACCCATGCGCCGAAAGCTTAATAGACAAATACGGTGCCAGCTCCTTGACTGACTATTTGCGACGCGAAAAAGGCTTTTCAAGCGGCACTGGGTTTACTTTCAAGGAAGCCACCCAGACGACAGCTGCTGACCTCAATAAGCTGATGGTTGGCATCGAAAATGGTCAACTATTAAAAGGACAGTACCGCAACATGATGCTCGAAAAGATGGGCCGGCAAGTGTTTCGCAAGGGTATTCCAGCCGGTAGTAGCGCGCCGGTCTATGACAAGGTGGGATTCTTGTGGGATTATTTGCACGATTCGGCTATTGTCAAACACCCCAAAGGAACTTATACTTTGACCATTATGACTAAGGGTGAGTCGTGGGACAAGATAGCTGAAATCACCCGCCAAATTGAGAAGATTCTATACGGCTGAGGTGGGCAATGACGAAACGACAGACAGTAAAAAATACCGACAAACGGAAACCTAACAGCCAATCACTACCCAGCCGAGCGCGCCAAGCGGCTAGTCGACGCTACTTTCGCGTTATGCCAAACAAAAAACTCCACCGTACTACTATTTGGTGGCTATTTTGGATAGCGTCGGGTATTATCTTAGCTCAGCTGATTTATCCGCTGGATCGTGTTTTGCCGACTGCTACATTGCTTGGTCAGCCCAAGGCTTGGTCTACGCAGGCGGAGATAACCGCTGATATGCAGCAATTGTTTGGCCAAACAACAGTTGAGCTAGTGGCCGGTGATAGCAGAGTCAAGGTGCCACTGAAAAACTTCGGTGCTGCCGCCGATACGGTAGCGATGACCCAGCGAGTGACCGACTATCCGCTTTGGCAACGCTATATACCACTATCGATATTTATGCGCCAACCAAACGTCGATAGCCTGACGTTAACCTATACCAATCTAGTAGCGCAAACAGCCTGTCGTCAGTACGCCAAACAGCTCAGCAGTCAGCCTGTCAACGCACAAATAGCTATCGAGAACAACCAGCTGGTGGCAACTGATGAGCAGCCGGGTCGACAAGTTGATAGCGAAACGCTGTGCCGTGATATTCAGACGGCTGACATCACTCTAGCTGAAACCAACACTATAAACGTTCGAGCTAAATTAATTGAGCCGGTAACGACAGCCGATGATTTAGCTAGTGTGCGTACTGCTGCTGAAGCCGCTCTCGACAGCCAAGTCGAGTTTACTCATGGCGGCGACAGCTATCGACCAGATAGGGCAACGATTGCCAGTTGGCTCAAAATAGGCGGAACGGCCAAGCAGCCCGAACTAGTATTAGCCGAGGATAAGCTCAAGCAATATCTGGAAAATCTCAATCAAACTGTCGGTCAACCAGCTGGCACCACGAACGTTTCGATAGTTGATGGCGTGGAGATTAGTCGATCGACGGGCAAGCCTGGTCAGATAATTGACTACCAGGCGGCGATTGCAGCTGTCCGTGCCCAGCTGATTCGGGGGGATGCTAGTCAGCCAATCGACTTAACGCTAAATCGACTAAGTCCTCGATTGGTCTACAACAATCGCTATACCAACAGTCAAGCTGGTCTACGAGCATACGTAGCTGACGCTGCCCGCCAATATAACGCACAAATTTCGATTCGCCAGCTCAACGGTGAGGGCTGGCAAGCCGCTGCCCGTCAAAACGAGAGTTGGCCTAGCGCTAGCACCTATAAACTGTATGTAGCGATGTGGTTATTTGATGAGATGAAGGCTGGTCGCGTGACTTGGGATGCACCGATACTAGGTACAACGGTGTCAGACTGCTTCAATCAGATGACAATTGCTAGTACCAATCCCTGCTCACTGGAATGGTTGGCTCGAGCTGGTCGTGACAAAATGAATCAGTACGTTTACTCAAAGGGTTTTAGCAAGGGTACGACATTTACTCATCCTCTAGCTACACACACTACGGCGGCCGACTTGACCAACTACATGACTCGTCTAGCCGAAGGTTCGTTGTACGCTGATATTTATCGTCAACGGCTGTACCACTCGCTGAAAACCCATCCGTATCGCTACGGCATACCGACGGGCAGTGCTGGTCAGGTCTACGATAAGGTCGGTTTTTTGTGGGACTACGTCCATGACACGGCGATTGTCGAGCATCCAAAAGGTAAGTATGTCATGACTATTATGACCAAAGGTCAGAGTTATTCAAGAATAGCTGGTATCACTCGTGAAGTTGAAAGAATTATGTACGGACAATGAGAGGCGTTAAGTCACCGCAACTCAGCCTGATAGCTGTTTTTCGCTAACTGATATAATCTAGAAGATATGAAACAACGACTAGACACGATTATGGTGCAACGTAAGCTGGCTGACACGCGCTCAGCCGCTAGCAATTGGATACGGCTTGGTCGAGTCAGAGTCGATGGTCGACTGGCGACTAAGTCGGGTCAAATGGTTGGCGTCGATAGTCAGGTCAGCCTCGATGCACCAGAACGCTACGTCAGTCGCGCTGGGCTCAAATTGGCCTCTGTAGCGAACAAATTAAGTGTTCAATTTGCTGGCAAGACAGTTCTCGATGTCGGTAGTAGCACTGGTGGGTTTACCGACTACGCCTTGCAAAATGACGCTCGAAAAGTCTATGCCGTCGATGTTGGAACAAATCAGATGCATCCTCGTTTGCGCCATGACAAGCGGATTGAATTGCATGAAAAGACTGATATCCGCGATTTTAAGCCAGATCAGCCAATCGACATTGTGTTGATTGATGTGTCCTTTATATCCTTACGCCAAGTACTGCCAAGCATCGCGAAAATTGCTGGAACTCAGACGCAAATTATAGCCATGGTAAAACCACAGTTCGAGGCTTATCCGAAACAGTTGACCAAAACAGGTATTGTTAAAAACGATCGGCTACGGCGTGATATTTTGCAAGATTTCGAAGCCTGGGCTAAGCGCTATTTTGTTATTCAGGATAAGGCTGATAGTGAAGTAGCGGGCACCCACGGTAACTTGGAGCGCTTCTACTGTTTGTCTACCTTGCAATATTAGTATTACTATGTTATAGTTTCACATGATCCACAATCCGTGGGTTTTCCAGAGTGGGATACTCTCACTGTGGAATGTCGGTTGAGCTTATTTGGAGACGAGATGTAAATCTGCGTATGCCGAGGAGCTCCCGGCATAAGCATTTTAACAAATCCGATCTACATAAGCTTTTCCGATGTTCCATAGCTAGGCAACACCCCACAACGCTCGAAGGGAGCATCATGAGATCTCACCAATTGCGGAGGATGCCAGGAGGGTTGATTGTGGCGATCGTCGCCATAGTCAGCCTCCTCGTCCTGCCACTGGTTTCGACCAGTGCCAGCGCTACGCAGGGCTACCAGGGCTCGCTCAGCGCCCCGACATGCAGCAGCGAGCACGGCGGTTCGTCGTACATGACGTTCACGGTCAGCCCACCAGCACCGGCCGCTGACGTCACCTTGACCGTCGAGGACAACAACCTACCGCTGGATGGCGACGGTGCAACTTACGACGCAACGACCGGCCAGGGCGAAGTCTCGGCCTGGCGGATGTACAGCGCTGCCGGCAACGACGGTGGTGTGTTCGCTGTCGAGCTGTTGGTGTCTGGTTCGTTGGTGGCTCAGGCCACCTATGACTGGAACACCTGCTCGGTCAGCTACCCGGCACCGGTCGACCCGGAGCCAATCGAGGTCAGCCCAACGCCCCCGGTGGTGACGCAGCAGCCCAGCTGCGACAACACCGCCATGGTCGTCGAGCCCACTGCTCAGGATGGCGTGATTTGGACCCCGCCGGGTTCGACCACGCTCAACATGGGTGAGTCCGTGACCTACACCGCCAGCGAGGCGGATGGGTACAACTTCCCAGAAGGAGCGAAGG
>CAZNOD010000007.1:0-13079 GCA_964574585.1 uncultured Candidatus Saccharibacteria bacterium | reverse complement strand
GTGACCTACACCGCCAGCGAGGCGGATGGGTACAACTTCCCAGAAGGAGCGAAGGTGTCGTGGTTGTACACCAACAACTTCGACGACTCCGGCTGCCAGGTCGACCCGGAGCCCGACCCGAACCAGCCGCCCACGGTCAACGACCTCACGGTCACGGCCGAGGTCGGCCAGACGGTCGAGTTCGCGGTCACGGCCAGCGACCCCGACGGGGACACGCTGACTTACGAACTGGCGAGCCCGTCCAATGGCATTGTCGCAGGTGAAGGTCCGACGTACGAGTTCACCGCCAGCCAGGTGGGAACCGCGACGTCAACCGTCACCGTCGACGACGGCACCGACAGCGATTCGGCCACCGTCACCTTCGTGGTGTCGGAGCCGGATAGCGAGGTGGTGACCAAGGTGACCTTCTGCCACGCCACGCCGCCTCACAACGCGGCACAGGGCTGGGTGGAGATCACCACCAGTGTCAACGCCTTCTTCAACGCTGGTCACGTGGACCACGCGGCGGACATCGTGCCGCCGTTCAGCTACGTGAAGCAGGGTGAGACCGTCAGCTTCCCGGGCATGAACTGGGATGCGGACGGCCAGGCCATCTTCGACAACGGCTGTCAGCAGCTTGACGACGAGGAGCCACCGGTCGAGGCGGCCAACACCATCGAGGGCGCCGCGGAGACCTGCGACAACCTCATGGAGGACGTTGCCAACGGAGCCATCCGCGGCACGTTCACCAACGTCGACGACGACAGCGACAAGCCCTTCGTGGGCTCGATGCGCGTAGTCGCCGTCGAGGAGGAGACGGTCATGGGTTCGGTCGACATGGACGTCGCAGACGGCCAGTCGTTCGAACACGTGTTCGGGGGCGAGTACGACGGTAACACGCCGTACGTCGTTCAGTACCTGGACGCGGATGGTGAGGTCGTCGGTTCGTCCGAGGTGGTCTACGTCGGCTACTGCGATGTCCAGCAGCCTCACTACGACGAGCGTTTCAACTGCGAGTCGGGGATGCTGGAGGGTCGTAACGGCAGCCAGACCCTCACCTGGGACAGCGAGCTCGAGAAGCTCGTCCCCGTCGGTGAGGTCGTCTGGGAGGACTGGACGGACGTCCGTCCCATGACGGACGAGGAGAAGGCTGAGTACTGCTCGGAGGGCAGCAACCCGACCACACCGGTCGAGCCGAACCCCTCTGAGCCGGACGAGCCTGAGACACCGCGTCAGCCGCAGCCGACCAACCCCGGTGACGAGGACAACGGCGCGGACAAGCCCGGGGCCGACAAGGGCAAGAAGGACCACAAGTCCGACAAGTCCAAGACCGTCGTCAAGGTCGTCCAGACGGTCAACAATGTCCCGGCCGGCAAGACCGACTGGGGTCAGCAAGCTGCGGTCCCCGCGGCTCAGCCGTCTGTTGCGCCCATGGCGCAGCAGCCGTCTGTAGCTGGCATCGGTCTGGTCGTGACGCTGGTGGTTGGTGGTCTTATCGTCGCGGGTGGCACCGGCCTGATGGCTGGCGCTTCTCGTAGGCGTGGATGACCACATTGCCAAGATGGTGCGATGGTTGATTACGTTCATCTTGTCACTTGGGCTTGCGCCCGGTGCTGGATGGGCTAATCAGTCATCAATGGCTCCTGGGTCGGTCGCCGCATCGACCCAGGAGCCGTCACCAGTCTTGGCCGCACCACCGGAGAGCGTCAATATTCCGGTGATTGCGGTCGACGATACGCAAGTGGAGATTTACACCAAAGAGATGGTTCAGGCAAACGGGGGTGTCAACCCTACGAGCCCGGATATAATCTCTTGGTGGCAGGACGGCGGTATGCCGGGCGAGGACGCGGACAACACCGTGTACTTGTACGGTCACACCTGGAACGGACCTGCGGTCTTCAACCGCCTGAAAGAGCTAGAGGATGGCGATGTAGTGCACGTCAAAACCGGCAACGGTGAGCTGCGCTATGTGGTCAACGACATGTTCACGGTTGCCAAACCTGAGCTAACGTCGGATCCTCGAGTAACTGAGGGCGTGCCGGGTCGGCTCGTACTCATCGCGTGTTGGCGCGAGACTGGGAATGAGCCGACGACGACCCATAACCTTGTGGTCGTCGCTGAGCTTGAGCCCTAGATAGATCGGATGAAGGGATATAGCACTCGAAGTAGAGTGAGTAAACCCTGGGCGAAACATCGCTTACCCCATGCTGAAAGGCATGGGGTTCTTCATTTTACGACTATTTGCTGACGTTAAACCGGAATTCGACGATATCGTCTGGCTGCATGACGTAGTCACGACCGACGGTAGCGACTTTGCCAGCGGCTTTGGCAGCTTGCTCGGAGCCTGCTTCGACTAGGTCAGGGTAGGCAACGACTTGGGCGGCGATAAAGCCACGCTCGAAGTCAGTATGAATGACACCAGCAGCTTCTGGCGCAGTCGCGCCTTTTTTGATTGTCCAGGCGTGGATTTCTTTTTCACCGGCAGTCAGATAGCTTTGCAAACCAAGCGTGTGGTAGGCAGCAGTAATCAGTTGGTTGAGCCCTGAATCCTTAACCCCGTAGCTAGCCAGCATCTCCTGGGCGTCAGTTTCATCGAGGCTGCGCAGTTCCTCTTCGAGCTTAGCGCAGATGAAGACACTGTCGCTGGGTGAGGCTAGGCGGGATAGTTCTGCCTGACGCTGCTCGTCAATTAAAGTCTGCTCGTCAACGTTAAAGGCGTAGATGACCGGCTTGGCTGTCAGCAAATGTAGGTCGGCGATTATCTCTAGGTCCAGGCTAGGTAGCTGCGAAAGAGGAGTGCCGGCTGCCAGATGGCGCTGCAAAGACTCCAGATAGCTAACTTTCTGTTTAGCTTTGGGATTTGATTTGGCTTCCTTGGTGACGCTAATGAGACGCTTGTCGATAGTTTGTAGATCAGCTAGGCAGAGTTCGGTATTGATAATTTCGATGTCGCGCTGTGGGGTGGTTGGTGCTTCATCGTGACGCAAGATAGCAGTGTCTTCAAAAGCACGGACTACGTGGACTATGGCATCGCAAGAGCGGATATTAGCTAGAAATTGATTACCCAAACCTTCGCCCTTGGAGGCTCCAGCTACCAAGCCAGCAATGTCGACAAATGTTACTGTGGCCGGTATGACTTTTTGGGCCTTATAGATGTCACGCAAAACATTGAGGCGATGGTCAGGTACCGGCACTATGCCAGTGTTTGGCTCAATAGTCGCAAATGGATAATTGGCCGCAAGAATCTCACTGTCGGTCAGGGCGTTGAACATGGTTGATTTGCCGACGTTAGGTAGGCCGACGATACCGATTGATAAACTCATAACTTCTAAAGATTATAGCAGACACAGGCTGTATTGGCAGGCATAAGCGCTAATGCTATAATACGGCGCATGAGCAGGCCGGCAAAACGATGGTTAGTGACAGCTATAGTTGTAATTGCTGTTATTTTGCTGGCTGGAGTAGCTTACTTGTGGCTGGTTAACCCTAATCTCGTGCAGGAGATGTCCAACAGTGGGCAGTCAGCCTACATTAGTGAGACAGAAGAAGATATTGTCATGTCAGATGATGGGTTAAGGAAGCTGCAAAATGACCAACCTGATGAAGCCGCCACGACCGATGAAAAGGTCGAACATTACCAGCGGCTACTTAGCCAAGCTGCGAATGCAACTAAATGCGATGTGGCTGAGGAGGCCTATACTCAACTGAAGTCGATTCGCTCAACACCCAATGCCTACGATGTCTTAACGCTGGTTGATTGTTATCAAAATAAAGATGCTGATAAAAACAAGTCCCGCTTAGAGCAACTGTACGCTGAAGCTAAGCGCATACGCGACAATACTACCGACCAAGCGGCCAAAGACAATATTAGTTTGGCAATTGAAATTCGTCAAAGTATGAGGGGGCAGAGTCAGTGAAGAAGCTAATTATTCTTGGACTTAGCGCTGTCATAATTGGCAACTTGTTTGTGTGGGTGAATCCAGCTGCGGCGGTCAGTAACTGGTTAACTACAGGCACTACTGATCCAATTCCACCTTTAGATCACAGCACCTCGAAAACCAAACGAGTTTATCTTGGAATCGGTCACCACACGTCTTTTGACGGCTCTCGACTTGATGCTGGAGTGTACTATCTAGATAAATATGACGCGAATCGAACGATTACAATTCGAGGTAACCACGGTCCGGTTTATTTGCACGGTGATCATGGCTGGCCGACGGGTGATGAGCTGCAGTGCTTGCGTCCAACTTGGGGTGGAACTATTGATAATAATACTGTCTATGCGACAGTTACCTTAGCAGCTGATGGGTTGACGCCGATAACTTATAAAATTAAGCGGTCAAACATGTGTAATACCACGCCAGCGACAAATCTACGGACCAACCTTGATAATGCTAGAATGTTCGGTACCTATCAGCTACCGCTGGGTAAGGCCGATATCGACCCGCAAACTAACACTTATCGTGTGCGAGTTACCATAGAGTATACTGGGATAGTAAAGTCTATCAAATCAAAATTTTTCGGACCGTCGGTGTTTTTCCGAATAGCAGCGTCGCCTGCAACGCAGGCTAGGGTGGCCGCACTAGGTACCACTAGCTCGACAAACGTCCACGGTGTCGGTACACGGACCTACACTAACGATACCGAGTACTACACGCATACAGCTGAGTTCGGCTCACCGTGCTCACAAACAGGTGATGTTGTCCGCCGGGTTGAGATATACGACCCCGATAACTATTACCGTATGTCAGGCGGAGCTATAATTGTGTCGGGTACCCAAGGAAATCTTCTCGAACCAGAACGTGCTGGCCCGCTCCCGGCGCGACCATTTACTTTTTATATTACTGAGAATGGTACACGACTACACGGTTCTAGATACACCTCTTTGTCAAATGCAGTTAAAGTTGGGACGGGGACAAACACGGCAATTTTGCCAACTAGCTACATCACGGAAGATGAGGGTGTATCGAAGCCAGCGATTGTTAGAATAAACATGAAGCCCAATGCTAAGTATGTACTGTATGCGGAGAATGTTTTTGCGGCTAACTTCCTGCAGATTAAAACTCCAACCGATGCAATATATAACGCAATCGACTGTGATAAAGGCACCGAGGTACAGCCAGGCGTTAAGATATCACCCAATCCTGTGACGGTTGGTAATGACGTGACGGCTGAAGCCTGGATTGACAATAATGGCTCGGTCAATAGCGGCGAGGTGGATTATGATTATCGTGTATGGTTGGACAAGCAGGGCAATAACAGCTTTAATACAGGTGATGGTGACGTTGGATTACACTACGCTACAGGTAGCCGAACGGTTGATCCGGATGATTCTTATAAATTTTCAAATATTACACGCTTAATCAGCGATTCATCCATGGTGGAAGTTTGTGTTGGTTTGTGGTTGACGGGAATTGACAGTACGACTGTCGTTAACTCTCCAGCTATTAGTTGCGTACCAATCGGACGGTACCCACAAACTCAGATTAGTGGCGGTGATGTATTGTCACGCTTAGCTAGCAAGCAAGTCAACACGATGACAACTAATCTGGATAATCATAATTACGGCAGCTGGGTTGAATACAGTATATTTGCTGCTGGCAAGGTTAGCTCAATATCGGCGGGTACCTTACCGGCGTACAACTATAGCGAAACAGCCGACACAACGACAGCTCTTACCTTTGCTAACACTGGTCCTCTTGGTAGCTTTGCTAGTGGCAATGATCTGTTGTATGGCAGCAAGCTGAGCGTCAATAACGGCCCTTGGCAAGACTGGGACAAACATGACTTAGGGTCGGGAGGTAGCCTTAGTATTAATAGTGTATCGTCGCTAAAAGAGGGCCATATCAATGTTTACGATGGCGATATAGTTATAACAGGCACACTGGCTAATATCACCGGCTCATACGTCATTCACGCTACTGGCAAGGTGGTCATCAATCGATCAATCGATTACAGCGATGGTCCATACACTTCAGCAGATGACTTACCGCAAATGGTGATTATCGCTGATGACTTGATACGTATTCACCCCAACGCTCGACCGACAATTGATGCTTGGCTGATTGCGGGCGGAAAAGTAATGACTTGTGGTGGCAACGTTGCTTCAGAAACTCTGCCCAACTACTACGACAACCTAAAAGGCACTAATTGCTACTACCCGCTAAAAATAAACGGTCCGATACAAGCTGGCAGCTTGTACCTCCGTCGCACCGGTGGCGCTGGGGCCGATGGTAGCAGTGTAGAGAGTAGGTCAACGCCAGCTGAGATTATCAATCTACGCTCGGACGCATACCTATGGGCCTACGGTCAGGCTGGCAAGGGTCAGACGATTCGGACTGACTCGGTCCGAGAGCGACCACCACGCTTCTAGCGATATTAAGAAGGTGAATCTTGCACTAGCTTTAGGGGTAGAAAGGCGAATATTGGGCTAATTTCGCTACAATGTGGATAGACCGACCAGTCCTATAAATTTCTCACTTGCATATCATGATGACGCTTATGTATACTAGAGGGTAATATGAATATACTAAAAGGGACGGGCGACTTTTTTGCACTCGATATCGGTACAAATGCTATTCGGGTATTACAGCTGGCAAAGAGTGGGCATAACTGGAGCCTGCAAAAGTACGCCTATGTACCGGTCGATAGCAAACTAACATCAAGCGATTCGTCCGAGTCACGACGTCGTCTGGGTGAAGTAATCATGACTGCGGTTGGCCAAAGTGGCATAAAAACACGTGACGTTGTCATCGGCTTGCCGTCTAATAAGACCTTCACGACAGTAGTCGATGTACCGAATAGTTCAGAGGCTGAGCTGCGAGCGACGATGCGCTATCAAGTCGATCAATATATACCGATGTCAGCCGATGAAGCCAAGGTTGACTGGGCTTTGCTTGGCCCATCGCTGCGGGCGCAGGGTCAACAAGAAGTATTGTTGACCAGTACGGCCAATAGCTACAGCGAGGAGCGACTAGAGTTTGTCGAGGGTCTAGGACTCAATGTCTTGGCTGCCGAACCAGACCCAATTGCTATGATCCGTGCCATTGTGCCGCCAGGTAATCAAAACGCCCTGCTACTGCTTGATATGGGTGAAAACTCTACCGATATCGCTATAGTTTACGGTGATACACCACGGCTGATTCGTACCGTACCAACTGGCATATCGTCATTTGTCAAAGCTGCTGTCCAGAATCTAAACGTCCAGGAAGATCAAGCCAGGCAATTTATCATCAAGTTTGGCTTAGCAACCGATCGTTTGGACGGTCAGGTCTATCGAGCACTTGAAGCTTCTCTCGATAGCTTCGCGGCTGAATTGACCAAGTCAATTAAGTTTTTCCAGACTCGATACGAAAATATAGCAGTTAGTGGCATGCTGCTATCGGGCTTTGCGGCTGTGGTACCCCGTTTGAGTGATTATCTAGCGTCAAAAGCTGGTATTCCAGCGCAAATTGCTGACCCATGGCACGACATTAGCATCAATCAACAGGCTAAGACCCAAATTGCACCAGTCGCGACTGAGTTTTCAACAGCGATTGGTTTAGCCAAGCGGAGTATTAAATAATGATTCAAATCAACCTATTACCCGACGTCAAGCAAGAGTACCTGCGAACCCGCCGAATTCGTAATACAGCGATTTCGATCGCTATTATTACTGGCTTGGCAGCTGGTGGTGTAGTGGTTTTATTGGTCCTAGTACTTGGCGCACAGCTAACTCGTGAAGTATTGGCTGACGATCAGATAAAGAAGCAGTACGCTGAAATGTCGCAGGTAGATAGTCTGTCTGAGCTGGTTACTCTGCAAAATCAATTAGAACTCATATCATCTCAGCACGAGAACAAATCGGTAGATTCACGGCTGTTTAGCTTCCTACAAG
The DNA here is from genome assembly GCA_964574585.1 of uncultured Candidatus Saccharibacteria bacterium. Classification (GTDB taxonomy): domain Bacteria; phylum Patescibacteriota; class Saccharimonadia; order Saccharimonadales; family Saccharimonadaceae; genus SZUA-359. The sequence goes on along the minus strand of CAZNOD010000007.1, from coordinate 5,224 downwards.
CTATCAACCCTGCGGCTCCAAACGACGTGCAGTTTAGTAGTGTAAGCCTCGACCCGAGCGACTTTACGATCACGCTAGAGGGTCTAACCGATGGTGGCTACCCAGCAGTCGAGTCACTAACTAAAACCATCATGAACACCAAAGTCGAGTACGTGTCTGGACAGGAAGAAATGACCGATCCAGTGGCTAGTCAAGTGGCGATTTCTGAAACCAGGTTTGGCGAAGATAGTAGCGGCAAGCGCGTCCTGCGCTTCAAGATAGTAGTTGACTACTACGAACAGCTATTTGTAAACACTGCTAAGAGTGTTGAGATTGTTGGACCCGATCGCCGGATTGACGTGACGGACTCCAAGGTCGGTGTTCCAGACAGTCTATTTACTGCCCCAATTGAGGATGAGGAGGAGTAGCCGATGGCCGATAAAGTAACCGCAATTCGCAAGCGACAAAAAATTCAGGACTCCAACAAGGCAATGTTTGCCTGGGTGGCTGGCATGTCGGCGGTAGTTGGGCTATGCTTGGTAGCTAGCTGGTTTTTATGGGAACAGATAAGTTTTAAGCAGCAATTAGTCAATGCCAAAAACGAAACAGTCGAGCAGCTGAAGGAAAACAATGAAGCGATACCGAAACTGCGCGATAATATTCGAGTCTTGGAGACTGACCGTTCTCTCAACGAAGCCAAGGCAAGGGAGGAAGACAAGGCCCTGCAGGTCATTTTGGATGCTCTACCATCTGAAGGTAACTCGCTAGCGCTGGGTGCGTCTTTGCAGGAGAGCCTAGCTAATGGTATCAGCGGGCTCAATGTTGAGTCGCTGACTGTCGAGCCATCAGCCGAGGAGATGGGTAATCGGTCTAATCCGAATAAGCAAACTGGTCAGATAGTTTTTCGACTTGAGGTTACGTCTTCAAACGTCAATGCTTTACGTAGTTTATTGCAGCGTTTTGAGCGATCGATTCGCGTGATTGATATAGACGACTTACGGCTCGAGCGATCATCGGATAACTATACAATGGTGATTGTCGCGCACGCTTACTACGAGCCAGCTCGGGTGGTTGAGCTAAAGGAAGAGAGGTTGCGGCTATGAAAAAATCAGATATTGCTATGATTATACTAATCGCTAGCGTGTCGGTTATGGTGGCCTTCGCAATTGCTAATTCACTTCCTTTCTTGAAGGTCAATAAGGAAGATGCTAAGGTCTACACAATCGAAAAAATCGATAGTGAAGTAGCTTACCCTGATCCAGCGGTATTTAATGAAAAAGCCATCAATCCGACAATCCAGTCAGTGATCGGTGGTGGCAACAATGATTAGACTGGAGGTTTTGTCATGCCATTGATGACCGATGACATGCAAGACAAACTACTTGATCTACTGGTCAACGAGGGTTTACTCAGTCAGCGTGATCTCGATACTACCAAAGAAGAAGCTGCCGCTACCAAGGCGCCGATTTTAACCAAGCTAACTAACGATGGTTTGGTAGATAACGAATTGCTGACGCATGCAATTGCCCAAGTGTCTGGCGTACCATACGTTAATCTTACCAATAGCATCATTGACCAAGATGTGTTGTCACTGGTACCAGCCGAAATTGCTGAGCGATTTATGGCCGTACCACTGGCCGAGGTGCAAAATCGCCTAGCAGTTGCCATGCTTGATGCCAACAACGTTCAGGCAGTCGACTATTTATCCAATCGCATACAGCGACCACTTAAAGTGTTTATGGCCTCAGAGGCTGGGGTGCGTCATGTTCTGGACCAGTATAAGACCGACCTGTCGAGCGTCGACGTAGCAGCCAAAGCGTCGCAAGAGGATGCTACTATCAGCGAGAGCAGCGACATTAAGACGATTGTCCAGGATTCACCAATTAGTCGCGCCTTGAGTACTATTTTGGAGTATGCCGTTAAGGCACGGGCTAGCGATGTCCACATTGAGCCGCTGGAAAAGTCATTGAAAATCCGTTGCCGTATTGACGGTGTGTTACGCGAAGTGATGCAGCTGCCAAAAAGTATCGAGCCGGCCCTAGTCAGTCGCATCAAGATTTTATCCGAACTAAAGATTGACGAACACCGCGTGCCACAGGATGGTCAGTTTGCCGTCAAGGTGGGCAACAAGGAGGTTGATCTACGTATTGCTATTAGCCCGGTAGTTTGGGGCGAGCAGGTAGTAATCCGTTTGCTCGACAAGACTGGCAACACTTTCGATCTCGAAGAGATGGGCTACGCTGGGCGAGCCTTACGGACTATCCGTAAAGGTATCAAGCAACCAAATGGGATGATTTTGACCTCGGGTCCAACTGGCTCCGGTAAGTCGACTAGTCTATACGCTTTGATTAGAGAGATTAAGGACGACACAATCAATATTGTCACACTGGAAGACCCAGTTGAGTATAAGATGGATGGTGTCAATCAAATTCAAGTTAATGCTGAGGTAGGGCTAACATTTGCCAATGGACTCAGGAGTATCCTGCGTCAAGACCCCGACGTAGTGATGGTTGGAGAGATTCGTGATGCTGAAACCGCCAGTCTTGGCGTCCAGGCGGCGCTGACTGGCCACCTAGTATTCTCGACCCTACACACTAACTCAGCGGCCGGTGTCTTGCCGAGGTTGCTCGATATGGATATTGAACCGTTTTTGATTGCTAGCACGGTAAATACCATCATCGGTCAGCGGCTGGTTCGGCGCGTGGCGCCAAAGCGCGATGCTTATTGGTCTAGCCCCGTTGAAACCCAGAGCATATTAGCAACCGTCGGTCACTTGTTACCAAAGACACAGGCCGAAGTTGCTAAGGTGTCTGCCGATTTGGGATACAAAGACTTGCCACTAGCTGGTCAAAACGCTTATACTTTGGTTAAGGGGCATGACACCCCGACTACACCGCGTGGTTATAAGGGTCGAGCTGGACTCTACGAAGTCATGGACGTTAGCGAACCTATCCAAGACCTGATTTCGCGGCGAGCGACTAGCGCTGAAATTCAGCGTCAAGCCACCAAAGAAGGCATGATTACAATGCGCGAGGATGGTTACCTCAAGGCGCTAACTGGAGTGACCACGCTAGAAGAAGTTAACCGAGTAACATCAGATACCTAAGTAGGGGGCAAAAATATGAACAAAGAATTACGCATCGAAGTACTGCTCGAAGAAGTTATCAAGAAACGGGCTTCAGACCTGCACATCCAGGTTGGCTTGCCGCCAATGCTACGTGTCGACGGCTCATTGATACCGGTAGCTGGCTACAATGCGCTTGATGAAGCGGCAGTCGAGAGCCTGGTATTTGCGATTCTTGATCAAGACCAGCAGCAAATATTACTCAAGGACAAAGAGTTTGATTTCAGCTTCGCTTTTGGCAATCTCGGTCGATTTCGTGTCAACGCCTTTCATGAGCGTGGTAACCTAGCGGCAGCCTTGCGTCTAATTCCCAACGAAATAAAATCAGTTACCGAACTTGGTATGCCCAACGTAGTGATGTCGTTCGCTGACTTCCCGCGCGGTTTGGTGTTAGTGACTGGCCCAACTGGCTCTGGTAAGTCAACTACCTTAGCAGCACTAGTCGACAAGATTAACACCGAAAAATCTGATCACATTATCACGATTGAAGATCCAATTGAGTTTACCCACAAATCCAAAAAGTCGGTGGTAGTTCAGCGAGAAGTCCACTACGACACCTATAGTTTTTCGGCGGCCTTGCGGTCTAGTTTGCGTCAAGACCCCGACGTTGTCTTGATTGGTGAGATGCGTGACCTGGAAACCATTTCGGCGGCAATTACTATTGCTGAAACCGGACACTTGGTGTTTGCCACCCTACACACCAACTCGGCCGCCCAAAGTATCGATCGTATGATTGACGTCTTCCCGCCGCATCAGCAGCCACAAATTCGCTCACAGCTAGCCAATATTTTGCAAGCAATTTGTAGTCAACGACTAGTGCCAGCGATCGGTGGCGGTCGTGTGGTGGCAGCTGAGATTTTGATTGCCAATCCAGCAGTACGCAATATTATCCGTGAAGGCAAGTCGCATCAGCTCGATGCAGTAATTCAAACCGGAGCCGATCAAGGGATGCAGACAATGGACCGCACGCTAGTTAACCTAGTGCAGAGTGGTACAGTTAGCTACGATAACGCTCGCGAGTTCGCGGTTGATTTAACTGAGTTTGAAAGATTGATGAGAGGGTAATTAAGTGAAAAAGTATAGCTACGAGGCCAGAGATCAGTCATCAAACAAGATTGTCAAATCTATTGTTCAAGCTGAATCAGAAAACGCGGCAGCGAAGCTACTTATAGAGCAAGGTTTTACGCCCCTAGATATTAGGCTTGATGGCGAGGACGCCAACCCGATCGCTCAATTTATTGGTCGTATCACTACCAAAGATAAGATTATCTTCCTAAGGCAACTATCGACTCTGATTGGCGCTGGTCTGCCACTAGCGCAGAGTTTGCATACCGTGCTTGGACAAACTGCCAACAAGCAGATGCAGGATGTTATCCAAGAGGTAATTGCCGACGTCGAAGGCGGTAAGTCGCTATCGGTGGCCTTTGGTAAGCACCCAGAAGTGTTTGACAAGATAGTTCTAGCCCTAGTATCAGCTGGTGAGGCTTCTGGTACACTCGACGAGGCACTGAAGCGAGTCGCTACCCAAAAGGAAAAAGACGCCGCTATGATGAGCAAAATCCGTGGCGCGATGATCTACCCAATAATTGTCCTATTCGTAATATTGGGTGTGATGCTGTTTATGCTACTGACAGTAGTGCCGCAAGTTGAAAATCTCTATGAAGATATGGGTCGACAACTACCGTTTTTGACGATGGTTATGATAACGATAGCTAACTTTTTGATTGACTACTGGTGGATAGTGTTAATTATTTTGGTGATTGGTGGCTACTTCTTCCGACAATACTTACGAACTGAGCCGGGTATCAAAGCGATGGATACATTTAAGCTCAACGTGCCACTGTTTAAGGGTATGTTTCGCAAGCTGTATATGGCACGGTTTACTCGGACCGGCCAGACACTACTAGCGACTGGTGTGGCGATGCTTGATATGCTCAAAATCAGCTCTGAAAGCGTCAACAATGTCGTCATCAGCGCGGCTATCGATCGAGCAGCCGAGAAGGTCAAAGGTGGTAAGGCTCTGTCGACATCACTCGAGCCAGAGGAGTATGTGCTAGCCATGGTGCCGCAGATGATCAAAATTGGTGAGCAGTCGGGTAAAATCGATGAAATGATGGGTAA
>CAZNOD010000006.1:0-20913 GCA_964574585.1 uncultured Candidatus Saccharibacteria bacterium | reverse complement strand
TTGAACAAAATAGTTGCACTAAGCGGCAGTCGTTGCTATACTGAGGAACAACATAAAAGAGGAATATAAACATGAAGATATCAGTCCAATACGAAGCTCAAGAGTACATAGTCGCAGTTAATTAATCTAGCTGGGGTGTCAAAGCCGCTCATGTTAAAATGAGAGATGGTATGCGAAGCGTATTTAAACGATTCAAACCAGTGGCTCAAAGAATCAAACTTCATCCATGGCGGTGGGCAATAGCTGTTGGCGGGCTGTTTTTGCTACTAGCGACAGTATTATTTTTTATTCCGAAAACAGTCGAGTTCTCTTACGCGGAACAGACTTGTGTACGTGAACTAACTTTGTTACCAAAAATACATCGACAATTAACTGATAGCAGTTATCAAGTCGAGTTCGCCGAGCCGGTCGATGTAGCTGGAATTACAATAGCTAGTCGAGCGGCTTGCTTTACTCCTATCCAAACGCCGCAAACTGGTGATGTCAAAATAGCTACATCAATTTGGGGCAGCTGGTTGGCGCCTCAGTTCTATACATTACAGGTTGGCAGCGAGCCGCGGGTCGATGCGGCAGCTTTTGCTCGACCGCTAGCTACCACCAAGCCACTCACGGTGCCGCTCGATCAGCCAGATAGCCTTCATCGCTACGAACTAGCTGTAGATAAAAAATCAACAGAATGTGTCGACGACAGTACGACACTGGTTTGCGACATTGCCGATCTCGACCTTAATCAAGGTGAGCAGTATCCATATCAACTGACACGTCAGTTCAATCAGGAGGCTGAAGAGCCAGTTGCCGAAGGCACCATCAAGACGCTCAAGGCCGTTAAGGTTACCAAGTCTTCTGTCAAAAATGGTCAAACAATTTACGCCAAGCCAAAAGCATTTAGCTTCAAGCTCGATAAACCAGTCCGGTCGGCCACAGCTAGCTTGCAAACCGGCAAGAATCAGCTTGAGGTGACGGTTGAGTACGATGGCAAGACTATCAAGGTGATATCAGCCAAGCAACTAGAGCGAAATAAGCAGTATAGCTTGGTGCTTGATAGCGTCGAAGCGGTTGATGGTTCAACGTTGGTCGATCCGTACGAGGTGAAGTTTATGATGTCAGCTGGGCCGCAAGTTAGTGACGTATCGATTGGTAGTAGCCGTGTCGATCCAAACGCAAATATTATCCTGACATTTGATCAAGATTTATCACCTAGTCAAGACATCACCAAGCTAATAGCGCTCAAGGGCGGCTCAGCAACCGTTAGTCGGCTCGGTGACAAGCAGGTTGCTATCAAGTTGAATAATTTGCAGCGCTGCGTGCCGTTTACTATATCGGTAGCGGTTGGTGTGCTCAGCAAATACGACATCAAGCAGGACAAAGCTTGGAGCTATGCCAGTCGGACGATTTGCTATACGACCAGTGTCTACGGTACATCGCTGCAGGGACGACCGCTAGTTGCTTACCATTTCGGCAGCAGCGGTCCGGTAACTCTGTATACTGGAGCGATTCACGGCAACGAAATCAGCTCAATGTACATGATGCAGTCATGGATTGCCGAGCTCGAGGCAAATCCAGACAGAATCGGCAAGCGGCAAATAGTCATCATACCAAATATCAACCCCGATGGTGTGGCAGCTGGGACGCGCAACAACTCGCGCGACGTCAATCTGAGCCGTAACTTTCCAACCAGCAACTGGGAGCGTGATATCGACGACACCGATGGTCCAAACAAGGGCGGCGGTGGCAAGAAGCCGCTGTCAGAGCCAGCCGCGGCAGCTTTGGCGCGCTTTACCCAGAGCTTACGGCCGCGATTGCTGCTATCGTATCACGCAGTCGGCAGTCTAGTAGTAGGCGATGGTCACGGTACATACTCGGGTGGCAAGGCGGCTCAGTACGCTAGGATGGTTGGCTACCGCAACGCGACTGGCGATGGCGGGACTTTCGACTATTCAATCACTGGATCCTTTGAGGACTGGACTTGGCGCAACGTTGGCATTCCAAGCTTAGTGATTGAGCTCGGTAGTTACAGTTACCATAATTTTGCCCATCATCGAGCAGCTATGTGGGCGATGCTGGATTAAGGTTGATATACTAGTGAGAGGCATGAAGAGATTTTATATCGTAGCGCTAACTATATTTGCCTTGAGTATCGGCTGGTCGGTTGCCAGTGCAGCTAGCAATCTAACTATCGACCGCGCTCAAGCTGCCGATAAGTTGCAGGACCTGCAATCGATTAGCCAGATAGTCGGTAGCATTGAGCCGCCCAAAATTCAGCAGCCACAGTGGTACAAAGATCAAATTGCGGCCGAGCAAGCCGCTCGAAACGCAGCGCGTCAACACAGTAGCAGCAATCGGATAGTCACCTACACGGTTAGCACTAGGGGGGTGACTCGATCAAACTTGGCTGAGTTTTCAGCTCAAGCTAACCAAACTCTTAATTCGCCACGGGGCTGGGCTCAGCTGGGCCTTAGCTTCAAGCAGGTGCCAGCGGGAGGCGATTTCAATCTAGTGCTTAGCGAGGCCAGTCAAGTGCCGAGCTTTTCACCTGGCTGTAGCGCCGAGTGGAGTTGTCGAGTGGGCGTGTCGGTAATTATTAATGATGACCGATGGTCAGGAGCAACCGTTGCCTGGAACAATGCTGGGGGCGGTATAAGGGATTATCGGCACATGGTGATCAATCATGAGGTTGGCCACTGGCTTGGTCACGGCCACGCTAGTTGCCCATCTCCAGGTTCGTACGCACCAGTCATGTTGCAGCAGTCGATTGACCTGCAGGGCTGCAAGTTTAACGCTTGGCCACTGGCCAGTGAACTATGGAGCGCTCGATGAAGTTGAATAGAAAAGCCATAGCGAGAAAAAAATGGCTGATACTTGCTATCAGCTTAATTGTGGTATTGCTTGGAGGGCTGTTTGGCTACGCAGAGTACTCATCATCACGGTACGTCGAGAAAAGCCAGGCTGAGTACGAGAAAGCGAAGCATGATGTTGATCAGCAGCTATCCGCCGATGACCTATCTATGCAAAGTATAATCAATATCAAGCAGCTCACCGAACAGACGGCAGCAGGACTATGTGATAGCCCAGCTATAGCCAAATGGCGCGTTAGTCAGGACTATCAAGCAAAGTGTGCAGCTAATCAACAGCGGCTGGTAGATGTCAGCCGTCAGGCCGATAGCCTAGCTAATCATCTAGAGTCCAGCAATACGGTCGGCAAGATATTCAGCGATGCCACTGAGGATTTGAGCAAAGCTAAATCGGGCGACAACAGCGCTAGTCGAGATATTTGGAAGCAGGTGCGGTCTGAGCTAGAAAATATTTCGGTGGCACAGACGTATAGCGGGCTACTTAAACGCCATCAGTCAGATGTTGAGCGGATAATTAATCGATACGACAAGCTGATAGCCGCCGACAAGGCAGAAAAGCGTAGTCGATTCGACGATGCAGTAGCTGATCTGCAACGGGCCTATGAAAAACTCAGCGAATCCAAAACAGAGCTAGAGAAGGCACTAGATGAGCAGTCGGACGCTTTGCTCGATAGTGTAGGCCTATTGCTCGCACCTGAAGTCCAGCTGCACTAGCTAAGCGCCCTCATCGACTCAAAACGACCTGTCTCGCAGAGCAGGTCGTTTATTGTGGTGGATTTTCAGATCTCGCAGTAAACGAAAATCCGTATTTGTTGTGGTGAACCTCTTGATTATAAGTTTTGATCAATCGATTCAAACAGGTGCACTTATAAATATATAGCATAGACGGTATATACGCAATAGTTTTATAAACATAAAATCTGCTTATGTAAACGTTGACAAACTGGCTATGCTATGATAATATACAAACATACACATATCATGTGTGAGGTAAACGAGGGTTTCTAATGGCTCATAACAGGGGTCAATAGAGGCCCTATTTTAATTAATAGGAGGCCAATCAAATGGCAGGAACTAAAGAAGGCGGCAAGAAAGCTGCTGCCAAAAACCTAGCAAGAGATCCAAACTTTTACGCTCGTATCGGCGCCAAGGGTGGCCGAAACGGTCGGACGGGTGGCTTTGCCGCTAACCCAGAGCTAGCTCGTATCGCTGGCGCCAAGGGTGGCCGTATCTCACGCCGTGGTAAAAGCACTAAAACTACTTCTGCTCAAAAGTCTGCTTAGCTAGTTTTTGAGTAGAGTAAAAATAACCTCTCCTACAAAGGAGAGGTTATTTGGTTTTGATGGTATAACGTCTTAGCCCACAAGAGCGAGCGTCGTTGACCTTCCAAGAGGTGTTGCAGAGTAGGCAATGGTAGAGCCCTTCGTCGACTTGTAGTCCGTTTGATTGACAATTAGTGCAACTACTACGGCTGTGCATCCAGTCACGATAACTATCCATATGCGACTCAATTGATTCAGGATCGATAGTGATATCGTATTGCTTGGCTAATTCTTCGGCTTTTGTCCAGGCTGAGCGCTCCATGTTTACTAGCTCAATATCGCGTTTGTAGCTGGTGTGAGACAAGAGAGCGTGGCCGAGTTCATGGAGGATTTGGTCGGTTGAGGCGCTGTCCTTACGATAGTAGACAACCACTTCGTTGGGGCTCCAGACGTCAGACGGGCCGGCACGAAAAACTATATCAGGATAATCGCGTCGTAATTGCTTAACCAGCCAGCTGATTGATCGCGTAGTAGTAGCAACCATCGACAACTGCCTCCTCGGGGTTGTTGGCTTGAACTATTTTAACAGCGCCCATGTGCTTGGCGATTCGATCATCGAGCAGCGACTGTAGTTTAGTAGCGTATTTGGCGAAATGAGTGCCCATGCTGCCGCCGACTACGACATAGTCAGGCTCGAGCAGAGGGATTAGTAGCTGGAAGCCGGTAGCAGCTCGTTCGGCGTAGTCATCCCAGACAGCTGGGTCGTCAACTTCGCTGCCATACTTACCATTGCGTTCATAAAATTTACGACCGCTAGCTACATCTTCCCAGCGTTGCACAGTACCGTCGTAGTTGACACGCATAGATCCACCCTCAAAACGCTCTAAGGCTGGTATAAGTCGGCGATTGTAGGTCAAACCGGTACCGACACCTGTACTCATGGTGATATAAAGACTTAGCTCGTGTTCGGGTAGCTGGTGGGCTTCGCCGACGGCAGCCATATCGGCATCGTTACCAAAAAATATCGGTGTGCTAGGGAAGTGCTGACCTACTTGCTGGCGTATGTCAAAGTTCTCCCAGCCGATATTCGGTGTCCTGAGCAGTATATCGTGTTTGATTGGCCCTGGCGCGGCAATCGCGATAGCCCTCAGTGGTGTATCGGCAACGTATTTGCGAATCTCGGCTACAACGGTATTTATGTATTCGGTCTGGTCTCGTGGCGTCGCAAACTTGCTGACTATTTCTTTGTTGCCGCTATCGTCGAAGCTGGCGATTAATGTTTTTGTTCCCCCGGTATCTACTGCGATAATCATATTACAGATATTGTAGCAGACCTAATGGCTTTTGACAGGGCGGCAATAATTGCTAGCTAGAGGGTAGGGAATGTTGGTCAATAATTTGCACAAGAGCTGTAATTACAGTATAATAAAATCCAAATCTAATGCGAGAGGTGAATTAAGAGATGACGCAGAAACACCAACGAGGTTCGATTCTTGGTTTCGTGGTGGTGGGCGTGCTACTGACTATAGCGGTAGTCGGCGGTATTTATTTGGTAAAAAATCAGCTCAACGGCAATATGCCAAACCTATCGGGCAGCGATGAGGTAGCGGTGGTTGACGATGAAACCGATGATTCGACCACCAACAATGATAATACTAGCTCGGACGAAGGTCAGACCGATCAGACGACCGATAATGATGCTACCACTGACCAGTCACCAGCCGAAGAAGAGCCTAGTACGACTGAGCCTGATAGCGGCAGTGTAACGCACGACACCAGCGACGACATCCCACCAACTGGTGTTGCCGCTGACGAGCCTGCTAGTGATGACTCAGATCAAACCGAAACTACGACCGAAGCCAGTGGCCTGCCACAGACTGGTGTAGAGGTTGAGGAGCTACCCCAGACCGGTCTAACTGACGGCTTGTATGCTCTAGTGGCACTTGGTGCGTTGACTGGTTCAATCGTCGCTTTTCGTCGCAGCAATTTGCTGTAGCTTATGTCGTCATAGGTACGATAACTTGCTCGAGTCCTCTCTGGGCATTTGACTACTGTTTGTATCTGAGGTACAATGGTATCAATCTTGGGTATGTGTCACCCAATCCGCCAGTGAGCGGAGACATGTAGCTACGAAATATTAAATTTAATACAGGAGTCTATTAAAGACTTATGGCAAAAGCCGCTCCAACTATGGACGAGCTGCTATCTGGCGCTAGCGATAGCGTACAGCAGCTGGTTGCAGACGAAACTATTAATGGAACTGTTCTATCAGTTCGCAAACACGAAGTATTAATCGACCTTGGCCCGCAGGGTGTAGGCTATGTACCACGCCGTGAGGTTGGTCACTCGATGAAACTAAACGTAGGTGACGAGGTCACCGCTAGTGTCATCGATACTGAACTAGATAATGGCTACAGCTTGCTGAGCTTGCGCAAAGCTGCCAAAGACAAGGGCTGGGAAGAAGTTGCCGCCAAGATGGCAGCCGAAGAGATTATCGAGGTTGAGCCGTACGACGCCAATCGCGGTGGTTTACTAATCGAATACGAGGGTGTGCGAGGTTTCCTACCGGTATCACAGCTATCAGCTGAGCACTATCCACGAGTCGGTAGCGCGGATAAAGACGAAATCCTACAGCGTCTCAACGCTTTGGTTGGCCAGACACTCAAGGTGCGCATCCTAGATTGCGACCGCAAGGCCAATAAGCTGATTTTTTCAGAGAAAGAAGCTATCAAGGATGGTCTAGCTGAGCGCTTTGAGAAGCTAGCAATTGGTGACACCGTGACTGGTGTGGTGACTGGTGTGGTTGATTTTGGTGCTTTCGTCAATGTCGATGGTATCGAAGGTTTGATCCATATCTCAGAAATATCTTGGGAGCGTGTCAACAACCCAAGCGACTACGTAAAAGTTGGTCAGACAGTTGAAGCCAAGATTATCTCAATTGATAAGGAGCGTCTCAGCCTCAGCATGAAGCAGCTAACTAAAGATCCGTGGCTCGATGAGGTCGAGAAGTTCAAAAAAGGTGACACCGTCGAAGGTACCGTCACTCGAATCACACCGTTTGGTGCTTTTGTCCAGATTAGTCCAGCTGTCGAGGCATTAGTTCACATATCTGAGCTAGGTAGCGGTGAAGGGGCTGATCCAGAAAAAGTGTTTACTCTAAACGAGATGAAGAGCTTTGTTGTCCTCGAGATTGACAAAGACAACCGTAAGATCTCACTTAGCCTAAACGACAAAAAGAAGAAGTAATGCGTAATTTATAGTCAGTTCGCCTGTTTCCTAGACGGCGAACAGAAAGGAATCAGGCGAATATGGCAGAGGACGCACAGAAGATTTTGACGATTGCCGACTCGATAACAGTCGGTGAGCTAGCCGAAAAGCTTAATCTATCAGTTACTAAACTGGTTGGTGAGCTATTCAAAAACGGTATTGTCGCTACTATCAATCAGCGGATTGACTTTGAGACCGCTACAATTATCGTCGAAGAACTGGGGCTGGATGTTGTCTTGGAGCGCCGCAATAACGGAGCCGAAGCCGTATCAAGCCACACCCGAACAATTAGCGATCAAGCGGTTGAGCGACCACCTATAGTAGCCGTGATGGGCCATGTCGATCACGGTAAGACTAGTCTGCTCGATGCCTTGCTTGATACTGAGGTAGCTGAAGGTGAGGCTGGCGGTATCACGCAGCACATTAGCGCCTATCAGACGATTCGTGAGGGTAGGACAATTACTTTGCTCGACACACCTGGTCACGAAGCTTTTGCAGCTTTGCGTCAGCACGGCGCAGCCTTGACCGATGTGGTAATTATCGTTGTCGCGGCCGATGATGGCGTCAAGCCGCAGACAGTTGAAGCAATTCGTTTCGCACGTGATGCCAATGCCAAAATCGTCGTGGCGATTAATAAAATTGACAAGGAAACCGCCAACCCAGAGTTGGTCAAGGCTCAGCTAGCTAGTGAGCACAATCTTAACCCAGAAGAATGGGGCGGTGATGTTATCATGGTGCCAATCAGTGCCAAGCGCGGTGACAATCTCGACAAGCTGCTCGATATGGTGTTGCTGACCTCTGACCTCGAAGAGCTCAAGGCTGATGTCGACATCCCAGCTGAAGGCTTGGTGATTGAGTCACACATGGAAACAGGTCGTGGACCCGTTGTCGGCTTGCTGATTGACCAAGGTACGCTACGGGTCGGTGACCACATCGTAGCTGGCACCGCTTACGGCAAAGTCAGGACGCTACTCAACTACAAGGGTGAAAAAATCACCTCAGCTGGCCCTTCGACTCCGGTAACTATCACTGGATTTAAGGAAGTGCCACAGTTTGGTAATCGCTTCGAGCTAGTCAAAAACGAAAAAGCCGCTCGCAGTACTGTCCAGCAAAACCGACTCCAGCAAGAGCGTGAAGCGGCTAGCACCAATATAACGGGTGGTGACTTGCTAAAAATGATGAGCCAAAAGCACGACTCTCAGGAGTTTAACGTCATCGTCAAGGCCGACGTCCAGGGTTCGCTGACATCAGTCGTCGATAGCTTAAAGCTAATCGATACCGGTGAGGATATCACGTTACGGATTATCAGTAGTGGTGTTGGTCATATTTCAGAAAATGATGTTCGTCTAGCGACCGGCAGTGACAATACTGTCATTTATGGCTTCAACGTTCAGCTACCACCAGCGGTCAAGCGTCTAGCTCAGCGTGATAAAGTCGAAGTGCGTATCTACAGTATAATCTATGAGCTACTCGACAACGCCAAGCAGTCAATGAGTGACATGCTGGCTCCTGAAGTAGTAGAAACCGAAGTTGGTGAGCTGACAGTCAAGGGGGTCTTCCGCACCATGAAAGATCAAGTCATTTGTGGTGGTGAAGTCACCTCAGGCAAAGTGACAGCTGGTCTATTGGCACGATTGAAGCGCGACGGTGAGCAGTTGGCTGAAATCGAAGTGACTAGCGTACAGCGCCAGCAAGTCGAAGCTAAAGAGGTCTTTGAGGGTGAGATGTGTGGTCTTAGTCTGAAGACTGAGAAGAAGTTACTAGTTGAAGAGGGTGATAAACTCGAGTTCTTTACCCGCGAACTAGTCAAACGTACCCTAGACTAGCCTGGTCGCAGTTAGCTAAATATAAATAACCCTCGGTGAATCCGAGGGTTATTTAGTTATGTTGGTAGCCTATGCGGGCTTCTACAATCGTCGACTACTGACGTAGTAGTAGCTAGCAGCTGTTAGGGTACCTATACCGGCTAGACCGTTAAGGGCTAGACCGAGACCCGTCTGAGGTAGCTCTTCTGGCACTTCAGGAGTCTCAGGGGTTTCTGGCACCTCAGGAACTTCTGGGGTTTCGTCCTTACACTTGTCACTATCAACAGGTGCGTAACGGTCATCCTGGCTTTCGTCTTTGGTGACAGTGACGATGTCACCGGTTTCGGTGTCGCACACCTTTACCATTTCAGGCTTTGGTTGCTCAGGAGTTTCCTTACACTCTCGCTCGACGACTACCGTAGCTTTGTCTTGCTTCGTGCCATTGTTGGTGGTAACTACACCAGTGTTTACTAGGCGATTAACACCGCACTTTAGTTCCTCGGTGTCAGCGACACGAGCCTTAAAGGCTACATACATGCCTCCGTTTGGACCGAATGATCCGAAGTCGACACCGCTTGTGACTAGCGCGTCTGTGTCGCTGATAGCTTTCCAGGCACCGTTAGTCTTAGCGCTAAAGTACTTGGCGCTACCGTCGATGAACTTTAGGTCTTCAGGAAGGTCGTCACGAATTGAGACATGCTCCTGGGTCATCGTACCAGTGTTTTTGTAGTGGATACGAAAATCAACTACTTCACCAGCTTTGGCGTTAACACTGTCTTTGAAGTCGTTTTTGTTAGTCTTGCTAACTTCTTTTTTAACTTCGAAATTTGGCTGGTCGACCTTGAATCGGTAGGTAACGTAGCCAGTATACTGCATACATCCAGGAAGCTTGCCGTCTAGTTTGTCGTAGCCTAGCAGAGCACCGCTAGTAGATGTTAGCTTGTTGAGATCGATCGACTGGCCGTTCACAGCTCCAGCACTAGTGATTCTGGCTGAGTTAGGTACGTAGCGCAGGGCAACGGTACCGTTGGTGTCGTTAGCTCCATAAGCTTCGTCCCAAACCGATTTTGGCTGTGCGTTAGAGGCACCAACTGTACCAGTTACGCGAGCTTTTGATCCGGCTGCCACAGTAGCTGGCATTTGGACCTTCATGAAAGTGTCTTTGGCGATGCCTTTGTAGTCGTACTCTTTTGTGTTGAGCGCGTCAGCGGCATTGTTGTGGTAGTAGACATACACCTCGTACTCTTTACCAGGTACGAGCTTGGTGTTGTCGCTGAAGTCAGCGTTGTCAGTGAAGTTTCGGATCAATACGAAGTTTCGTTCGTCACCGTGCTTCGGGTTATTTGTTATCGAGTTGAATGTCACGTATGACGCTGGTTTCTCGATTGTAAATGTAGGGCGGTCAGGCCCCCAGGCTAGTAGGGCGGCTGGTATCATCAGGACACCGGCCAGAACTGCGACGAGTCCGCTTCGCTTTGGAGCTTGGCGAACCACACGTAGTAATTGTTTCATAGCGATTCCTCCTTCTAGTAACTCCACATCACTAGAAAATTAATAATCTTCGATATTATATCATAAAAGTATCAGTTGTAAATACTTATGCTTAGTTTAATTCCTAAATTGTTAATGAACGGTGCGGGCAAATCGGATTATTACAAAACATGGGATGAATCGCAGGGATTCATCGATCGATTGCCGAACTGCTAATGGCAGCTCGAGGCAAGAGACGAATCCCTGCTTTTTCGCAATCTGACTGCAATGATTGTTGCGGAGAGGCTCCCCGGGAGCATGCCTACCTGGCGGGTAGGTCGATGCTCCCGGGAGAGGTGCCTCAGCGCAGGTGCGCTCCGGTGTGATCCAGCTGTAGCTTCTTCTGCATGCGGCGTAGGCCGAGCAGGAAGAGCAGTGAACCGGTAGCGATCGGGGCGGCCGTGGTGTTGACGTCGTCGGACGTCATCTCCGTAGACTGCTCCACGTCGCCGAACGGCGGTGGGCTCGGGTCCTCGGTCGGTGCGACCGTCGGCTCCGGGTCCTCCGTGTGCGTCGGCTGAACCGGCTCCGGCTCCGGCTCTGGCTCAGTCGTCGGCTCAGCCGGGCTGGTGGGCTCGACTGGAACCGGGATGGGCGCCGGGTCACCGGGCTCATCGGTCGGCTGGGCCGGGTCGGTCTCAGTCGGCTCGACCGGCTCCGGCTCACCCGTGGGTTCGGGTGCCAGGGTCGGCAGAGCTGTCGGAGCAGCTGGCCCATCCTCGCCATCCTTGGCGCAGAACTCGACGGTAACGGTACCGTTGATGCTGGTACCATCATCGCCAGTCACGCTCCAGGGGTAGGGTTCGTCCCTCCCAAGCATGCCTGGGAAGTCGACGGTGCCGGTGGCGCCGTCAGCCAGCGTGATCGACCTGGTCTGCCCGTTGAGGCTGACCTGGTAAGTCGCGCTGGCCTTAGTGTCGTCAGAGGTGTTGGTGACCGTCACGGTTGCGACGGTCGTTGGCTCCTCCTCAGACACACAGGCCGCGACCTTGGCCGTGGCGGTACCAGGCTTGGGCTCGGGCGTGATGCACCCGAGCTTCACCTGCTCCTCATACGTCAGGTCGCGGACCTTTGTCCAGTCCTTGTCCCACTCGACTACCGGTCCGACCTTGACCCACTCGTGGGACTTCTCGTCCCACTCCCAGGTCCAGGTCTTTGTCCCCTTGAGGACCCAGACGCCTTCGCAGTCCTGCTTGTCCTTGCTGATCTTCTTGACGATCGGCTCGGGCTGCTCGGGCTGCTCCGGCGGCGTGGTCTCCTCGGGAGGAGTCGTCTCTGCCGGCGGGTTCGGCTTGGGCGGCTCGATGACCTTGTCGGGCGTGGGTTTCTTGGCGACGCCACGGATTGCGTTGAGGCAGTCCGCGAAGTAGCCGTTGACGGCCCGGGCCTGACGGTCAGCCTCCGCCTTGCTCGCAGCGTGAACCACGAGTGGGCGGACTTGAGCACGCTCGTCCCAGTAGAACTTGACCTTGCCGCTGTTGTCGAGGTAGCTGTTGTTGACAGCCATCCCGTCGAAGTACAGCACGTCGGCGGTCGCGTTGGCGTCGCCCTGGTAGGGGGCGACCGCGGCTCGCGCCTGCTGCACGGTAGTGTCGGGCGAGTTCATGACGACGACGTAGTGATACGTCTTGCCCTTGTACTCGGTATCGACACCGACTGCCTCGAACGCTGCCTGGGCTTGCTCCCCGCGCTCACCGCTCTGCTCGATGCACTCGCGCAGAGTAGTGTCGGGGTCGCACTCCAGGGTCGGGTTGATGGTCTCGGTCCTGATCGCGGCCTCGCCTGAGACAGGCTCGTCCGCATCGGTGTCCTCGTCCATACGCTCGAGGTGCTGCTCTTCGGCGTCGCCGGTGACCGGGTCGGTCGATACCACCCGGGGGGCGGCATCGCCATCCTGGTCGTCGACGGTCATCATGGCCGCGTTGTCGTTGGCGTTGATTGCCGCCATGGCTGCCGGCACGAAGCCGAAAGCCGCCACGATGACTGCCACTGCGGCTGCCGCAATGGCGGCCGTCAGTGCTGGTCGGTAGACCTGCCAGACGACTACCACGGCGCAGATGAGCCAGAAGATCCAGAAGATCACGGTCATCCATCCGGGAGCCGGCCAAAACCAGGTCAGTAGGATGAACAGCATGGCAGCGCCAGCGAGCACCGTCCACTGGTCAAAGTCGAGGAACCAGGCCACTGCGGCCACGATTCCGAGTAAGCAAAAGACTACGATGAGGGTGGTCATCTCAGTCTCCTCTCAGGTAGTGGACTCAGTAGTCCTGGTGGTTGGAGTGGTGTTGCCGGTGGGGCGGTCGCTTGCTGGGCCGACGACGATCAGTGATCCACCTGCTAATGCGGGCAGCTTCAGCGACGTCTTCGAGCGTCAGCGGGTCCTCCTTGTCGGGGCTGCGATAGAACAAAGCAGCCTTGAGCGCGTCCGCGTTGACCGGCAAGCCGGACTGCGGGTTGGCGGGAGGTTGACGCCTCAGGTGCCGAGCTGTCATCGGCCGGTCTGCCGGCTTCGACTCGTCATCTGATGACGTGGTCATCTCCTGATCGGTCTCTGTCGAGTCTTCGGAGCTGGCTTCCTGGCCAGGCTGATCCGACACATCGACTGGTTCGGATTGTCCGTCCGAGCCATTGTCGTAGTCGAACGCCTGGAGGTCGGCTGCCTGGCGGCAGAGCGACACGATAGCTTGGCGAGTCGGCATAGCAGTTCGTGCTTGCTCGGTCTTGCCCTGGTTGTAGAGCTCGACCGCGTGACGAACCTGCAGGCCGTGCTCACGGAGACAGGTGCTCAAGCGCTTGACCTTGGGGTCGTAGCGCTCCTGAGCGAGATCGTTGTGGGCCTTCTTGAGCATGTCGTTGAGCTCCTTGAGCTCAGTGGCGACTTGCTGACGGGTGTCAGTGATGGTCATGTCCAGGTCTCTTTTCTGAAGAGGTTGGAAGATGGGCAGTTTACTGATGGACTCTCGAGTTGTCAACCAGCAACTACAGCGCAACTTTGTAAGTCACGCGGTAATTGCTGGCTGCCAAAACGAAAGTATAAAACATTGCAGTACAGATTACTCCATCTGCGAGAATTGGTTTTAATAACTCGATCGACAGATAGGTGCTGTCTAAGCGACAGCATACCGCATGTCAAACTGCCATGAAGTATGCTGCCGCCTAGGACGGCATTAGTATGTACTGTAATAATCCGATTTGTTAAAAAACTCACTTGAGCTCGGGTCTCTCAAACCCACCTCGCATGTGCCATCATACTATCATAAAAGCATGGAAAAGTCAATATATAACACAATCAGTATAAAGCGATGCGAAAGAGTCTAATAGATGTAGTATATGTTGTATAGCTATTGACTTATTTGGTGCTCTGTGCTAATATAACAACCAGTTAAGACAAAAAAACAAACAAGACACTATATATCCGAAAGGAACCACCACATGAAAGAACGAATCAACGTCGATCACGCATTTGACCCAGAAGCTCGTCAGGCACAGGCTGAGTTTGACGCTTATATAGACTCACGCCCATATCAAGACGAAAAGGGCAATGTGCACAATCCAGAGAATGGGCAATTTGCAAACATGGAATCATATAGTGATGAGACACGCGAAAACCATTACGACCAGACATTGGCTGAAAGTGACTACTCTGGCGAGTCTCTCGAGCAGCTAGCTAAACGTGTAGCAACTGCTCGCGCTGAAGGTGATCGAACTCGTGCCGAAGATGCTGAGAACGCTTTTTACGAAAAGTTTACTGCTTATTCTGAGAAATATGGCTGGGATAAAGAAGAGGCAGGCCGGTCTAATATAGATGATCGACTAGATCGCTACAGTAAAATCATGTACGGCCAGGCTGAGGCTGATGATGCAGAAGTTGATACTGCAGACACCGAAGATACTTCAAGCGCTGAAGCGGACAACGCCGTCGGCCAATCTATGGAGAAGACAGAAGCAGAGAATAGCTCAAAAGAAGTTAAACGCGCTGACGAAGTACAATACCAAGGTAAAGACTGGAAAGTTGACCGGGTTCTTGTCGATGCTGATACAGGTGAGCGAATGCTACATCTAGTTCACACCGACGAGAAAGGCCACATCGAACATTTAACTGTCACTGAGGCCGACGCAGGTCTAGTCACAGAAGCTCCTGAGACGGAACTACCACTAGAAGTAGATACCAGCTGGGTTGACAAGGAGGTTAACGAACCGATAGACGTCAACACCGATTGGGCTGAAGGTCTAGACGCTGACGAGATTAATATTGATACTGACTGGGTAGATCAGGGCGCTGACGACCAAATTGACATCGATACTGATTGGGCTAGTGATGAAAACCATGAAGCGAATGATGATTTGGATGTCGATACTTCATGGGCCGGACAAGATGAGTCAAAGCCGTTGTCACGCTGGGAGCGAATCAAGTTTACTGCTCAGCTTTACCAGGACAGGCTTAGGTCTTACTTTGAGTCGCGTCGCGGTCCAGAGAAAACTACTACGGCCAAAGTTTTAGGCGCGGCTGCTATCGTCGGATTCACTATCGGTGGAGCGTACCTGATGTCTCGAGGTCAAGATGTATCAGGCATAGACATGCCTAGAGGAGCGTCTGGAGTGGATCTTGGATCAGACTTGGGACTAAGTGGTGAAGGTGAGCCAGCTCGCGAGCTTCCAATGCCAACTGAAACTGAACCTGTAGACGGCTCTAGCCAAGATGAGTTACCAGTTAACGAAGAGACACTTGATCTAGAGGCCGCTGAGCGAGTTGATGCCGGAGAAGGCTGGAATCAAACTATGACCGAACTGGGTATACCGGAGAATGAGTGGAGGGAGCTATTAGTCAAGGTTGGACCTGAGCTGGGTGAGATGACCTTTCCCGATCAGCCTGATCTCAAGGTTGCGTACTTTGAAACCGCCGGTGGCGTCAACGAATGGCGGATAAATATGCCCGAAAGCGGCAAGATGCCTCAAGAAGCGCTGGATCTCATCCTGAAAGCGCGTAACCGCTAGCGGGTTTTAGCCAAAATCCATCCTACACTGGTATAGTGGTATAATCAGAAGTAGATAAGACAGCAAGCAAAGGAGATTTATGTTCCAGCTCGATGACAAATTTTTGACTGATGTAGGCCTTGGCGAATTGCCAGACGACCAAAAGCAAGCCTTCTTGGCTTATTTCCGAGAGCAGTTGGAGCTACGAGTTGGTACGCGCTTGTCCGAGGGACTAAGCGATGCTCAGCTCGATGAGTTTGAGAGCTTTATCGATCGTGATGAAGACAAGGTAAACGCTTGGTTGGCCGCTAATGTGCCGAACTATACTGAAGACCAAGTGTGGAATCAGCTAAAGCAGGGTGCACCAGCCGATATACCAGAAATTGTCGTCAAATCTGAATACGCTAGCCTGAAATGGCTTGGCCTGAATCGTCCTGATTATCGCGATGTCGTAGCAGCTGTCATGGGTGAGTTACGCGAAGAAACCATTAAGAATCGCGACGCTATACTCGGCGGAACTAGTAATTAGCAGCTAGTAACTAGTAGGTAGCGATTCGCAAATAACCGGTAGCATAGCTGCCGGTTATTTTCCTACCTACGACCTACTAAACCCTACCTACTATTCATGCCGTTGAGATAACTAGCACCATCAACTGTCTTGCCATGGTGGTTGATCAGTTCATCGATCCGTAGATAGGCGCCGTTGGCAAACGGTATATCGAGTGCCGACTCGGCAGTCATGACGACGTGGGCTTTGGTGACGATGACGCTGCGTCCATCAATTATCATGCGGCTACGCGGAAAACCGAGATGTGCACGGATACGAGCCTCAGCTTCGCCCGGTGACATGGTGGAGGGGTCGATGAGGTTGTCGTCTTTTGATAGCAATTGGCAATACGTAGCTTTGGATTCATCCTGGGGTTCTGGGCTTAGACTACCGTCAAGTATTGCCGGCAACTTGTCGACTAGTAGGTGAACACCAAGTTGGCTCAGAGTGTCGTATAGCTCTGGCCTAGTTTCACTTTGGTCGAGAGCGTAGGGTAGTTGGGCGTAGATTGGGCCGGCGTCCATTTTAGCTGATAACTGCATCAAGCTGACACCCGTCAAGCCATCACGGTTTGCGATAGCAGCTTCAATCGGACTCGGCCCGCGGTATTGAGGCAGTAGTGAAGGGTGCAGATTGATAATTCCAGGGTGAAATAAGTCAATAACGGCTTGGGGAATGATTTTGCCATAGCTGACTAGCACACCAGCGACCGGCTGGAGGGCTTTGATATCGGCAATAATATCCGATAGTTTATCGGGTTGCCAGACCGGTATATTGTGCTTGATTGCGTAGGTTTTAACTGCTGGCGGGGTCAGTTTACGGCCTCGGCCTCTTATGGTGTCGGGTTTGGTGACGACGGTGACGACATTGAAGCTATTTTCGACCAATGCCTGCAACGAACCTAAGCTGAAATCTTCGGTACCAAAAAAGATTAGGTTAGTCCCAGAGTTCGGCATTGCCTTCGATGTGCTCCTTGTAGTCTAGTGGCTGCAGTTCGCCTTCATCATTGAGACGATAGAAAGCATCCTGCTGGTCGCGGATATGATCGACGAACAGTATGCCATTGGTGTGGTCGATTTCGTGCTGAATAACACGGGCCAAAAAGCCTTCAGCGCGAAAGCGAATCTCATTGCCGTCGAGATCCATCGCTCGAACGCGAATTTTGCTAGCTCGTTTGACACGGCCATAGAATCCATTGACGCTTAGACAACCCTCAAAGTCAGCAATCTGCTGACCTTCATACTTGACTATTTCGGGGTTGATTAGCGGTGTGAACTCGCGAGTTGACTTGTCTTCGAAGTCACTGCGAACGATAACAGCCCTCTCGAGTCGGTTAATTTGGACGGCGGCCAATGCTGCGCTAATCTCATGAGGTCGTGAATCTTCCCAGTCTAAGCTAGCGCTCGTCATGTCGGCAATCAACTGGCGAGTTTGGTCGGTTACGACATGAACCTTACTTGATTTTTGCCGCAAGCTAGCATGAGGCAGGGTAATAATAGCGTCTTTTTTCATCTACGCTAAGTATAGCAGACGCGTGAGGCAATCTGTAGGCTACGTCGGGCTATTAGATTTGGGCCCAGTCAGTCAGCACGAAATAAGCAGTGGTGCGGTCGAGGATAAAGCTACAATAACGACCAGGGGTCAAGCTCGTACTGCCAGTGACTGCTAGGCAAGTGCTGCAGAGCGTCTAGTAGCAGCTGACGCTGGTTGGCCTTGAGTACTAGTTGCCAGCGGTAAGTGTCGGATTGGCGTTCATAGAAACTTGGCATTGGACCAAGTATTTCGATATCAGGATAATTAGACCTGAGAGTCTGAGCCAGCTGTCTGGAGTTCTTAACAGTGGCAGCCTCGGTCTTGTAAATACAGGTCAGTTTTAGCAGGTAGGTAAAGGGCGGGAAGTTGGTGTGGCGACGCAAAGCCAAGGTTCGCTGGTAGAAGTCCGAGTAGTTTTGGGCAATACCATCGGTAACAGCTGGATTGTTTGGTTGGTATGACTGTACGACCACTTCGGTAGCATGATGCGATCGGCCAACTCGACCAATTACCTGGTGCAGTAGCTGAAAGGTTCGCTCGGGTGACGTGTAGTCGGGTAGGCTCAGCCCAGCGTCAGCTTGGATGACGCCAACAACGCGCAGCTTGGGTAGGTCAAGGCCTTTGGCGACTACTTGAGTGCCGATGATGATGTCAATCGAGCCATCGTAGATATCACTGTAGCGGTGACTGATGGTTTGGAGCTTATCGGCATCGCCATCAAAGCGAGCAATATTGGCGTCAGGGTATAGTCGCCTTAGCTCTGACTCGATTAGCTTAGTGCCAATGCCTTTGTGTACGACGTCAGTACTACCGCACTCGGGGCAACTGGTCGGCACCTTGGCCTTGCGGCCACAGACATGGCACAGTAAGGTGTGTTTGTCGCCATGTAGAGTCAGCGGCACGAAGCAGTGCGAGCAGCCAGCCTGCCAGCCACAATTGTCGCACATGCTAGTACTGGCGCTACCACGGCGGTTGTGGAATATTAGTGATTGTTGTGACCGCTCGAGACTGCTGTCGATCTTGGCGAGTAGTTGATCTGACAAGAAGCGATGGCGGTGAAAATTGTCACGTTTAGTCATATCGACCAAGCTAATGGTCGGCTTGACGGTGTCACTACGAGCTGGTGATGACATGGTGATGATTGGTCGTTGTGACTGTTGGGCGAGGTAGTAGTCACTAATACTTGGCGTTGCGCTACCTAGGACCAACTTGCCCGCTACGTGGTCACAGATAACTGCAGCAACTCGTAGGGCTGAGTAGCGTGGCGACTGATCTTGCTTGAAGCTGGGTTCGTGACATTCATCGATGACGACTAAGCCTAGGTTATGTAGCGGCATGAATAGGGCCGAGCGCGGACCGATGACAACCTGAGGCTGGTCAGCTTTTATGGCAGCTTGCCAAGCTAGGTGCCGTTCGGCTTCGGTTTGGCGTGAGTGGGTCAGTATTATATTGTCGAAATGATTGTGAAATTCGGCGACCAGTTGTGAGGTCAAAGCTATTTCCGGTACTAGCACGATAGTCGACTTGCCAGCAGCTAGTTGTTTTTTGGCTAACTCGATGTAGACCGCGGTTTTGCCAGAGCCGGTTACACCGTGTAATAAGGCGGTACCAGTCGACATCGTGTCGATTGTATCGATAGCATGTTGCTGATCTGCGGTGAACACAATATTTGTTCGTTGTCGTTTGTGGACAGAGGTAGAGATAACAGATTTTCGTCGCTTTTTGGTGAGACCGCGTGGCAGGATGGTTTGCCAGACGGTAGCTAGGGGTGTCGCGTAGTAAGTGCTTAGCCAGTCAGCAATTGCAACCAAGTGATCGGGCAGCGGTGCGATATCGAGCACTTTTTCGACTGGCTTGACGGTGTAGTCGGGCTTGGTGGTAGCGTGCATGATAACGCCAATTAGCTGGCGCTTGCCGGCTGGCACAGTTACAATTTGACCAACCTCTAGCGGCTGCTCTGAGCTATAGGTCAGGGTCGGCTGTCCAGCTCGCACAATAGCATTTGGTGCCACCTCATAATAATTCATATATTCAGTATACCGCCTAATCTCATCCATCGCCCACTATCGGAGTCAGCCTCTGCCGGAAGACACCTTCGGTGATAGCGAATGAGCGCACGGCGCGAGCGGCAGACCCGTTCTGCCGGGGGTGGAGATCGTCTGACGGATTTATTCCGGCAGTCGATTGGAGGGGCGAGCCCTTCCTGATACAATAAGCATATGTATTTTGAATCACGTGGGCAGGCTGGTTACTTACTGGCGACCAAGCTAGTGGAAAAGTACCGATACGAAAACTGTGCCGTGATGGCCCTGAGTGATGGCGGAGTGTTGGTTGGTGAGCAAATTGCCGCCCAGCTACACTGCGTACTGACACTATTGATTACCGAGGAGATTGAGATACCTGGTGAGGGGCTGAGTTTTGGTGCTGTTTCACAAAGTGGCAACTTTACTTATAACGCCAACTTTACTAGTGGCGAGATCCATGAATACACTAGTGAATTTCACGGCTATCTAAATGAGCAAAAACGTGAAGCCTTCCAAAAGATCAATCGCTTGCTCGGCGACGGTGGTACGATTGACAATAGCTTGCTACGCGATCGAGTGGTTATCTTGGTGTCAGATGGTCTAGATGGCGGAGCAGCTCTCGATGTGGCACTGGACTTTCTCAAACCGATACGGACCCAAAAGCTAATTGTTGCCACTCCGGTTGCGGCTGTTGAGTCAATCAACAAGATTCACATTCAAGCCGACGAGGTTCACGTACTAGACGTTAAAGAAAACTTTATCAGTGTCAATCACTATTACGACAACAACGATATTCCCAGCCACGAAGAAACCATCAAACATATCAACTCTATCGTTACAAAGTGGCGCTAAACTTATTCATAAAGCTCGAAAAAGCACCAACAACGGTTGCACGTTTCGAGAGACAAGTGTAGAATAATTATCAACAGACGTTTTAGTGACTAGGCAAGAGAAAGGGAGCATGTTAGACGTTTTTATTACATCTCGGGTGCGGCGTAAAATTGTAGTAGTCTACGCCAAATATCCAGATTTTCATACCCACGTACGTGGCCTGGCCAAGCTGATTAAAGAAGATCCGGGTAATATTCAGCGCGAGCTTAAACGCCTCGAGAAGGTTGG
>CAZNOD010000005.1:23442-23884 GCA_964574585.1 uncultured Candidatus Saccharibacteria bacterium | reverse complement strand
TCGAACCGGCGATCTCCTCCGTGACAGGGAGGCGTGATAGGCCATCTTCACTACGGGCGCACACAAGAGAGACTCTCAATGCTGATAAATTGTTAAATACCTAGTCTGGATATCGCTGCCTTGCACCGAACGGATAATCTCCGCTAGCTGGCAGTGGCTGAGAATCCATCTTTCATTGCAGTCGCAAACTTAAACCATCATAGCATTATTGAGGTCGGTTGGCAATTGCTTTTTACGGACCAGACTGCACACTCGATTAGGGGTAACACAGCGCCACCGCACAAAAGCAAGTAGGCTGTCTTTTTGCTCACCCCCTCGTGGTATAATTAGCCAGTAGAGCACTAAGTTGCGAGATGCCGCTGTAGCTCAGTCGGTAGAGCGGCGCTTTCGTAAAGCGTAGGCCACCGGTTCGACCCCGGTCAGCGGCTCCATGGGAAAGTAT
>CAZNOD010000005.1:0-23432 GCA_964574585.1 uncultured Candidatus Saccharibacteria bacterium | reverse complement strand
TGAAAGATTCAGTTATCCAAAATATCAAATCTATTATGACCGATCGGCGGTTTTTTGCGCTAATGGCAGCGGTGGTGATTGCTGCCGCGCTGTTTGTGGTATATATACTTTTCAGCGTCGAGCAACGCGACATTCAGATCGTTACTCAATATGCGGCTTTTGGTGAGTCACATTTTTATAAATCACGCTGGTTTTATCTGTACAATTTCGCCGCCTTTGGCTTGGTAGTTGGTATAGTCCATAGCGTCGTTATGGCACAGTTGTATAAATACGAACGACGGACGCTGGGCGTAATGTTTGGCTGGCTGACACTATTGCTATTTCTAATCGCGATTGTTTATGTCCAGCGAGTACTACAGGTGGCGTATTTGTAATGCGTAGCCATATAGACCTCGAGCTGCCACTTAAAAAACGTACCAAACTGTATCGGCTTTTCGAAATGGTACCAGCTTTTATTAGCTACGGCATGCTGGTGTTGCTGGTGGTATTGTCGATTATTAATCCGTTGCTAGCAGCTGTCTACCTACTGGCGCTAATAGTGACGATGATTGTCAAAGCAGTGGTGATGGCGGTCCACTCAATTGCTGGTCACCGGCGGTTAACTAGAGCCCAGCGAATTGATTGGCGCGGCCGTCTAGAGCAACTGGAACACCCCGAGCAAGCTTACGAGCGTATCATTGATGCCGAGTCAACAGGCTTCGACTACCAAGTGCACAAGGATAACCTACGGTTAGTAGCGGCCGACGCTGACGATTTCCCGAAACCGTCACAAATCTATAACGCTATAATTATTGCCGCCTACAACGAGCCCTACGAGGTGATCGCACCGACCTTTCAGTCATTACTTGATACCACCTACGACAACAAGCGCATGGTCGTAGTATTTGCCTACGAAGAGCGTGGTGGCGATGGTATTAAACATACTGCTGAGCGACTAGAGCGCGAATATGGCGACAAATTCCATCATTTTATGAGCGTTATGCATCCAGCTGACCTGCCCAACGAGGTGATTGGCAAGGGTCCAAATATCACTTACGCCGCTAAGCGACTAGAGGAGTGGGTGCACGATCAGGAGATTGACTATGACGACATTATTATTACTACGCTGGATTGCGACAATAAACCGCACGCTACTTATTTTGACTATCTAACCTATGAATATATCGTTCATCCCAATCGCAAGCATTTGTCGTATCAGCCAGTTGCTTTGTATTTTGGTAATATCTGGGATGCTCCAGCCCCGATGCGGGTGATTGCGACTGGTAACTCGTTTTGGACGATAGTTAGCTCAATGCGACCCCACAGCTTGCGTAACTTTGCGGCTCACTCACAGCCAATGTCGGCCTTAGCCGAAATGGATTACTGGAGTAAGCGTAGTATTGTTGAGGATGGTCACCAATACTGGCGTAGTTATTTTTATTTTGCCGGCAACTACAGTGTGATACCGCTCCATGTGCCAGTTTATCAGGATGCAGTATTGGCTGATTCACTCAAGAAAACACTCATCACTCAGTTTAAGCAGCTGCGGCGCTGGGGTTATGGGGCCTCTGATATACCCTATGTAGCAGTACGGATTTTCACCAAACGACGCAACGTGCCGTTTCTAGCCAGTTTGGGGCGGTTTTTCCGCCTAGTCGATAGTCATGTCACTTTAGCCACTATCGCCATCCTAGTAGCCTTAGGTGGCTGGGTACCGCTACTTATTAGCCCAGAAGCTTCACGTGATATCGCCGCCCATAATCTACCAGAAGCAATTAGCTACCTACAGCGCGGAGCAATGGTTGGTTTGTTTGTAACAATATTGCTTAGCCTGAAGCTGCTGCCACCTCGACCAGCCCGCTACAAGCGTACGCGGACAGTCGGTATGGTATTACAGTGGGTGCTAATGCCGCTGACGGCTATTCTTTACAGTGCTTTTGCGTCGCTCAACGCTCAGACTCACTTGATGCTAGGTAAATACCTAGATACTTTCGATGTCACTGAAAAAGCGACACGCGAAACAGCTGACAGCAAGCCGGCTTGATAGCACCGCGAGCGATAGGCTAGATAACTATTGTTGGTAATCACTAGCTCGATTACTAGACTAACAGATGACATTTTCTGACCTCTACTACAGCCAATCGACTAGTTGTCGCTTGGCATAATTCGCTGCTTGGTGTGGTTTTTTGCTTCACGCCAAGACTTATCGAACTCAAAGTGTAGTTTGAATTCGTCGAGGTTTGATTTGGTGTATCGATCGTCTTTAGTTGACATGCTTGTATATTAGCATAAGTAGTATATTTTGTCAATCGAACACTCGAAAACCAATATATCATGGGACGAATATTAATCCGTTAAGTTAGTCTAAATCACACGTGGAAAACTTTTGAAGACTGTGGGTAAAGACTACTTTTTTATGATGGCAAGCTGTATTATGGAGCCATATGTATGCATTTATCGGTCAAATGTTTGGTTGGGTAATGTCTGGAATAGTGTCAGTCTTGGCAGCTGTAGTGCTGATGGCCGGCATTAGTCAGCCGCCTGGACTCGGTTTCGGTAGTTTGCAAGCAAATCAGCGCGATACAGCGCGGAAAAACGATATTTCAATATTAGCTACTCAGGTCATTTCGTTTCAGGCCAAAACACGTGGTAGTTTCCCGACAGCTGATCAACTATTGACCGATGAGCTGGAGGTAGTCCAGGCTGTTGATAATAAGGGCGAGCCGACACTCGATACCGCTCTCTATGTAACAGGTAAGAACTGCAGTGATGAAGTTGCATCTCGGTACTATTCGATTACTATTAAGCTTGAGGGTGGTGGCACTTACTGTAGTGACTAGAGGGTAGAGTATATCTGTCGTCGCTCTGCAAAATCCCTACACCATAAGAAACAGTCCCGTTTATCGGGACTGTTTCTTATGGTGGGCGATATCTCTGCATTCGCAGCAGTATCGCGCCGTTTCAAACTAAAACCCCAACCGCAAGGGTTGGAGTGTTAGTTTGGTGGGCGATATAGGATGTCGGGCTGAGGCCCTCTTCCGCTCACGTGTAAAAGAAAGTAGCTGCGCTACTTTCTTTTACATCGCTCGCTTCACCGAACCCCCGCCTGCGGCGGGAACGGTTCTCGGGCCTTATACACTTACCATATAAATAACTCTCACGAGGAGAGTTATTTATATGGTGGGCGATATAGGATTCGAACCTATCACCTCCACAACGTCAATGTGGCGCTCTAGCCAAATGAGCTAATCGCCCTCGTTTGGCTTACTAATCATAGCAAACAGAGGCGGTACTTGCAATAAGACAGGGGCGGGATTATAATTCAGTTTAGCGATGAAGCGGCCTAACCACCCGCTGAGCACGTGAAAGCGACCGCTAGAGCACGTAAAATTCTAGGGGTAATAGTAATAGCCAAGGTGGAACCTCCTGGATTCACAAGGGAAAAGAGCAGCCCGACAAATTTTCACACAAACTTGTCGGCGCGATGAGAAAAACCGTAGGTTTGTCTCATAAGGGCTCCGCCCGCCGGGACCGAGGCACGCACAAAACAGTCATTGGTGCGTGCGTTTTTATTTATAAAGGAGGTTTAATATGAACGACGAACAACTATATGCAATGCGGCACAGTCTGGCACACATTATGGCCCAGGCCGTCCAACATATCTGGCCAGAAGCTAAATTTGGAGTTGGTCCAGTAGTTGAAAATGGCTTTTATTACGATATTGACCTTGGTGACATCAAAATATCCGAGTCAGACTTCAAGCGTATCGAAAAAGAGATGCGCTCGATTATCAACAAAGATTATCCATTTGAGCATAGCGAAAAGCCTATCGATGAAGCGGTTGCTTGGGCCAATGGTGCGCAGCAGCCGTATAAAGTCGAATTGCTAAATGACCTTAAGCGCTCTGGTACTACTGTTGCCAGAGATCTTGATGCGTCCGAAATGGGCACTATCGCTGATGGTGATGCTGCACTAGACGCAGTATCTTTCTATACCGATGGCGACTTTACCGATCTGTGTCGTGGTCCGCACGTCGAAAGCACCGGTAAGGTGGGGGCGTTTAAGCTGATGCGCGTGGCTGGTGCCTACTGGCGCGGCAACGAGAACAATCCGCAGATGCAGCGGCTTTACGGCGTGGCCTTCGCCACCAAAGAGGAGCTCGCCGCTCACCTCGAGATGCTCGAGGAGGCCAAAAAGCGCGACCACCGCAAACTTGGTCAAGAGCTCGATCTATACACTACGTCACCCTTAGTCGGTGTCGGGCTACCGATGTTTACGCCACGCGGGACTATATTGCGTGAGAAGCTAGCTGAATACTCTAATCAGCTGCGACGTCAACGTGGCTTCGAGCAGGTTTGGACACCACATATCACTAAAAAAGAGCTATACGAGACATCGGGGCACTGGGCAAAGTTTGGCGAAGAGCTTTTCTTGGTCAAGAGTCAGGAGACCAGCGATGAAATGGCCCTTAAGCCAATGAATTGCCCGCACCACACTAGGATATACGCCGCTCAACCACGAAGTTACCGTGACTTGCCGGTTCGCTACTATGAAACTACTACTGATTACCGTGATGAAAAAACTGGCGAACTAGGCGGGCTCAACCGAGTGAGGTCGTTAACTCAGGACGATAGTCATGTATTTGCACGTCCTGATCAGATAGCTGACGAGGTTGACGGGCTGCTAGCGGCGGCCGGTGAGTTGTATAGCACTATTGATATGAAGCTACGCGTGCGGCTAAGCTACCGAGACGACAGCGATGCCTACTTGGGTGATGAGAGTTTATGGCAATCAGCCCAAGAGCAGCTAAAAACAGCGGTCCAAGCTAATCAGCTCGATTACTTTGAGGAGACTGGCGAGGCGGCATTTTACGGTCCAAAGATTGACTTTATGGCAACCGATGCAATCGGTCGCGAACATCAAGTGGCTACGGTCCAGCTTGACTTCGTCCAGCCCGAGCGCTTCGAACTTGAGTACACCGACGAAGCCGGCGAGAAGCAGCGCCCGGTGATGATTCACTGTGCCTTGCTCGGTAGCATTGAACGCTTCCTAAGCGTTTTCATCGAACATACCGGCGGCTGGTTCCCATTCTGGCTGGCGCCCGAGCAAGTACGTAT
This sequence comes from uncultured Candidatus Saccharibacteria bacterium, assembly GCA_964574585.1. GTDB lineage: Bacteria > Patescibacteriota > Saccharimonadia > Saccharimonadales > Saccharimonadaceae > SZUA-359. The sequence goes on along the minus strand of CAZNOD010000005.1, from coordinate 18,336 downwards.
CCTGACAATCAACGATTCGGTACTGGACTATGTTGACGAAATTAAAACAGTTTTATCAGAGGTAGTTTTGATGAGACCGGTAAAATACAATGAAGTACGATTCACAACAGACACTCGTAATGAGTCGCTAGGAAAAAAGATTCGTGAGGCCACCAAGATGAAGGTGCCAGTTCAATTGATCGTTGGACCTAAGGACAGGGAGGGTCGTCAGGTGAGCGTGAGAACTCAAGCTGGAGAAGAGCAGGTGTTCCTCGATCGGCTACCTGACTATCTGAAGGAGCTGTAGTGCGACAGCTTAAGATCGCAATTGATGTTGATGATGTGTTGGCTGAGCACGCTGCTGGCTTTGTGGAGTTTAGTAATCAACACTGGGGTACAAGCTTAACAGTCGATGATTATGACGACCATTGGGCTAAAATGTGGCAAATTGACGACGAGGAGTTGGTACGAAGGTCGCGTGAGTTCATCGACTCCTCTATCATAGCTAGCTATGGCCATATTAGAGGCGCACATCAGGTTTTAACTAAGCTAGCTAAGAATCACAACCTGATTGTCGTTACCTCGAGGCGATTACAGATGAAAAACGATACTATGATGTGGATAGAGCAACACTTTCCAGGTATATTTTCGAGTCAGGAAGTTTATTTCTCGAGCATTTGGGATGGTAGCTCAAAGCGTCAGGCTCATACGCTAACTAAGACTGAGTTAGTCAGTAGCCTTGAGGCTGATGTCTTGATCGATGATCAGCTTAAACACTGCCTAGCGGTAGCTGATTCGGGTCGAAAGGCAATCTTGTTTGGTGACTATAGCTGGAACCAAGCTGAAGAGCTACCAGGCAACGTATCTAGGTGTAGAGATTGGTATGAGGTTGAAGGTGAAATCGAGCGTATTGCCAGACAGTAGCTTTCGCGAGAGGGTCTACCAAATTGTCACCTCTATACCAGAGGGTAGGTTGATGACTTATGGGGATATCGCTACTCTTGCTGGTCACCCAAACGCCGCCCGTCAAGTCGGCGGATTGGCTCACTATGGTCCAACTGAGTTGCCTTGGCATAGGGTGGTTAATCGCTTTGGTGACTGCGCCAGTGGTTACTATGGAGGCAAGGAGGGGCACAAGCAGGTGCTTGAGAGCGAAGGTTTCGAAGTAATTGATTATCGGGTAGTAGATTTTGCGGAGCGACGATGGCTACCAAACTAACCGAACTCCCGCTGGTAGTAATAGTTGGACCGACAGCCAGTGGCAAGACAGCTGCAGCTATCGATTTAGCCAAGCTGCATAACGGAGAAGTGATAGCGGCCGATTCGCGGACGGTTTTTCGAGGTATGGATATTGGTACCGCCAAGCCGAGCTTAGGCGAACGTGGTGGTATAACGCACTGGGGGTTTGACCTGACTGAGCCTGGACAGCGCTTTAGTGCCGCCCAGTTTCAGGATTATGCTCGTCAGAAAATAGATGAAATTCGATCTCGTGACAGGGTGCCGATTATGGTTGGCGGTACCGGTTTGTATGTCGACGGGGTGATATTCGATTATCAATTTCCAGAACCACCGTCGCCCGAATTGCGGCAGCAGCTCGAAGCAATGACAACACAGCAGCTATACAAGTATTGTATGGACAACAACATTGAATTACCATCCAATGACAAAAACAAACGCCACCTAGTACGTAAAATAGCTCACTCCGGTCAGGTCGAACAGAGGAGAGATAGTATAATTGACAATACTATAGTTGTCGGGATAGCAACAAGCATAAGCGATTTAGAACAACGCTTTGTTGCTCGAGCTGAACAAATGTTTGACGATGGAGTTGTCGAGGAGGCAATATCTTTGGGCAATAAGTATGGCTGGGATAGCGAGGCTATGACCGGTAATATCTATCCACTTATCAGCGAATACCTTAACAACCAAGCGAGTCTAGAAGACACCAAGGCAGCCTTTGTGGTTCGTGATCGACAGCTAGCCAAGCGACAGATGACCTGGTTTCGGCGCAACCCATGGATAGTCTGGTCAGAGAATACTCAAGCAGTTGAATTTATTACTCAGACACTCGATAGGCGCACACAAATATGATACGATAGGGTTATTGATGGGAAAAAAACCGACTACCACGATTGATGCCTTGTTTGGCTCGAAGACTCGAGTCAAATTGATGCACTTGTTTTTTAATAACCCGAACAAGTCTTTTTATGTCCGCGAAATCACTCGACTGATTGACGAACAGATTAACTCGGTACGCCGCGAACTGTCCAACATGCTTAATGTTGGTGTCATCACCAATGACACAGTTGACAATAAGCTGTACTACCAAATTGATCACAGCTACCCATATTTTTATGCGTTTGAGCAAATATTTGCCGATGATGCACTTAAGACTAAAAAGTCGCCGGCAGCTGTCGATAGTCAAGCTACTACAAACGACTGGATGAAACTAGTCCAAGACCTCAATGGCGTTCGAGTGGCTGTGGCGGCTGGTATATTGGTCGAGGGGTCAGCTAGTAATGTCGACCTACTAATTGTTGGCAACACTTCAGCCACCAAACTGAAACAGGCTATCGATTTAATTGAAAAAACCGAAGGTCGTGAAATAAACTACACCACCTTAACCTACGATGAGTTCTACTACCGCTACAGCGTGCGTGATCGGTTTATCATGGAGATTTTGACCGGCAAGCACGTAGTGGTTGTAGATAAAGATAACGTATTGACAGAGGAGTAAGCAACAAAAGATGTTTGAAATCGACTACAAGGGCGGCAACAGTGTACTTGTCACAACAAAGAAGACTAAGCTATGGGTTGACCCCAATCTCGAGCTAATTGGCCTGAAGAACGGCAAGTTAAATGACTTTATCCAGCTAGCTACCGAAGAGCGGTTTTTAGTAAAAGAAGCAGACGCTACCTTGCAATTAGAAGGTCCCGGTGAATATGAGGTTGGCGATGTGTCGATTGAAGGCTTTGCGATGCAGCGACACATCGATACACCAGAAGATGGTCAAAAGACAACCATGTACCGGTTGACCATTGGTGACTACCATATAGCTATTTTAGGTAATATTGCGCCGACATTAACTGAAGATGATCTCGAGGCAATTGGTGTGGTCGATGTATTGGTATTGCCAGTTGGCGGTGGCGGCTATACACTTGATGCCACTAGCGCTACCTCAGTTGTTCGGAAGGTTGAGCCCAAGATAGTGGTACCAGTCCATTATCAAGATTCAGCTATTAAGTATGAGGTCCCACAGGACAGCGTCGACACCTTTATTAGCGAGCTTAGCTTACCTGTTGAAACTAGGCCAAAGCTGAAAGTTAAATCAAACTCTGACATCCCGGCTACCGTCACAATCGTAGTGCTTGATCGTAGCTAAGGCAACAAAAGAAACAAAAAAATAACCCCTAGTGGGGTTATTTTTTTGTCCAAGCGCTATTACTTGCTAGCAGTTTGGTTGGTTAGGACGCCTTTTTTCTTCAAAGTACGAATTGCTTGAGTTGATAGGTTCATAGTGACCTTTTTGCCATCAATCATAAACGTCTTTTTCTGAAGATTTGGCTTGAAGACACGCTTGGTGCGGCGCAGTGAGAAGCTCACATTGTGCCCGAACTGCTTGCCTTTGCCAGTCAAATCGCATTTTGCTGCCATAAACTTCACTTTCGTTTAATATTAGTCAATCTGTTCTAGTATACGTTAAACATCGACTCGCGTCAAGATAGATAGTCGGTAGTTGGCAGCTAGGCGGTGGTGTATAATAAGCTAAATGGAAGTGGACCTTATCTACATAGTAACGGTGCTTGGTGTTATCTTAGTGTCGATGACAATTCACGAGGTAATGCATGGCTTCATGGCCTACTACCTAGGTGATGATACGGCTAAGCTACAGGGGCGACTAACGCTCAATCCGGTCAAGCATATTGATCCTTTTCTCACTATATTATTGCCAGTAATCTTAGCGCTCACACCTGGTGCGCCAATCTTTGGAGGAGCCAAACCAGTACCGTTTAATCCTAGTCGCTTGCGACATGAGGAGTGGGGTGTCGCCTTGGTGGCGTTGGTTGGCCCGCTAACCAACCTAATATTTGCATTTATAACGTTTGGATTACTAGTGCTGATTAGTCCAGTTGAAGGAACGGTACTTTATTCGATACTGACTATTGCGACTTTAGTGAATCTGGGTTTTTTTGTGTTTAATATGTTGCCGATTCCACCACTCGATGGATCGCGCGTCATGTACGCACTGGCACCGGACTTTGTTCGCCGTGGCATGGAGGTAGTTGAACAGCTTGGTATACTGTTTATATTCCTGATTGTGATAGTGGCTAGCTCGCAAATTGGTAGTTTTATGCTGGTAGCTATAAACGCCATATTGGCCGCTTTCTCCTGGGTGTTTGGCATCTAAAATGCTATAATAGAAGTGTCCCGAGCAATCGTGGCGTGAATGATTTTCCTAACATCATTTTGATAGGGACTTCAATATTTATCACTTCCGTGGAAGTGGTGTGAGAGGACCCACCTTGCATATATGCGGGGAATATCAAGCGCCATAAAATTACTCGGGGCTTTTTGTATCTGAGATTTTTAGGTATGGGGTCGCCGTAGGTGACCGTGAGGTTCCTCACCCCCCAAGATGCGCTATAATCAAAGTGAGCTAATATGTATCGGGATGTGGCGCAGTTGGTAGTGAGGACTGCCCAAGTGGCAGTCCGCAAGGCGATGTCACAGGTGAACTGGTTCACCTGACTGACTCGCGGGGTCGCGGAACGTGACCGCACGCCTCGCCGCAAGGCGTCAAGTATAGCAGCTGGTATGATAAGTTAGAGATATCGGGATGTGGCGCAGTTGGTAGCGCGCACGCCTGGGGGGCGTGAGGTCGCTGGTTCAAGTCCAGTCATCCCGACCACAAGAGTTAATCTATGAGTAAAGAACAGCCGCCGAGAGATGAAAACGAGCCAGATAGCTGGATTGATCGCTGGCCGATGGAAATCATTCGCACTCATATACCAAATCAGCCAACGACAAATCACGGTGATGTGATTCAGTTTATGGCGCAGCACGAAGGGTGTGACTTTGAGGTGCGCGAAATGCCTGATGAACAGGGTCGCAAAAAGCTGTATATGGTGGCACTGCCTCCTCGGGGCGACGAGTCGGACCACTATAGCATCTGATAATATATCCGAAGAATTTGATATAATATAGTCAGTACGCTAGGCAATCGCTGGTCCCCGCAAGGGGACGAGAGGAAAGTCCGGGCAGCGTAGAGCAGGACAGTTGCTAACGGCAACCAGGGGTGACCCTAGGGAAAGTGCCACAGAAACGAAACCGCCGCAAGGTAAGGGTGAAACGAGTAGTGTAAGAGACTACAGCGACGTATGGTGACATACGGAGGAGGTAAACCCTGTCCGCTGCAAGGAGACGTGCACTAAGAGCTGCTCGCTCGCATGTCGCTATCCGCTTGACCCCGCACCTTTTGACCCAGATATACGTGAATATAATAGCGTGAAGACTCTGAGTTAAAAGGTGCGGGGCTAGATAGATGATTGTCCACGACAGAACCCGGCTTATCGGCGTACTACCTAAAACACCCGCTTTAGCAGCGGGTGTTTTAGGTGTCAATCTCCAGCTTACTTGCGGGTCCTGCCCCGCCTCGCGTCACCCGCGCTTTAGCGCACGAAGGCGTCGCCTGAGCTTTAGGGGGTGGAGCGCAGATAGCGGATTCACTTCGCTATCAAGCGGAGGGGCCTAGCCCCTCCTATTACTTACTGACGGCTTTGACGACAGCCGTGAAAGCGGCTGGTTCATTGACAGCTAGCTCGGCAAGAACCTTGCGATCAAGCTCGATGTTGGATTTCTTGATAGCTGAAATCAACTGTCCATATGTAGTGCCATTTTCTCGGGCGGCAGCGTTGATACGGGTAATCCATAGCTGGCGCAGATCGCGTTTGTGATTGCGACGGTCACGGTAGCTGTACTGCAAGGCGCGAATAACGGCTTGCTTAGCCATCCGGAAGCTGCGTGTCCGGTTGTGCTGCATACCTTTGGCTTGCTTGAGAACTTTTTTGTGCCTAGCGCGGGCAGTGACTCCTCGTTTGACTCGCATTGTTAGACTCCTAGGGCTCGTTTAATATTTTTGCGAACGTTACCAGTCACCTCGGCAGGGGTGTTGATATTACGTTTGCGACTTTTGCTCTTTTTGGAGAGCATGTGGTTGCCAAAGGCACGTTCGCGAAGAATTTTACCGCTAGCGGTAACCTTGACTCGCTTAGCAGTAGCTTTATGCGTCTTCAACTTAGGCATTATTTACTCCTTACTACAATACTCAGATTGCGTCCGGCCATCTGAGGCTTTTGCTCGACAACTGCGACGTCCTCGAGCTGGGCGATTACTCGATCGATAAGTTCGTAACCGAGTTCGCGGTGAGCCATCTCGCGGCCGCGGTAGAAAATAAGGATTTTGACTTTGTGACCGTCGGCAAGAAACTCTTGAATCTTGCGCAACTTAATGTCTAGGTCATTGGCACCGATCTTTAGGCCGAATCGCATCTGCTTGAGCTCATTGGCTTTGTTGCTTTGACGATTCTTTTTCTGCTGTTTCATCTGCTGATACTGATACTTGCCCCAGTCGATGACTTTAGCCACAGGTGGGTTAGCGTTTGGTGATATTTCTACCAGGTCCACGCCAGCCTCTTCAGCTACCTTGAGCGCCTCTGTCCGACTCATGATACCAAGTTGTTCGCCGTCAGCTCCGACAACACGCAGTTCTTTGGAACGAATCGCTTCATTCGTCCGAATTGATCTATTGATCGCTACATCTCCTTATTGCTTCTAGAATATTACCGAGCAATGGTTAATATTTCACGAGTTATTATAGCAAAACCCGCCCCTGTACGCAAGCTATCGATACTGCAAAGCTTCGCTTATGTGCGTCGTGGTGATGTTGTCGTGGTTTTCGAGGTCGGCAATTGTCCGTGCAACCTTGAGGGTTTTGAATGTAGCTCGGGCGCTCAAGTCGAGTTTAGCGGCGGCCTCCAGTAGCAACTTGGAGGCGTCAGCGTCGATCTTGGCATGGCGTTTAATCTCAGAGTTTGATAAATCGCTGTTGTATTTCACACTACTCTTATATCTGTTAAATTGTTTATGCTGAGCTAACTGAACAAGCTTTTTAGCATAAACATGTTGTTTTTTAGTCGACGTAGTTTGATTCATTAGCAGATCGTGTGGCACTCGGCCAACCGTCAACTTGATGTCGATGCGGTCGAGAAGTGGCCCAGATATCCTAGCTTGATAGGCCAATATTTGATTTGACGAGCAAATGCATTGTCGTTTCGGGTCACCGTAATGTCCGCAAGGGCAGGGGTTCATCGTAGCTATCAAGATAAAATTGGCTGGGTAGTTGGCTCGCCCTCGAGCTCGAGTAATCGTCACTGTGCGATCTTCTAGCGGTTGGCGCAATGATTCGAGAATATTTCGCGGGTATTCGGGTGTCTCATCGAGAAATAGCACCCCTAAGTGGGCTAGGCTTACTTCGCCAGGCTGCGGTTTGTTGCCACCACCAATTAGCGACGTTCGACTGGCGGTATGATGAGGTGTCCGAAACGGGCGCTTAGTAATGGCTTGGTCGATTACTTCACCGGCTATGCTATGTATCTTGGTAGCATCGAGTATTTCATCGCTAGTCATGTCGGGTAGCAGGTTAATCAGTACTTTACCAAGCATGGTTTTGCCCGATCCGGGTGACCCCGACAGTAAGATGTTGTGTCGACCAGCGGCGGCAATCACTAGGGCACGTTTAGCTTGCTCTTGGCCGACTATGTCATCGAGATATAGTCCGTTGTCGGTTTGCGATGACTTGACGACAGGATTTTGGCTGCGGTCGTAGCTGGACAGTGGGGCTTCACCCTTGAGGTGGAGGTAGAGCTGCTTGAGGTTAGTAACAGCAAATAAATCAACCCCAGATACCAGGGAGGCTTGCTCGAGGTTATCGGCTGGTAGATAGACTGCCTGGTAGCCGTTATCACGCGCCGTCTCGACAATCGTAATAATACCCGACACTGGTCGGACGCTGCCGTCGAGCGCTAACTCGCCTGCGAACACGGCCTTGGCGACTTCCTTAGCCTGTAACTGGCCACTACTGACTAACATGGCTAAGGCAATCGGTAAATCGTAGTGGGTGCCATCCTTGGGCAGTTCGGCTGGCGCTAGGTTGACGGTGATGCGACTGCTTGGATATTCCAGCCAGGAGTTCATTAGGGCACTTTTGACACGCTCTTTGGCTTCATCGATAGACTTGTTGGCTAGCCCTACAACTTGCAGGCTAGGCAGGCCCCGGGTGATATCGCTCTCAACTTCAACTAGCCGACCATCATAGCCGACCGGAGCAACTGATATTACCTTTGCTACCACGCCCATGGTGTATCTAGTTAACCACGCTAGCTCTCATCTGTAAACTGTGGTACAATAGTCTAAGTTGTGGGGCTGACTCAGCTTTCGACGATTGGATCTTAACAAGGTATTCTGCAGGTCGAATTTGCGCGTAACGCATATTTTTAATTGCAAAACCATTTGCTAAGCTAGCGAGCTTCTTCCAGATGCCTCGTCTAGCAACAGTTGCTGCTTACTAGCAACCGCTCCAGCTCACTAGGCGACATCGTGGGACGGAGTGTCATATTTATGTCGCTGGCTATCGATAAGGGCAGCAGCTTATCGATAGGACTTCTTCTGCGTAACGGTCGATAGTAGTTTGGTTTCATTTCATGACTATCAATCGTTATAAAACTTTCAAACGAAACTAAACCTGTAGACGAATATCATGTTACCAACCGGACCCGGGGGCAGTGCCCGGCAGCTCCACCAACGTATGCACCCGACCTTCAGGTCGGGTGTTTGCGTTGGCGACATAGTCGCATCGCAGGTTTATTTTTGCAGGCCAATAGCCGGTTATCGTAAACGAAAACAACCACCTGCGAGTAGTGGTTGTTTTCAGTGGAGTTGTTTTGCTGTGTTGTTTGTTTTTGGCCTCTGTATAATTTATTTACTCAGAAGCTACCCCTATAATAGGACGCAATATAGCTTATGTCAATGACTTTAGCAAAGATTCTTTAGGTAAAAATAACCACAAGTTTAACGACGAGGTCAATTGAATCAGCGCGGGTTTTTGGGTTAGGTATAGCTAGAGTACATTTAGAGCGGGCTACAGCTCGTTTGACGCTATGGCTAGCGTTAACGCGTCGACTACACTAAGTCATATAATTGCTAAATTATTTTTATGTCGTTTTGACTGGCTTGAAGGTTGGGTAAACAATAAGATCGATGATGGCTCGACGACAGCTGCATCACGTATGCTGCCTGGCGAACCAGCAAAATTTCAAGTGAGTTGGCTGTTGACGGCTTTGGCTAGGTCGGTTGGTCGGGACGAGTTGATTTCGAACGTTTGACGGCACCAGCAGCTTGACGACATAAATCGGAGCGACGTCAGATTTATGTCGGCTAGTATAACACCCGAACTGGTCGTACTGTGTTGGGTGACGGGTGCGTGGAAGTTAGGCGCTAGTTGTTGATGCGCGCCAAGACGCGATTGCTGGAGCTGGAATACGACTTAGTTACGGTCAGGTTGCCGGGATTGGTTTAAATGATTGACTGCCGACAACTGCCAATAAGCGACGGCTAGGCTGGTATTGTTTGAGCTAGATTTTGCTAATAGTTAGCTGGTCATTGTAGGTAAGTAATCAAATACAATTGTTATAAATACATCATAATCTATAACGATTAAATTAAGTAGATAACAGATAAAATAACACAATATGTATATTTGACATTAATTTATTACAACAATTATATAGCTGATGATTATTGACATAAGCATGATTTCTTGCTAGGATACAAATAAGCTTTTACGAAAACAAACAAAAGCAAAAAAGACCTTAACAATTAGAATCTCATTGACCAATGCCACAGCATTGACGGATCAATAGGTAGCGGCATGTGCCGACGATATAAGCCATCTTGTCGCTTTGCGATACGATAGCCATCGCGGCTGATTTTGTGACGTTACCTACAGCTCCGCCAATTCTGGCGTTGAGTGCGCGGGAAGTAGTACCTGCGTGTCTGGTTAATCCTTGTTATCTAGCGATAGCAGTGAGACTACCAGACACGTGTGTGGAACCTTACGCATGACATTTGCTCCGAACTTCGGAGCGGTCAATCGACTTTGAGCGGTTGCCTGGCAGGCGCACCCCAATATTTTTCTAGGAGGTAGCGCTAACTAAAATTGCCTTGGCTCCGCTCAGGTCACCCTGTACCAGCAAAGTGATATGATAATAATATGCTAAAAAGACTTATTATAATCGGTATGCTCGCTGGTCTAACTGGCTTGATATTGCTACTACAGCTGACCACACCAGCAACAATTCATCCAGTCGGGATTCTGATGGTATTTATCTGTATCTATCTGTTAGTACTAGGCGTACTAACTTTTTTTATTTTCTGGGGTAGCCGAGCCTACGCTCGATTACTATCGTCGGTGACGGCCAAGCAGTACCAAGTTGCTAGTTTGGCAACTACCTACCAGTACGCGACTATTATTAGTCTTGGACCGGTTATGATTTTGGCGATGCGAACGGTTGGTGGACTCAGCTTGTCGGACGTGGTGTTTGTGGTGATATTTGTCAGCCTGGCCTGCTTTTACGTTTGGCGACGACGATAACGCTTCTGATTGAACACCGGTTATGGTATACTTCTAACAGATATGGAACCAGGAAATAAATCTTCTGCAGAAGTTATTCATGAGGGGCAGACAAATCCGCCGCAATTTGAAAATTTGCCTGGCCTAACTGTGCCCGAGCGGACGGTTGAATCTGGACCTGCTCTCAACCCTGAGACTGAGTTACAGCGCTCTCGCCAGGTGGAAACTCAGGCACCACCACCAGTGGCTGCGCCTGGGGCGCTACCAACGGTTGCTCCGCCGCTACCGGTTGACGATTCGGCGACAACGCCCAGTTCAGTCGATGATGACACACCGCTAGTTGCTGCCGACGACGATTTAATCGAAAAAGAGTGGGTCGATAAAGCCAAGAAGATTATTGCCGAAACCAAAGATGAGCCGTACCGGCGCGAGCAAGAGGTCAAAAAGCTACAGATCGAATACGTGCGTAAGCGCTACGGCCGAGTGATAGGAGACTCTGGTGATTAATCGGTTTGTGGTGTCACTATGACAGGTGTGATTATCGCGATTATCTTTACGGTAGTATCGGGCGTGGTTGGAGCGCTGGTTTGGATATTTGTGGTTCGTAGCACGCTACGCGAATCGAAGAACTACGAACGTGGCCTTAAGATGGTACCGATATGGATACACTTACCGCCACCTAGCGAAGACGTTGACGGTAAAGGTCGCGATCAGCGAGACCTAGTCGAAGAAACGGTTTCGCAGGCGCAAATGATGTACAACATTATAGCTAGCACTGCCACTAAGGGCTTCAAAAGCAAGATGTATGGCCAGCGTCACATATCGTTTGAGATTGTAGCCCGCGAAGGCTTAGTCTACTATTACGCTGTCGTACCGACCGTTTTGACCGACGTAGTTAAACAGGCTATATCGGCTGCCTACCCAACTTCAAAACTCGAAGAGGTAACCGAGCATGGCGTATTCAGCGAGGTTGGTAAGACTAGCGGCACAATTGGTGGGGAGTTTACGCTCAAGAAGCACTTTGCTTATCCAATTCAAACTTACGTCGAGTCAAAACGTGATGCTTCACGGGCCTTGCTCAATGCCTTATCGGCTGCCGGGCGCGAAGACGGTGTAGGTATTCAGTTTTTGATTCGACCAGCCCAAGAAGGCTGGACGAAGCAGGCTATTGCTGAGTCTGAGGGAATTGTAAAGTCAAAAGAAAAAGGAAAATCGGGTGCTGGTGGTTGGCAGGAAGTTATCTCGCCCCGCGAAATTATGCAGGCGTTATGGAAGCCGCCAGAAACCAAAGAGGCTGACAAGCTAGACGACCGCAAGGAACTAAATGCTGTTGAAAAGTCTACAGTTGAAGCAATCCAAGAGAAGACACGCTACCCTGGATACGAGGTGTTGGTTAGGGTTGTTGTATCATCAAACACGGCGGCTCGCTCTCAAGCGCTGCTATCAAATATAATATCGGCGTTTGCGCTATTTAATTCGACTAGCATGAACGCTTTAAAATTTACAACAACCAAAAATATCGATCACTTGGTGACTTCGTATATATTTCGTTTTTTCCCGCAGTCGGTACGCACCAATATACTTAACAGCGTTGAGTTAGCAACAATATTTCATTTACCCGATCAGCATAGTATTCCAACCGCCCAAGTTCAGCGCCAGATGTCTAAGCAGGTCGATGGCCCTACTGAAGTCATGGATGAGGGGCTGCTGATTGGCTACAACGAGTTTCGCGGGGTTAAAAAGCCAATCCGTATTCAAGACAAAGATCGACGTCGCCACATACACATCATCGGTCAGACTGGTGTTGGTAAATCTGTGTTACAGGAAAACTTAGCCTTTCAGGATATGATGGATGGTCGTGGATTTGCGTTTGTTGACCCGCATGGCGATACCGTCGAGTCGCTGCTGAGCAAGGTGCCGAAAGAGCGGGTCGAAGACATAATTTACTTCAACCCAAGCGATATGGCACACCCTATCGGGCTCAATATGTTTGAGTTTGACCATCCCGATGAAAAAGACTTTTTAGTCCAAGAAGCGATTGCTATGCTGTATGGCCTGTACGACCCTGGTCACACCGGTATCGTTGGGCCGCGACTTGAGCATATCTTTCGAAACTGTGCCTTGTTGCTGATGTCCGACCCGGCAGGTGGCACTTTTATCGACATACCGAAGGTATTGATCGACCCAGAGTTTATGAAGAGCAAGCTAAAGTATGTCACCGACCAGCAGGTGCTTGATTTTTGGACCAAGGAGTTTCCAGCCTCACAGCGGTCCAACGAGGCTGGTGAGGTGATTTCCTGGGTAGTATCAAAATTCGGTCCATTTATCTCCAACGATGCGATGCGCAATATCATTGGTCAAACCAAGAGTGGTTTCAACATTCGTCACGTCATGGACAATCGCAAAATATTGCTGGTCAACCTATCGAAGGGTAAGCTGGGCGACCTAAACTCTAAACTACTAGGAACAATATTTGTCATGAAATTTAACGCCGCCGCTATGTCTCGGGCTAATATACCCGAAGAGCAGCGTCAGGATTTCACGCTATACGTCGATGAGTTCCAAAACTTTGCAACCGACAGCTTCAGTACTATTTTATCTGAAGCTAGGAAGTACCGACTCAGCTTGGTGCTGGCTAACCAGTTTATGACCCAGCTTAAAGATGAGATTCGAGAGGCTATTATTGGTAACGTCGGTACATCAATTACTGGTCGGATTGGTATTACCGATGCGGAAATTATGGTTAAGCGCTACGTGCCGGTATTTGACGCTGAAGACTTGACTAAGCTACCAAACTATCAGTACGTCAGCGTGGCGCAGATACACGGTGTTCCGTCGGCGCCTTTCAGTATGAGTGGTTTGCCACCAATGGGTAGCTCTAATCAGCAGCTTAGCGATGCCTTGAAGCGTTTGTCAGCGGCCAAATATGCTCGTCCACGTAGTGAAGTTGAAGCCGAGATATTCAAGCGTCTAGCGCCACCGCCAAAACCGGCTGGAGCTCGCAGTGCGTCAAAGACCAGTGGATCAGGTAGCGGGTCGTCTTTTCTCGATGAGTGGCTGGCTAAACGTAAGCAGCTAGGTGGTGGCCACAAACCGCCGCAGGTGCCGCTAGCACCAGGCAAGACGGCTACAGTGCCGCCAACCACTTCATCTGCTACGGCTGAGTCACCAACGACAGGGCCGGCTACACCGGATTCAGCTAGTCAACCAGCTGCTCCGCCAGCTAGCCTACAGCTACGGTCAAGTGATGACGGTCAAGCCGCCAATGACGACAAGAAAGATGAAGTGTCGGTCAAGTTACGTTAGGCTAGTTTAGTTGTGTCGGCCGGTGACCATGACTCGTAAAAAGTCAAACACAATACCGACTAGCCAGCCACTAGCAAAAGCTAACATGGTTTCACTACCAGATAGGGGGTAGCCGTAGTACCGGGCAACTAGATAGACTAGCAGTACTGTGACGAATGCTGTTAGGCTGCCAGCCAGTATAGCGTTAGGACGAGCGACTGTCTTGCCAGCAGCATCGCTGACTTTTTCGACCATTGGCGCGTGGATAAATTTACTAAATGCCCGCTGAACTGGTGGCATATCGCTACGGACCTCATCCATGATTGAATCAAAAGCTTGTCGGCGCGCAGCCTTGCTGTTGGGTGGTAAATCGGCTTTTGCCTCCGGTCGTTCAACGCGCCGGTCTAACTTAGCTTCTTTTTCAACTGACCTGGCTTGCTCGAGGGCTTCATGCTTTGATTTATCAGCATCCTGTTCGACTGACCGCTCGGGTGAGCGTAGTCGCTCAGCCTGTTTTTCGCGACCCCTCTCAGCTAGCGCCTCCAACTCTGGGTCTTGGCGCTGTGTTTCGATACTACTTGGTCTTTTTTCGTGACTCATACCCACCCCTAAATTATTAGATTGTTCCTGCGTTTAGATCGCGACGAATCAGTCGAACCTCTTGCTTGACCTGACGCGCTCGAGCGTAAAAGTAGGTGACGACCATCATTAGGACACCAGCAAAGATCATATTTTCGCTCGGACCGGTTGTCGGTAATTCAGATACAACCTGCTCAACTCCCTTAACTGCTGGGCAGCTAACATCAATCTCAGTTGAGTTGCCGTAGGTATTAACCATAATACAGTCGTACGAGCTCAGCTCACTGGTGCCACGAGCACCGGCAGGTATACTGCTGGCTAGCTGGACGGTGAACATACGCGACTGACTTTCGCCTGGCTGCAAGCTGACATCTGGCCAGGTCAGTGTCTTGCTGTCTTTGTCGTATTGACCGCCGCCGTTATCGACAATGGTCGCGTACTCCATGACGTCATCTAGCTTCTCGACAAAGCTAGCTTTTGCGGCGACTGCACCAGTGTTATGTGCAGTAATTGTGTACTGGATGCGATCGCTGGACTTAGCTGTTACAGTAGTAGCGTCGGCACCATCTTGGGTTAGGTTGGTGGCTGACTTGCTCTCAGCTACTGATGGCACGCAGTCAGCGGCGTCCTCGGAGTGCCGGCTGTCGTCAAACTCGTGACGAGCGATAATGCTAACCTCGCCAGACTCTAGGTCACAGACTTGCATGTCGTCACACTGCGTGACGTCACGAATGTGTTTATTGCTGTCAAACTGTGGCTGACGAATGGTGACTATGGTATTGGTTGAGCGGTCACAAACCTGCAATTTGACACAGTCTTTTTGATTCTTGGAGTGTCGGCTGTCGTCAAACTCACTCGGTTTGATAGTAATTAGCTTATCAGTAGCAAGCTCACAGACAACTATTGGCTTTTCTGGCAGCTCGATAGTTGCGTCATCACAGTCGTCGGGTTCACCGGGCACGCTTGGTGTTTCGACGCAGGCTTTATTGCGCAAGATAGATTGCTGATCACTGGCGTACTGAGTAGTTTTAGCCTTGAGAGTAAAGCTCTGGCTCTTACCAACGGCTAGACTAGAGATAGTATGAGACCATTGACGCTGGTCGCTAATCTTACCGGCGCTAGCTGAAGTCAGGCGGATGCCGTTGTCGGCGGTGTCGGTCACTACTAAGTTACTCAAGTTAGTTTGACCGGTGTTTTTGACGACTAGCTTATAGGTAAATTCTTTGTTGTGCTGAACCGCTAGATGATCTTGATCGTTAACCGTCTTGACAATCGATACACCGGGTTTGGCTACTTTGAAGCTCGTCTGGCAGTTGCTGCTATTTTTGACGCCTAGATTGGTGTGAACGGCGACCTTGGCGCTGTATGCACCAGGTGATAGCTTGATATTCTCGGTAGTCGCACTGGTTCGAGACGAGTTTACAGTGACTGTTTTGACAGTTTTTCCGGCACTGTTTTTGATAGTGAAGACATATTTACTGATAACAGCACCATTTTTTGTATTGGCGGTAGCACGAAATCGGTAAGTTGAAGCGTCGTGGCGAATGGCCGATAAATTACCACAGCTAGCAACTGGTTTGGGTGGTGGTGGCGGTGGTGGTGGCGGTGGCGTTGGTGATCCGGGTGTCCAGAGATTACCACAGCTAAATTGGATTGCGAAATAGTCTTTTAGGCCTTCGGAGTAGCCGTATAGTACTTTCATACTCAAGCCTTTACCGTATAGGTAGTGGGGGCGGGAGAAAACCGTAGTACCGTTGGCGTTATGCTTAATCTCACCTTGAGCCTTGCTAAACCGTGAATGGTAGCCGTAACTGCGCCAAGCTTTGTCACCTGTGCCGCGGCTGAGGTTGTTTAGATAAGTAGTCTGAGACTTTTTGATGTCTTGGCGGGTGATACCAGCCATATCAAAGATATTACGTAGCTTTTTATCTTTGTCGTAATGTCTGAGCATATCGTCACGTGATTTAATACCACCGTAGACCATGTCGTTGCTACTAGCTGCATTGGCCGGTTCGGGTGCTGAAAACACCGCAAATGACTGAACGACCAGGGCTAAAACTGTAAAAATAAGTCCGAGCCGTCGAATAGCTTCT
This sequence comes from uncultured Candidatus Saccharibacteria bacterium, assembly GCA_964574585.1. GTDB lineage: Bacteria > Patescibacteriota > Saccharimonadia > Saccharimonadales > Saccharimonadaceae > SZUA-359. Next base: position 1,713 of record CAZNOD010000005.1, on the reverse strand, counting down.
TCTTGGCGTAATCGCCTTGCATAAAAACTGAGTTGTCCAACCAACGCTGGGCTAAACGACACATTAGAAACCAGTTTCCTGAACATATTTTGAACCTATTTTTATTTTAATATGATAGTACTATACCTCTCAGGGCTATATTAGCATAAGAAATATGTTCAGTACAAGCACTTGAGTGAACAATAATTATCCGCTATAATAACCATATTGTATAGGCCCGTATCGGCTATTAAGAACAGAATGTAAGTGTGAGGGATGATGGCTAAACAAAAAAGTAACGATTCTTACGATGGGTCGCAAATCCAGGTCCTAGAGGGCCTCGAACCAGTCCGTAAACGACCGGGTATGTATATTGGTAGCACTGGCTACGACGGTATACACCACTTAATCAAAGAAATTGCTGACAACTCAGTCGACGAGGCAATTGCTGGCTTTGCTACACGAGTAGACATCATCATACAAGATGATGGTGGCATAACAATTACTGACGATGGTCGCGGTATTCCAGTCGACAAGCACGCCAAGACTGGGCTGAGCACGCTCGAAACTGTATTGACCGTTTTGCACGCTGGTGGCAAGTTTGGTGGCGGCGGCTATAAGGTATCGTCTGGACTACACGGTGTTGGATCTAGTGTGGTTAACGCTCTGTCAACTAAATTTGTGGCTGAGGTAGTCAAGAAAGGTCAAATTTACCGGATTGAGTTTTCCCAAGGTGCAACTGTCACGCCACTGAAAAAAGTTGGCGCGACGCCACGGCCAGATGGCACTAGGATCACTTTCTATCCTGACCCGACTATATTTAAGGAGACAGTTGAGTTTGACTACGAATGGGTGGTTAATTATTTGCGCCACCAAGCCTACTTGACTAAAGGTATACATACGTCAGTAGTTGATCAGCGGACCAACCAGCGCCAAGCCTTTTATTTTGAGGGCGGCATCAAGAGCTATGTAAAAAATCTAAACATTGGCAAGGAAGTCCTGACCAAGGAGATCTTTTACGTCGAGCGACAAGTTGAAGACTCGATGGTCGAGGTGGCGGTTCAGTACAACGATACCTATATTGAAACCGTCAAGCCATTTGCCAACAACGTTCTGACACCCGACGGTGGTACGCACTTAGTTGGTTTTCGGGCGGCCTTGACCCGAGTTATCAATGACTATGCGCGCAAAAACAGTCTTCTCAAAGAGAAAGAGGAGAATCTAACTGGTGAAGATATCCGTGAAGGATTGACAGCAATTATTCTAGTTAAACTACCTGACCCACAATTTGAGGGCCAGACCAAGAACAAGCTAGGTAATCCAGAAGTCCGTCGCTACGTTGAACAGGTAATGAACGAATACTTCTCGTACTACTTGGAGGAAAACCCCGATGTCGCAAAGAAGGTTGTCGGCAAGGCTATCTTGGCAGCTCGAGCGCGCAAAGCAGCCCGAGCGGCTCGCGATAATGTTCTCAGGAAGGGTGCTCTCGACGGCATGGGTCTACCTGGTAAGCTATGGGACTGCTCGAGCAAGAGTCCAAGTGATAGTGAGATTTATATTGTTGAGGGTAACTCAGCTGCTGGATCGGCGAAAGAGGGTCGTGACAGTAAAACGCAGGCAATCCTACCGCTACGCGGTAAAGTGCTAAACACCGAGCGAGCCCGGCTCGACAAGATGTTCGCCAACAAAGAAATTGTCGCTATGATTCAGGCGTTTGGGGTCGGTATTGGCGAT
>CAZNOD010000004.1:0-29474 GCA_964574585.1 uncultured Candidatus Saccharibacteria bacterium | reverse complement strand
AGGGGCATAGTACAACGGCTAGTATGCGGGTCTCCAAAACCCGAGATCGAAGTTCGATTCTTCGTGCCCCTGCCAAAGTAATACACCAAGCATCCGCTTGGTGTTTTGCTTAGGTTAAATGCACGGCAGAACTTCGATCGCGACAGCTTCAGCTGGCGCCGGATCGTGGTTCGCTAATCAAGCGAGCTCGAACGAGCTTGCTCGGTCGTAGCGAGTGTAGATTATACATTAGTATTCTTCGTGTCCCTGCCAGTACAACATACACACTGTTAAAGATGTGTAATTTATATTCTAAGTAAAATAATATCAAAGAAAAACAGGCTAGTTGTTCGACACCTTAAATCAGGTATCAGTGACACTAGCCTAAGTCACTCGCATTATAAGTTGGATTACTCCAGCTTAGGGGTGCGAACCCTGTGATGTTGTCCTACTGCTTCTCGACCTCGATGACGTGAACACCGAGACGCTCCTTGTGTGCGGGGTAGATCTCGCGCAGGAGCTTGAGAGCGGTTCCCTCATCGTTGACCTGCGGGACGATCTCACGCCACGACTCCGTCGCCAACATGTCGGCGAAGTTGTCGTAGATACGGATCGACTTGATCCGCACCACGCCCGAAGTATGTCCGGTCTCGAGCTGCAACAGCTCACCAGCCTTCAGGCGCTTGATGTTGTCGTACCCGACACGAACCTCCAGGGTCTTGCGACCCGACATGATCGCGTCGAAGTACGGACGCTTGATGCGCATCTTACGCACGGTTGATCCTTCCTTGTTGAAGTTGAGTCCCCACTGCTGCACGACGCTGTTCGGCGCGTACCCACCGGGGAACACGCCTTCGAGCGTCCATCCGTGGCGCTGGAGACAGGCGACCTGCCACGGCTCAGGAACCAAGTGGACGTACAGCTTGTGACCGTAGCCCATCAGCAGTCCCTGAAGATCGATGACGAGCGCTTCGAACGCTGCCTCCGACTTCGCCACGAGCGGCATGAGCTTGATAGGCTGACCCTTCTTCGGGGTAGCACTTGCGATGCCGACCACCTCGCCGCCACACTCTGCAGTGAAGATGATCTTGAACTTGGCGTTCACGTCGCCAAGCTCCTTCCGCTTGTAGCCGGCGTACAGGGCGTCAACCCAGTCGTCGTCCACACCGCGAAAGACGCTGCTCATCTGCGAAAGGATGAGGTCGCGCGCACCGTGGGCGTGCGCTACCTCGTCGAAAGGAATCACTGAAACGTTGGGCGAGTCGAAACCCGGCTCATCGACCAGCTGCTTGTACAGCATGTGTTCGTCGATGCCCTGCTTGTAGTGATCCTTCGCCGTTCCAGTGATACGGAAGCCCTTTCGGAGGAAGAACCCCAGCGCCTTCTGGTTCGGCGAGGCGACGGTGCAGTACAGCTGCCGAGCACCGAGGCCGCGGGCGAAGTCTTCAGCGTGCTTGAGCAGCATGCTTCCGATTCCCAGCTTCCCGCGGTAGTCGGTGCTGACGATCAGCGGACTGATCTTCACCGTCTCCTGCTTCTTCTCCACGACGTGGATGAGACCGACCGACTGCCCGTCCTGCTCGGCGATGAACATGTACTGTCCAGCCGAGAAGTGACCGATGTGGTCGATGCCTCCCTCCATGTGCGTGTCGAAGATGCGCTGTGCGTGCGCACGGTGGTCGCCGTCATAGAACGGGCTGAGCGCCCGAACCATGAGGTCAGCGACCCACTCGAAGTCGTCAGCCGCTGCGGAGCGGATAACGACGTTGTTGACGACCGTTGATGCGGCCATGGTACACCTCCAGGTGATTGCTAGGATTTTTGTTGACCTAGCAGTGGATAGGACTATTATATTACAACACAGATCTTAGATAAATGCAACTAAATTAGTTCAAACTCGATGCCGAGAACTCCATTTTGTCTTTGATCTTCAATAGAGTAAAACTCGTTGATTTGATTTTCGAGCCACTCGACACTTTCACCACCGAACCTAGTAGGGTTATTATGCGAGAATAAATCATGAAATGTTTCATAGCGTAGCAAGCCAATGACTTTGACTGAAACTTTCTGATCTGGAGCTTCGCGGTTAGTAAATTCAATAGTATCGCCAATTTGAATGAGTTGGCGTTTTTCGTCATAAAGTCGTGATTCGATGGTTTTTGCGCCAGAAGTAATAGCGTCAAACGGTACAGTCGCTAGTTGTAGTTGGTGAGTGCTCATATTTTATATATTATATTACAAACAGTTCGATAATAGTCCATTAGCTACTCCCCTAAGCAATACTCGGCTGAGCTTCGATGGCGAATTCACACACTTGACCAAACCATTAGGCTTGCTACGCTCGACCTAAAGGAGAGAAACATGAATGAATTTCATCCGACCAAACTGACATCATCGATGATCTCGAGAGAAAATTACGTCTGCGCGCTGAACTTGCCGACCTAATCAAGAAGTACGGAATCGAGCAGATTGAACAAGCCCTTGGCGAGCAAAGCTCGCCTGATAAAGCCGCCTAACGCGCTACCGGCATTACAGTGAGCAGAATTAGGCAACTTTTGGCAGCCAGCTAGTGATGTGGCTGATTTTGTCGACAAACCAAACCGATATCAGGTACACCGTTCCCATAATTAAATACGATAGCTGCATCCAGGCTGGAGCGTGTATACAGTCACAAATTGGCAGACCAGCGTACATACTGGTGCCGACGTTAACAACATTAAAGGTGTGATAGGCTATGGTTTCAACCGCCAGTAGTAGTGGGATGTAAATTAAGTTAAATAAGATTAGTTTTTGCCAGCTTTTGCGCCACTTAATAATTCGACGTGCGCGGCTATAGAGCATGTAGCCAATCAATAGACCAGCTGCCCAAGCTGATAAGGCGTATAGATTAACGCTAGCCAGGGTAAGTGAGGCGGTGTTGTAGTAGTAAAGGTCGCCGAGGGCTAGCGTCCAGGTTGTAGCTAAGCCAAGCGCTACCGCAGCGGGTAGTCGATAATGTTTTTTACGGGTCACGGCTACATAAGCAATAATGGCAATATATAGGCTGACAATAAATATTTCTTTTGACATGTGGTTTAAATGCTTGTCGTATCAAAAATCATATCACGTAATCAAAAGTCTGAAAACCGACCACCGGCTCTCCCCTTCTAATATCAAGTGGCGTTAGCGAATCGTGGTGGTCAAGGCAGCTAAGCTATTAGTTAATTATCGATTCAGTTATACTTATGCTTATGACTGGACTCGCGAATATCGCCAATATCGATCCCTGGCTGGAGCCGTATCGTCATCAGTTGACTCACTTGCAGCGCTATATAGACAAGAAGTCGGCCGAGATTTTGGGTGATAGCGAATTAGTTGATTTTGCACTTGGCCATTTGCACTTCGGTTTACACCGCACTAAGCGAGGCTGGGTACTGCGTGAGTGGGCGCCAAATGCTAGTGATATTTATTTAGTCTACGACCAAACCAACTGGCAAGACGAAGAGACCTATCGCTTCAAGGCTCTCAGTGGTGGAGAGTGGGAGCTCGAGATACCGGCAGCTGCCTTGAGGCACGGCGAACGCTACAAGTTGCATGTTCATTGGTCCGGTGGTGACGGTTACCGTATCCCCTCCTATGCCAATTATGTAGTTCAGGATGAAACGACAAATGACTTCGCAGCTGTTGTTTGGCAGCCAAGATCGCCTTACAGGTGGCAGATTAAGGACTTTCAACCACGTGATCAGCTGCCATTTATTTACGAAGCCCACGTCGGCATGAGTGGCGATCGTCAAGCCGTGTCGACTTACCGACAATTTGAGCAGGAAATCTTGCCTAGAATCGATGCGCTAGGCTACAACACGATTCAGCTGATGGCTATTCAGGAGCACCCATATTACGGAAGTTTTGGTTACCATGTGTCAAACTACTTTGCCGCTAGTTCGCGCTTCGGTACGCCCGATAATCTCAAGTCACTGATTGACGCCGCGCATAGTCGTGGTATAGCTGTTATTCTCGATATCGTCCATTCACATGCTGTTAAAAATGAAGCTGAAGGTCTCAGTCGGTTTGATGGCACATTGACGCAGTATTTTCACGCTGGTGATCGCGGCAATCATACTGCCTGGGATTCGCGAGTCTTTGATTACGGCAAACCTGAAGTTACACATTTTTTACTAAGTAATTTGCGCTACTGGCTTGATGAGTACTGTTTCGATGGTTTTCGCTTCGACGGCGTAACTAGTATGCTGTACTATGATCACGGATTAGAGCGGGCTTTTGCCAGCTACGACGACTATTTTCAAGGACTTGATCGTGACGCTATTACCTATTTGCAGCTAGCTAATCGCCTAGCCCATACCGTCAAGCCAAGTGCCTTGACGGTAGCCGAAGACATGAGCGCATTTCCTGGATTGGCCGCCAGCATCGATGAGGGTGGTATTGGCTTTGATTACCGCCTGGCTATGGGTGCGCCAGACCTGTGGATCAAGACACTGAAAGAAAAGCGCGATGAGGATTGGAATCTTGGCGAGCTATTTCATCAGCTCAGCACTCATCGGCCTGAGGAGCGAGTAATTAGCTATGCTGAAAGCCACGATCAGGCACTGGTCGGTGACAAAACAATTATTTTTCGACTGGTTGATCAAGAGATGTACTGGCATATGCAAATCAGTGACGAAAATGACATCATCGATCGTGGAATCGCCTTGCATAAAATGATTCGACTACTAACTGCTAGCACCAATGGTGGTGGCTATCTAAACTTCATGGGCAATGAGTTCGGTCACCCCGAATGGATCGATTTTCCTAGACAAGGCAACGACTGGTCGTACAAGTACGCCAGGCGACAATGGAGTTTAGCGGATAATCCTCAGCTCAAATATCAGTATCTACTAGCTTTTGATAAAGCGATGGTTGAATTAGTGGCTAATTTGGCAGATCCAGCGTACCATTGGGTGGATATCGATGAGGCTAATCGCACAATTTCGTTTATGCGTGATAGTCTACTGTTTGTTTACAATTTCTCACCAACTAGGTCGCTGACCGATTACCCAGTGCCTGCCCAGACAGGTGACTATCAAGTAGTTTTATCGAGTGATAGTCCAAGCTATGGCGGGTTTGATCGAGTTGACGAGACGATGATTTACCGTTCGGTTGACGACAGACTGCCATTATATCTGCCAGCTCGGACGGCTCTAGCTTTCAGGCGAATCAATTCGGCCTAGGTTGACAGCGATAGCCCTGATAGTCCCGCCTCGGCGCGGGCGGTACCGATATAGCGGGAGGTTTGCGAGCGAGCGCTAGCGAGGTTAACGATTTTCATAATCATATCTTCATGATCGAGGCTGAGGTGTAGCTTGCAGGCTTTGGCAAAGCTACCATAGTCTCGAATCAAGCTAGGTATCAAGTTTGCTTCAAGAAAGGCCGGGTTGCCGTGCTGGTCGAGACGAATGTCAATCCGACCATAGTCACGGCCACCGATTGACTTAAAGGCATCGATTGCTAAGCGAGATATACGTTCAGCCAGCCGGCTGTCGCTAACCGTTGAAACCCGCTCGTTATTACTAGATTTTACGGCACTCGATAACATCGCGTAGCCGCTTTGGTTGGCTTCGACTACCAGCTCAATTGGTAGGGCGCGATACTGCATCGTTTGTGGTTGCCTTAGTATCGCGACACTAAATTCACGTCCTGGTAATAGCTGCTCGACCAATGAATCAGAGTGATGCTGGTTAGCAATTTGCTGAACTTTGCTGACCAACTGCTGGCGGTTATGGACCACTGATGAATCATCGATACCCAAGCCGCCACCACGATTCGTCGGCTTTACGAATAGTGGGAAGCCTAGTTCAGTATCAGCTGGCAGCTGCTGGGTGCGCCAGTTAACTGTAAAAAATGGTGCCGTGTTGAGCCCACTACTGACAACAGCCTGTTTAGCTAGTGGCTTATTGAGCTCAAGTTCGTGGGCTTGGCTAGTCGAGCCGGTACAGCTAATGCCACGTGACTCCAAGTAGTCGCTCAGCCAAATCTTATGTGGGTCGTTGATACCAAGACTGGGGTTGCTGGGAATGAATTTCATGCCAAGAAACACCAAATCAGGGCGACTGCTGGCAAGCTGTCGCAAATCCGAAACTGTATCGACTAGCACAATCTCTACATCTGTGTAGTGTCGAGTGAGTATGTCATATATAGCTTGTCGAGATGGCTGACTTATCGAGCTTAGCTGGGCCTGTGATGACGAGACTATCTTTATCGATTGGTTGATTTTTGTCATGTGTAATACCTCAATGGCCCGTCGGGCCTGTTAATATTTGTATGATTTGATGTAGCCGTAGAGTCGGGCTATTGGTGTATGAATTCAACGATTCATTAGTAGAGTTGTCAACTCGTTATAATTAGTATATCACTATAGTTCGTTCGTGGCCAGCCAAGACTGATGGCTGACGTGAAGTTATATATTGACACATTTAAATATATCTATATACTATGTTACATGAATACTGTAGATAAAGTAGCTATATTTAAAAGCTTAGCCGATAATACTCGCCTGGCAATTGTTCGTCGTTTGGCGCAGGATCAATGTGCTGTAGCCAGCGCCGATATTGTTGATACTTGCTCACAAGACCTGCAATTGTCGCAGCCTACCATGAGTCATCATTTCGGTAAGCTTGTTCAATCTGGATTGCTAATCGAGCGCAAACTGGGTGTCGGCAAGTCATATCAGCTAAATAAAAAGCTACTCGATGAGGTTGGGCTTAACGTCAACAAATTATAAATGGAGGGTAAATGACCAAAAAGACTAAGCAGACAAAAATACTATTCGGGTTAGATACATTCGGCGATATTCCGGTTGATGACGATGGTAAGCTGATGAGTCACCCCGAAGCAATTCGCCAAGTTGTTAAGGAGGCTATCTTAGCCGACAAGCTCGGCGTTGACGTTATCGCACTCGGTGAACATCATCGATCGGACTATTCGATATCGTCTCCCGAGATGGTGCTAGCTGGTATTGCCGGTCAGACTAAAAACATCAAGCTGGCATCTGGTGTGACGGTGCTTAGCTCGGATGACCCGGTGCGAGTATTTCAGCGCTTTGCGACACTCGATGCTCTGTCCGATGGTCGAGCACAGGTTATCCTAGGTCGCGGCTCCTTTACCGAATCATTTCCACTGTTTGGTTATGATCTACGTGACTACAATATACTGTTTGAGGAAAAGATTGATTTGTTTTCACAGCTACTCGATGAAAAGCCTGTTACTTGGAGTGGTACTACTCGCCCTGCTCTTAACCAGGCTGATGTTTACCCAAAAACGGCGTCGGGTCGGCTCGATACTATGGTTGGCGTCGGTGGCTCACCAGAGTCGGTTGTTCGAGCAGCAAAGTACAATATGCCACTAGTGCTAGCGATTATCGGTGGTTCACCTGAGCGTTTCGTGCCCTATATTGATCTTTACAACAAAGCGACCGAGGAGTTTGGCACTACACGTCACCCGGTAGCGATGCATTCACCGGGCTTTATCGCTGAAACTGATGAAGAGGCTCGTAGTAAAGCCTGGCGGCCATTTAAAGAGAACCGCGACCGCATCGGACGTGATCGTGGTTGGCCACCAATGACCCGTCAACAATACGACAGTGAGATTGAGTACGGCTCGCTCTACGTCGGGTCACCAGAAACGGTTGCTAAAAAAATTGCCAAATCCATTAAAGCGCTTGGTGTCGAACGGTTCGATTTAGTTTATACAGCTGGACCGACTAGCGCTCGCGATCGACTAAAAGCAGTCGAGCTCTACGGCAAACAAGTAATACCGCGCGTGCGAGAACTGCTAGACGAGAGCGATAAGTAACATGCCTAGAAAGCTTCAAACTATCGGTATTCTAGGTGCCGGCAAGCTCGGCGTGGTCTTGTCTCAGCTGGCACTCAAGGCTGGTTATGATGTCAAGATTGCTGGCTCGGGTGACCCGGCCAAGATTCGACTCAGCTTTAGTGTACTAGCGCCAGGTGCCGAGCCGGACTGGGCAGAAACTGTCGCTCGACAATCAGACATAATTGTTCTGGCATTACCGCTTAGTAAGTACCGCTCATTACCTAGTGAGGCACTGGCTGATAAGCTGGTTATCGATGCTATGAATCACTGGTGGGAGGTCGATGGATCGCGTGACGACTTAATCGACCCTGCCCTATCGTCGAGTCAAGCAGTTCAGCGACTCCTCGACAAGTCACGGGTCGTTAAAGCTTTCAATCACATGGGGTATCACGATTTACACGACGAAACTAAACCTAGTGGCGCGCCCGGCCGTAAGGCAATTGCCATCGCTGGTGATGACGAAAATGATGTCGCAACAGTTGCTAGTTTGGTCGACAGGCTAGGTTTCGATCCAGTAGTAATCGGCGACTTGTCGAGTGGTGTCAAGCTGGAGCCGGGTCAGCCGGCCTTTGGTGCCAATGTTTCAGCTGAGGAATTGTTGACTATGACTCAGCAATAGACTAAGACGAAAACCCACCCCAGTAGATGATACAGCGTGTAGCGTTAACCGCGGCGTTATAGGTTGTCGATCCTTTTGTACACTGTTTATTACCGCGCAGCCAGTACTGGAATTCATAGCCACTTTCTTGAGAGCTGACCCAAACACCACGATACTGATACTGCAGGCTAGGTCCATAGCTGACTGATACTGGCGGTAGCGAGGCGTTCGGAGGGCTGCTTGAGGCAAATAGAGCTTGGTTGAGGGCTGGGCTTAATGACGTCGATGCTCCGCTGCTCACCACTATACACTCGTTAGCCGCAAAGTCACCCTCACTAGGATAGTCGTTAGGTCCTCCAAGGCAGCCAGAGCCTGTATCGGGATAATTGTCGTTAGTGACGTAATATAGCTCAAAAGCCTTTGAGTAGCTGTCGATAGCGGCATCGATTCTGGCGTGCATTGCCCGCTCTTGGATGCCGTTGTAGGCAACGATACTAATAGCCGCCAAGATTGCTATTACCACGATAACGATCAATAGCTCGACAAGGGTGAACCCGATCTGACTGACCCGAGGACGCTTCATAGTAAGCATATTTAAGCATAGGCATGATGATAGGTAAACACTGTGATATATATCACTAACAATGCCGAATTAATGTGGCAAAATATGACTCGGATATTAATGTTGATATTTTTGTAACATAAGCGCTATAATACGGACAGAATAAATAACTAAATTAGTACTGGAGAGGCGTGGGGCGTACTACCTCGTAAACAAACCATGAAATTATTGATGCTAGGGTGGGAATTGCCACCGCACAACAGTGGCGGTTTGGGAGTAGCCTGTTTTCATTTGGCTAAAGCTCTAGCAAAAAAACAAGTTGATATCGACTTTATTCTACCCTACAAGGCCGATCATCCAGATACTGACTGGATGCGAGTGCATTCGACTACCGACACCCTGCCCGACCAAAGAGCCGACTCTTCCCTAGCCTATACGGGCACGGTTGATGAGATTCGGGCTCAACAGGCGGCTTATATCGACTATGTCGAGCGGTTAGTTCGTCTCAGTCCGCCAGATGTTATCCACGCCCATGACTGGTTGACGATGGAGGCTGGCGTTAGGGCCAAACAAGTTGCGAATCGCCCACTGGTAGTTCACGTCCACGCTACTGAGTTCGATCGATCGGGTGGCGGAAATGGCAACCCTGTTATCAGCGAGATAGAGTACAACGGCTTGATGATGGCCGATCGAATCATTGCTGTAAGCGAAATTACCAAGCAGGTCATTATCAGCAAATATGGTATACCGGCTGACAATATAGAAGTCGTTCATAATGCCTCTGACACTTCAATTTTTGATGGCTATATCGAAGATAAGCAGACTTACACCTACCTCCAAGCCTTACGAGACGAGGGTTACACGGTAGCTAGCGTGCTGACCCGGTTCACTGTCCAAAAAGGCTTGACTCACTTCCTTAACGCAGCAGCGCGAGCGTCTGAGAAGTATGATCGCTTGCTATTCTTGATGGCTGGCGACGGCGAGCAGCGTGATGAATTAATTGCGCAGGCGGCTGATTTAGGGATTGCTGACAAGGTCTTTTTCACTGGATTTGTGCGCGGTCGACCGTGGCGAGATACCTATAAGATATCAGATATTTTTGTCATGAGTTCGGTTAGTGAACCGTTCGGCTTGACAGCACTTGAGGCCGCTCACCACCACACAGCTCTTATCGTCAGTAAGCAGTCTGGTGTTGGTGAGGTGTTGAATAATATATTTCGCTATGACTTCTGGGATGTTGACAAGCTAGCCGACCAGATGGTGGCAATTGCTACCTCACCTGCCCTAGCTACTAGCTTGAAGCAGAATGTTCACGACGAGTATCGTCGCCTATCGTGGAACGATGTTGCCAGCAAGTGTCTCGATAGCTATCGGTCAATCAGGAGGCTAGCAGCGTGAGTCAATCCAAGGCGATCACTCTTTACCTCCACCTACACCAGCCTTGGCGGGTCCGCGAGTACTCAGTCTTTGACACTGCTGAGCGACACGACTACTTTTCGGCTCAAGATGGCACCCGGCGTGACAACCAGGCGGTTTTCCAAAAAGTTGCCAATAAGTCATATCGACCGATGAATTCCTTACTCGAGGAGCTGTTGTACCAGCATCCAGAATTTAGGCTATCACTCAGCATATCTGGTGTGTTTCTCGATCAGGCTGAGCTCTGGGCTCCGGACGTGATTGAGCAGCTGCAGCGTATGGTTGCGACCGGTCGCGTTGAGATACTGGCTGAAACCTATTATCATAGTCTAGCTTTCTTTTATAGTCGTGACGAATTCGAGCAACAGGTCAAGATGCACCGCGATCGTATCGAGCAATTATTTGCCGTCCAGCCGACAGCATTCCGTAACACCGAGCTGGCCTACAACGACGAGCTGGCGGCCTGGGCTGAACAGGCTGGCTACCAAACAATCCTCGCTGAAGGATGGGATCGCGTCTTGGATTGGCGTAGTCCAAACTACGTTTATCGGCCGAGCGGTACCGATAATATTCGCTTATTGCTCAAAAACTATCGTTTGAGTGATGATATTGCTTTTCGATTTAGCAACAAGAGCTGGGGCGAGTGGCCATTAACTGCCGAAAAGTACACCCGCTGGTTGCAGACGGCTCTGTCCGAAGACGCGCCATTAGTTAATTTATTCATGGACTATGAAACTTTCGGCGAACATCAATGGGAAGCAACTGGTATATTTGACTTCTTTGCAACTTTCGTCAGTCAGTGGCTAACTGATACTGATCACAGTTTCATGACCGTTTCCGAAGCCAGCAGTCAACATGAGCCGGTCGGTCAGATTAGCATGCCTGATACGGTAACATGGGCCGATAGCGAGCGCGATATGACAGCCTGGACGGGAAACAGTTTGCAGCGTGAGTCGTTGCGACACCTCTACGCCTTGGGTTCAGACGTTATTCGAACAGGCGATATCGAGCTTATTGAAGACTGGCGCCGGCTACAATCGTCGGACCACACCTACTACATGTCTACCAAGTGGCTTGATGACGGTAACGTCCACGCTTACTTTAGTCCTTATGACTCGCCATACGATGCCTTTTTGTACTACATGAATGCTATCCGTGATATTCGTTATCGCTTAATGCACTACTCACGGTTCGGAGGATTCTAATGGCTCGGCCGATTGTTCTCGGCAACGGAGAGATGCACGTCGGCATTAATAATTTTGGTCAAGTTCATGACTTATACTTCCCCTATGTAGGGCACGAAAACCACACCATAGGCCCCGGTACTAGACATCGAATTGGTGTATGGGTTGATGGTGATTTTAGCTGGATCGACTCGGAAGACTGGAGTCATAATCTGAACTACCCAGACGCAGCGTTAATCGGTCACTCGATACATAGCAATCAGCGTCTCGGTATCACTCTTGAGATCGATGACGCTGTTGATAGCACCGACAATGTCCTGATGCGCAACATACATATTGTCAATCGGCATGATTCGGCTCGTGATGTACGTCTGTTTATGCACCAAGCCTTCGTAATCGGTGACACTGCCAGTAATACCGATACAGCGCAGTATTTACCCGATAGCCAAGCAATTGTTCACTATCGAGGCCGACGAGTCTTTGTTGTGTCTGGTTCGGCTGATGGTGGTAGCTTTGATCAGCACTCGATTGGTATTTTTGGTATAGAAGGTCGTGAGGGCACTTGGCGTGACGCTGAAGATGGCGAGCTCAGCATGAGTGCTGTCGAGCACGGTCGAGTAGACTCCACTTTGCGCTTCCACTTTGCGGTCGCACCGTACAGCTCAGTGCGAGCACACTACTGGCTCACAGCCGGTCGCAATTTGCGTCAAGCGTTAGCTATTCATCGTCAAATCCAAGCCGACGGTTTGAATCGACGGTTTCGCTCGACTGCCAGGTGGTGGCACAACTGGCTGGAGCCAGCTATAGCCGTGTCACAGCGGATTGATGACAAACCGCAGCGAAAGCTATTCGTCGATAGTCTGATACTGATTAAGGCGCACATTGATAAGCGTGGTGCTGTTATGGCTAGTCTTGACTCGGCTGTGCTGTACCATGGTCGCGATAGCTATGCCTACGCCTGGCCTCGAGACGGTGCCTATGCGGTCTGGCCACTGATACGTTTGGGCTATCAGTCTGAAGCGTTGGCGTTTTTTGACTTTTGCCGACGTGGTTTGCACCCGGGTGGCTATCTAGCGCACAAGTACCGAGCCGACGGCACCGTCGGGAGTAGCTGGCATCCATACCAGCATAATGATGGCTCGGTCACACCGCCAATTCAAACCGACGAAACCGCTATTTGCTTGTTTATGTTTGTCGAGTTTTATCGTCTCAATCCCGACCCGGCTGTACTCGACGACTACTACGATGGACTAGTGGTGCCAATGGCAAATTTTTTAGCTGACTATATTGATCCGACAACACAGTTACCGCTACCAAGCTATGACTTATGGGAAGAGCTGTGGCAAACTACGACCTACACGACGGCTGTCAGCTACGCCGCACTGCTAGCGGCGGCCGAGCTAGCCGATACGCACCAAGATCAGAGTCGTGCCGTTCATTGGCGCGCCGCTGCTGAGGATATGTATCAAGCAGCCCAGCAGTGGCTATATAGTCAAGATACCAACTGCTTGATTAAGGGACTAGTCAAGACTAGTGATGGTTACGATGCCGATCAGACTATCGATGTTTCTAGTGTGTTTGGGGCCTTTATGTTTGGACTGTTTCCGATCGATAGCCAGCCGTTTATCAGTTCGGTTGACACCGTGCTGCGACAATTTGATCAAGCCGAGCGAGTCGGTCTGCCGCGCTATGAAAACGATGGCTACCGTCGCTCCCATGATGGTGCGCCTAGTAATCAATGGCACATCACTACACTTTGGTACAGCCAGTACTGCATTGAGACTGGAGACTGGGAGTCGGCCAATCGATTGCTTGACTGGGTAGTTGATCACCGTTCGAAATCAAATACCCTCAGTGAACAGGTTGATCCACAGTCTGGCCAGTCGGTATCAGTTGAACCGTTGGTTTGGAGTCATGCCGAGTTCGTCACAACTATGCTCGATAAAATCACTAAACAGGATGCTAGCTAATGACCAGGTTGTCTTCTCGTCGTATTAAAAAGGTTCTGCACAAATCGACGCCAGGGCACCTACTGCGGAGTCAGCGCACCAAGCAGACTATCCGTCGCTTTGCCGATGACATAGGCATGGTCTATTTTGGCTATGTGAATCCTCGACTCGATGAGTACCGGCTGGTTCGTGGCTTAACCGTGTCACGTAGCCATGAGGATCATCATTATACAGTCGGAACCTATAAGGGCTATGACGTAGCGTTGGTTATCCGCCGCGACAGCTTGCAGTATCCAGACGCTCGGATCAGTGACCACTATTGGACAATTATGACCTTTGATTTGCACACTCGTCATGAGCTGCCCCATATTTATTTAGCCCACAAGGCTCGACGTGACTTCCTGGCGGCTAAGTATACCAATCTATCCGAGCAGCCAGCTGACCTGTACGGACACCATAGCAATGAAGCACGTCGTGAATATACGATTTTCGGTGAAGCCAGCAAGGCCATAGAGGTGGCAGCTCTCGTGCAGCCAGCCATGCTCGACTATATGGCCAAACAATACCGCGGTATGAGTGTTGAGGTCGAGGAGAATACGGTTTATTTGTATCTGAGCAGCAAACATCCATCACGACAGTATCTCGAATTTATGATGCGCAATGGCATATGGTTTGCCCAGAGCATTGATCAGCTAGCCTGGCAAATTTACGATCAGGCGGAAGACTAGATATAGAAAACTGCTAACAGTCGGTTAGATTAGCTGCTTGTGGGGTAGGCCAACAAAAAAAGAGCGGCCTCGGAAGGCCTCTCTTATTTTTGTGCACAGATTAGCCCTTGCGAGCTTTGACTTCGTTGCGTCCGAGAGACTTTTTGGTCTCGACGTACTTGACGTGCTTGCGGGCAACTGGGTCGTACTTGCGAAGCTCGAGCTTGTCAGGAGTGTTCTGGGTGTTTTTACGGGTCACGTAAGTACGGTGACCAGTCAAATCGCTGACAAGGGCAATAATCTTTCGCTTAGTGTTACTCTTTTTAGCCATTACTTCCTCAATTGGTTGGTATTTCTAATCAAGTGTTGATTATAGCAAAAAAATCATCTTTACGCAACGGCTATAGTTGCTTTAACTGATACGCTATATTAGCTAGCTCAGCTTCTGGTGATTCTTTACGGCTACCTGGTCGATATAGAAACTGGCGCGGTTCGTAGTCGACAATGCCTGCATCGCCTGGCGTGCGTGGGACGATATGGAGATGGAAATGTGGCACTGACTGGCCATATCCCTCGCCTTGGTTCCAGGCGCAGTTGAAACCCTTAGCACCAAACGTCCTCTCGAGTAGTTGCATTACTTTTTGGCTTAATTGATGAATAGCTAGTAGCTCTTCGGGGCTGAGGTCAGAGAAATTTGCTACCTCACGTTTTGGTATTACCAAGCTATGACCGGGTGTAATCGGCATATTAGTTAGAATCACGAAAGCTAAATCATTCTCTAAATAGCGACGGTTTTGGATTTCAGGAAGCTCTGTAAACACCGACATATCTATAATCCTGTCTCGATCCAGTAGCGATCGGTTGGTTGTTCGGCACCTGGCTCTAGGCGACTGTCTTCATACCTCCCGCCGGCTTTGATGATGACCTTTGCTGACGCTGGATTGTCTTGATCGCAGGTTATGAGCACTCTATCTAGACTGTGCTGGCGAGCGACTTTTACGACCTGTCTTAGCATCTCAGTAGCGTATCCCTTGCCACGGTGAGCCGGATGGACGCTATAGCCGATATGGCCACCGTAGTTTTCGAGGTAATCGTTTAGACTAAGTCGCAACTGAATCATGCCGACGACATCGTCGTTTTCGTCTAATGCTACATATTGCAACGAACGCACTTTATCCTTGGGTGGCTTGGTCTTCAATGACTCGATACGATCGAGCCAGTCTAGGTAGTCAGATTCTGCTAAACCGCCAGATCCATGCAAGGTATCGGATCCAAAGGCGCGTTCGTACGCCATGACACTTGGCATATGTTTGAGCG
This sequence comes from uncultured Candidatus Saccharibacteria bacterium, assembly GCA_964574585.1. Classification (GTDB taxonomy): domain Bacteria; phylum Patescibacteriota; class Saccharimonadia; order Saccharimonadales; family Saccharimonadaceae; genus SZUA-359. The sequence continues at coordinate 13,917 of CAZNOD010000004.1, read as the reverse complement.
TTGGTTCGAGGAGACGAATATTCATAACGGTTAGCGATAGTTGGTAAACATTAATGGAAAATCAAAATCAGCCGCCCGGAGGGTACTCATGACAGCTTGGAGTTCGTCTTTGGAACTACTGGTAACTCTGACGGCGTCACCCTGGATTTGAGCCTTGACCTTGGGGTGTTTATCTTTGAGTAACTTGGTAATTTTTTTGGCATCGTCTTGCTTTAGGCCGTCGCGAAACGGCACATCCTGCCAAGCTTGCAGGTTGGCTTCGGTCACTTTGCCCGATGTATCGAGTACCTTGCTAGTCATGCCCCGCTTGGCAAGCTGCCTACCAACCATGTCGAGTACGGTCTCGATCTGCCAAGCATCGCTGCCGGTGATTTTAAAGCCTTTTTTGTCAGCTAGCCACTCGATACCAGCTGGTGTGCCTTTGAAGTCGTATCGATTGCTAATCTCACGCACTACCATCTGCTCGACGTTATTCATCTCAGCCTTGTCATAGCTGCTCTCGATGTCAAAACTAAATTGTGCCATATTATCCTCCCATTGCTTCAAATTATACCTTTTATCTGTTATAATTTCACCTGTTGCCATCAGACGACAGCTCCTGCGTGAAACGCTAATTCATTCGTAGAGCACTGCGCGACTTTAGTGACATAATTTGTTATCTACAGCACCTTCTAGACCAATAAGTACGCCGCGATAGCTCAGCTGGTAGAGCGCATCCATGGTAAGGATGAGGTCTCGGGTTCAAGCCCCGATCGTGGCTCCATATTGATATATAGCGAAAATTTGGTGCTCGGCACCATTTTTTTGTTGGCTGTAGGTTAGTTATTGAGCTCGTGTCGTCTTTGGCCGCTGACTTGCTGATTACCCATAAGTGTTGACGCGTTGCCTTACGCGGTATATATTGACATTATCCTGCATCAGCCGGCACTACAGAGGAGGTTGCATTGACACCTGAAATAGTTCGCAGACTGAGATGGGTACGCCGTCAACGCCGGATTCGACGAGACTGGGCGGGTGTTCCCCGTGAATATCGCTACAGTACTCAACGACCCAAGATAGTTGGTGTCGTCATCGAAGATTTACGTCGAGCGGCGTGATGTACGCCCTTTCCTCGCCTCACCTACACTAGAGCGCCAGGAAGGGGCGCTCTTAATTTGTGTAATATCCCCATGCTCAGATAACTGCGCAGTTTCGCTACATAACAAATAACTTGTGACCTCAGATAGCAGCTTAGTTCGTGATCTAGCTACGTCGACTGCATTATTTGCCAACATCGTAAATATATTATACTATTGGGTTAGACCAATTGTTTGCCCCTACGATTAGGAGTTAGACATGAGCACCTTAGTTAGGCTTGCCATCATCGTGGCACCTGTCGTCTGCTTCGCCTTGACCGTTGAGTCGGCTCAGGCCGCAGGACTTAGTGAATTTTTGTCCGCGGCTTTAGCTCTCGCGTACGCTCTGTCGTGCTGGATCATCGCCCTAGCACTGGGTAGCTGGATCATCACAGCTTACGAAGATGCTCAGCAGAAGGAGTGTTAGCAGAGTGCAGGGATTCATGACTACAAGCAACATGCGGCCCGCCCGCCGAAGACGACCCGTCGTCCGCGGCGGGTGTTTTCGTTGCTAACCACTGAAGCATCAGTTCTGGCCGCCGCCAATTCATCACTCCGGGCTGATATCGAGTATTATTTGCTAATTATTAACCGAGCTTTTGTTGATGTGATCGATAGCTTGTCGAACTAATCGCTGTAAAGCGACGCCGTCAATACTGTCGCCTTGTCGTAGTTCGATAGCGCGGACGGCCGAGCTTTTGAGACGGGCGTTGAATAGCTGATCTTTGTCGTCGAGAGAACTGCCATGCATAAATATTAGTTTGACATTATCTTTCCAGATTTCGACGAAACAAAACATCTTATTGCTATGTGACCAAGTCGGTAAACCAAGTGGTCGTGATGGTGTTATCCATTTGACTTGCTCGACTATGGTGTTGTCACTAGCGAGAATTTGCTGACGCAACGATGACGCTATATCGCCCCGCCAGTCATCGTATGCGGCGATGATGTCGTCGATTTGTTCCGATTGGTTGTGTAGTTCGTCGACCATACTTACACTATACGCCAGGACTAACCAGTGTTGTCAGTATTGCATTTATCGCAACAGACAATTGGCAACTGAATATTAAACCATAACAGATTGAGTAGTCGACTATTTGCCAGTTTTGAATAATATGATTGTACAGCCATAATTATTGTACTCATTGCGAATTACACACTGTAGACTTTTCTGCTACGCAGCAATATCGTCTAGGCTGATTGTTGTATTTTGTATACTTTTTGCTGCTAAGGCGAGCCGAGACCTAATCTTGGCTAGCTTATGTTGACATCCCGATAGTGACAAAGTAGACATAGGTAGTGACAACACGCGTCGCTATGTCGATCTAGATCGGGCCAGAGCACGGTTTAGCGTCGATAAGCTCCAGCCGTGATGATCAAAATAAAATGCCCACCTCTTAAGGTGAGCCTTTCATTTTGGTGCCGGAAGTAGGACATCGCTACGCTCTTCCGCTCCGAAAGGGACACGTGCAAGCACGAGTTTCCTTTCTCCTCTTCACCGAACCTGGCTCGAGTACGCTGCATGCGCAGCTACACAATAAAAAAACCACCGCAAGCAGTGATTTGTTTATTGTGGTGCCGGAAGTAGGACTCGAACCTACGAAGGCCGAAGCCGGGAGATTTACAGTCTCCTGTCATTGCCACTAGACGATTCCGGCATGAATTCGTTTGATACAGGTATTATTTTAGCGCAAAACTGCCACTTTGGCTAGGGTTAACTAGCAAATCTGTCGTGATAGTACGTACGCATCGATCAGCTCGGTAAGAAAATAACACCCAATATGGGTGCTATTTTCTTGGAGCCGCTTCAGGGATTCGAACCCAGGACCTACTGTTTACAAAACAGTTGCTCTAACCAGCTGAGCTAAAGCGGCATCTGGTCAACTTTGGCTATTTTAGCGCAATTGATAAGACTTTTCAAGTGTTATAGCTATTGACACAACAGAGCGTCAATGATATAGTACTATTATGTTTGAGACTATTCGAAAATCTGTAGAGCAATGGAATAATACAACCACTGAGCGCGCCAAGCTGCAGCACACCTATATCGCTGTCGCTATCGCCAGTATACTAGTCGCAGGCCTAGTCGGCTTAGTTAATTACGAGCTTGGCCAGCAGCTAGTTGCCTTTGCTTTGCTATGTGCAGCGGTATTTCTCATCAATGCCCTAACCTGGGCGCTACTGAGCGGTCTAGTCATCGTCAAGCTTGATAGTCAGCCAAAAGCTCAGGCTAAGGCTCAGGCCACTAAAGCTGCTACAAAATCAAACAATAAATAAACTACAAACAATCGACTAGACTACATGATTACACGACGTTTTTGTGTAACGCGTGGTGGGGTGTTGTGTCTCGTGACAACCTTTTCTAGCTTGGTGCGTAGCTCGGCGGCGTCTTCTGGGCGACCGTGACGCTCGTAGGCATCGGCTAGGATGTTATACGATTGAATGCTCGGGTCAATCTCAACGGCTGTCTCTAGTGAGGCGAACATACGCTTGATATTACCTAGTTTTTCTTGAACCTTGGCGTAGGCGATGTGTCGAGCAGCATGTGAGTCGTCTATCTCGAGAGCTTGCTCAAAAGCCAGGCTGGCCTTCTCATAGTTTTCGGTTTCATAGTAAATCAAACCAACGTTATGAAGGCTACTAGCGCTAGGTTCCAGGCTCTGAGCGATCTCAAAGCACTCGATAGCGTCTTTGTAGGCTTGTTGCTTAGCGTATAGGATACCGAGGCGGTTATAGGCTGTGGCATTGCGCTCATCGACGCGTAGGATGGTCAACAGGGCTTTTTCAGCACGGAGATATTTACGCTCGCTGAGCGACTCTTGAGCAATACTCCATAACTTATCGAGCTTTTCAGACAAGCGGCTTGGGATAGTGGCCGTAATTTCCTCTGGGTCTTGGCGACGCCAGATGATCCAAGCGCCTAGCGCTGTTATCAATAATAATCCCATCATATCTGTTTTATTTTAGCACAAGTTGGGCCAATTGTAACTTGGGGTTGGCGTTGCCGATTAGGTTGGTTTTGGTACTGTCGATGATAGCGAAACGCTCGATTGAATCAGTCTGAGGCGCAGTGTAAAGGGTGTGGCGGAGAACTTCGGCCATTGCATCAACCAGCTGCTCCGCTGTCTGACGATTAGCCCAATACTTAGCGATAATCATCACGGCTTGATAGCTGCGCGGCTGTAATAATAACTGCCTTGCGTCAGCCATGACAGTCGCTACCTCTTGCCGCAGATCAGCATCTCTTGCTAGACGGTGCAATAATGCCGGTCGTCCATTGGCTAGGAACAACACTTGTCGTGTTTCGATTGGGTTTAAATCGTAATTATCAAGCAGCTGACGCGACTGGCTAGCTGATATACGTGGTAAATAGTAGCTCTGGACACGTGAGCGAATCGTTGGCAGTAGTTGGCCGATATAGTGCGTCGTCATAATGAAATATATCATTGAGGACGGCTCTTCAAGTAGTTTGAGAAATGCATTTTGCGCCCCGATGCTCATGCGGTCGGCCGCTTCAATGATGATGATCTGGCGATTAGTCGACATACCGCGGGTTTGCTCATAAAGATCACGAACCGCCTCGACCGATATAGTACCCTGTTGATGGTTGACTTCACCTTGCTTGGTTAGCGGTTCAAGTGATAGCGCATGTTGTCCTGCCAGCTGCCTAGCTAGCGTCCCTAGTCCAATACCCGCTTCGCCGTGCAGCAATAAGCTTTGCGGCAAGTTCTCGAGCAACTGATTGTAAGTACTTAGGAAGTTATCGGCAATGACTAGTTGTTTCATGACTTAGACTCCGTAACTAACTGGTCAAATTCAGGTGGGACGGGAGAGCGGAAGGTTTCAGTCTTGCCATTTGGTAATGTTAAGCCTAACTGTTGGGCGTGCAGGTACAGTCGATCAGCTGGCTTGCCGTATAGTCGGTCACCATGAATTGGTGTGCCGATGTATGTCATATGGACACGGAGCTGATGAGTGCGCCCAGTGCGCGGCTGGAGGATTATTCGTGCCATGTCATCTTGTGTAGCGACTACTTGATAATCGGTCTGAGCTGGTTTGCCTTGGCTATTGACGATGAAGCTGCCGGGGCTGGTACGGTTGCGAGCAATCGGTAGATCGATATGTGCCGCAGCCTGCTTGGGCACGCCATCGGTAATCGCGACATAGCTCTTGTCAACAGATCGTTCGGCGAACTGAGCCTTGAGATGGTCATAGGCCGCTTGATGGCGGGCGGCAATTATCAAACCGCTAGTGTCACGATCGAGACGATGGACTACACCAGAGCGGATGTTGGACGCTGGTTCAGTAATATAGCGCAGCAAAAAGTCGGCAACCGTAAACTCCTCGTCGATGTCGTTTTTGCGATGGGTCAGTATGCCTATAGGTTTATCGACTACCAAAACGTCATCATCAATATAAACAATATCGAGTGACCGGTCGCTGTAGTCGGGCGTTGCTGGTAAATTAACATCTACTTGATCGCCATCGTTTAGTAGAGCTTTTGGCAGTGTCTCAACACGAGAGTTAACTAAAACACGCCCAGCTTTGATGTGCTTCTGCCAGCTACTACGCGATGTATCGGGATGGGTATCCGCTAGATAGCTATCAAGCCGCTGGCGTGTATTGCCAAACGAAAATAAGTAGACGTCTTTGGCCTTGTATGGATAGCCATACGTCAACACATCACTAGCTGGGTTGCTTATTAGCTGACCAGTGCGACCAGGTAATGATATAGCGATTTGATTGACGATATATTCGGTATCATCATCGGCGCTGTCATCGATTAAAATAGCATAGTCACGATTTAAAAATCGAAAACTTACTAGTAGATTAGTCGGCTGAGGATTGCTAGATTTTACACGTTCGATTTGGCGCGGAACATTGCTATCATCAGCGATAGCAAAACGGCGCAGAATAGCTAAGATGTCGCTGGGACTTAACTTCACGGCTCTAGTCTAGCCTTTCGGGCGCAAGCCGACGGCTTGCTGGACCACTAAGAGGCGATCATCGGCCTGCTGGCGCATCGCTCGTTCAGAAGATTCTAGCTTGGTCAGTACCTGTTGGTTGTCGACGGCAACCAATCTTGCTTGGAAATCGGTCAAAAATTTATATACCTCATCGGCAACTATTTGCTTGAAGTCACCGTAACGCTCCATGTCTTGGTATTCAGCGGTAACAGTTTCTACTGATACGTCGCGTAACAGGGCTAGAATGTCGAGCAAATTGGTGATGCCAGGTTGAGCTTCACGATCGTAGCTTACCTTAGCTAAGCTATCGGTAGTAGCTCCCATGACTTTTTTATGGGCAATCTCAGGGTCGTCGTTCAGGAAAATAACACCTCGGTCGCTATCGCTGCTCTTACTCATCTTTTTATTCGGGTTGATTAGGTCACGAATCCGTAAACCTTGGTCAATACCAAAGAATTCATGCTGTTTGGCGACTGGCTCAGGTACGACAAATAGCTCACCAAACCGGTTATTTAGTCGCTCAGCTATATCGCGCGTAAACTCAAGGTGCTGTGTCTGATCATCGCCAACCGGCACGTAGCGCGCGCCATAAAGCAATATGTCGGCTGCCATGAGCACTGGATAATTAAACAAACCAACGGTGATTTGATCGTCGCCGAGCTTGCTCGATTTATCTTTATACTGTGTCATTCGACTCATTTCGCCTATGCCAGTAAAGCAGTCGAGTATCCAAGTCAGCTCGCTGTGAGCTGGAATGTAGCTTTGACGATAAATATGGATGGAGTCGTTGTCGAGCGGTAGTCCAGCGGCGGCATAGATTAGAGCATTGTTGAGGATGGTGGCAGAGAGCTGGTCGTGGTCGATTGGCGTCGTGAAGCTGTGCAGATCAGGGATGAACATGTTGATCTGGTAATCGTTGGAGTGTGACTTGGCCATGTCTATGATTGGACGCATACCACCAAAATAGTTACCGATATGTAAGTCGTTGTTGGCGCGTAGGCCAGTCAGGATTACGGGTTTAGTCATCGTCAACTATTATACCTCAATAGTCTGTGGTTGTGCAGTACTCGAGACGGCTACGAAGCCCATCTCACGAGCTGACTCTATGCTAGGGGTGAAGTCAAACTGTGCCTTGATAGCCTCCAGGGCTAGTAAGCGCTCTATGTGTCGGCGCCGCTGCGGGTCTTCTAGTTCGTCTTGACCGATAGTTAGTACTGGTGTTTCAAATGCTTTTCTCATAATGTTCCTCATTTGTTATATATTAAAAAACCGCCTGCTTGGCGGTCTGGTCAATATTTTTTAGAGTGTCTACAAAACACGGAGCAAACCGCCAAACTGAGTGCCGGTAAACCAATATGCGCCGTGAAATTGATGAATCATGAGTTTATTGTAACATAGTGTAGCTTGAGGCTGAAAAAAATGATCTATAGCCAACCACCTAGCATGACTATGCAATACAAAACACCTCCGGAGATGGAGGTGTTTTGCTGAGCAAGATATGGCTATCGCTTCGAGTATTGCTCGCGCTTTCGAGCTGAGCGTAGACCGTACTTCTTGCGCTCTTTCTCGCGTGGATCGCGACGCAATAGCTCAGCTTTCTTGAGCGTGCCACGTAGGTCGGGTGCACCAACGGTAATTGCCTTGGCAATTGCCATTTTGATAGCGTCGACTTGGCCAGATACACCACCACCTTTGACGACGACAGATACGTCGAAGTCTTTTTGTTTGCCAACTAGGGCTAGTGGATCGGTGACTTCAGCGAGTAGCGTCTTGTTGCCATCGAGGTAGTCAGCTGCAGGCTGTCCGTTGATGGTCACAATACCCTTGCCTTTTGTCAGGCGAACTTGGGCGGTTGCGCTCTTGCGTCGACCTAGTCCGTAGTCGTATTTTGCAGTAGCCATTATTTAACCTCTACTTTCTCTGGTTTCTGAGCCGCATGAGCGTGCTCGCTGCCGGCAAACACCTTGAGTCGTGCCAGGCGGTCAGCGGCTAGCTTGTTTTTCGGTAACATACCCTTGACGGCCATCTCAATGATGCGTTCTGGGTATTTTTGGCGCACTTCTTCGAGGCGAGCTTCCGATATACCACCAGGAAAACCGCTGTGGCTGTAGTATTTCTTAGCTAGCTCTTTGTTGCCAGTTACACGAACATCAGATGCGTTTATAACTACTACGTAGTCGCCACCATCGATGTGTGGTGTGTAGCTTGGTTTGTACTTGCCAATCAGGTACTTTGCAATCTCAGTAGCGGTACGACCGAGCGGAGCTTGACTAGCGTCAATAAGTACCCAACGGCGAGTTATCTCACTTGGCTTTTGCGAGTAAGTCTTCATTATTTAGCCTCCTCCTTGGTCTCAGTAGCAACTGGAGTTTGCTTTAGTTCATCGACAAAGCTTATTTCAGCCATTTGAGCGGCGTCACCAGTCCGAACTCGTGTGCGGACCACTCGGACGTGACCGCTATTGCGACCGGTCAGTTGCGGGGCAATCTCATCAACTAGCTTCATAGCGGCGCTCTGAGTGCTCAGGCCGGCAATGACAGCGCGGCGGTTGGCAAGGTCACCCTTTTTGGCTTTGGTGATTAGCTTTTCTATATAACGAACGAGTTCTTTGGCTTTTGGTAGCGTTGTTTCGATACGTCCATGCTCAACCAGGCTAGTTGCCAGGCCTTTCATTAGAGCACGTCGTTGATCGCGTTCGCGGCCAAACTTACGTCCTTTGTAACCGTGTCTGTGCATTTACAGCTCCAGTTCCGCTAGCTTATCTTTGACCTCTTCAAGAGCCTTCGACCCAAAGCCCTTTAGTTCACGTAGATCCTGCTCAGATAGTGTGACTAGGTCGTGTACAGTTCGAATATCGTTGTTGACTAGCGCATTAGCAGTGCGAGCTGACAGGTTCAGGTCCTCAATAGGAGTGTTTAGCTCTGACTGTTCGTCTTCTTCAACTTGACCTGGTGCTGGTGCTGCCTCGACGGTTGTACTGCCAGCTAGGGCGGTGTACTGGTTGACGAGAATTGCCGCGGCTTGCTCGAAAGCCTCACGCGGACTGATAGCACCGTCAGTTTCAACAGTTAATTCTAGTTTGTCGAGATTTGTTTCTTGACCAACACGCGTACCTTCTACTTTGTAGCGGACTCGCAAGACTGGGCTAAACATAGCGTCTAGCGCAATCATATCGCTGTGCAAGCGACCGGTGCTAGCTTCTTCAATGGTGCGGTAGCCACGGCCATTATCGACAACTAGGTCGAAGACTATTGATTTCTTTGGATCATCGATGGTGCAGATGACGTGGTCGGGATTAACGACTTCGACATCAGCAGTAGTTTTAATATCACCAGCTGTGACTGGACCAGCGCCCTTTTTCTCTAGACGGACCTCGACTGGCTGGTCGGCGTGACTGACAAGACGAACCCCTTTGAGGTTTAGCATGATGTCGACAACATCTTCTTGGACACCAGCGACAGTTGTGAACTCGTGAGTAGCACCCTCGACGCGGAAAGCAACTATAGCAGCGCCCTCTATGCTAGAGAGTAGGACACGGCGTAGGCTGTTGCCTAGCGTGTTGCCGTAACCAGCGTGCAATGGCTCAATCACAAAAGTAGCAGTGTTGTCATCGATGTCATCGACTCGAGCTAGTGCTGGGTTGTGAATTACTTTAGACATTTATATGGCTCCTTACCCTATTTAACGTGAGTAGTACTCAACGATTAGTTGTTCATTGATATCAGGTTCAGCTTCATCGCGCTTTGGTGTGCCGGTGACCTCTACCTTCAGTTTCTTGACGTCACTCTTAAGCCAAGATAGTGGGACTTGTGAGGTGTTGCCGACTACTTCATCGATGTTAGTGAAGTAACCAGATTTAGCACTCTTCGGTCGAACGGTGATTACGTCACCAGCATTAACACGGATAGATGGAATGTCGACGCGGCGACCATTTAGCAGGAAGTGTCCGTGACTAACTAGTTGGCGAGCGCCCCGACGCGATACAGCGAAACCAGCGCGGTAAACGGTGTTGTCGAGCCGTCGCTCAAGTAGCTCTAGGAGGTTTTCACCAGCTAGACCTTCACGACGAGTTGCCTCTTTCATTAGCTTGACGAATTGACGCTCAAGTAGGCCATATAGACGGCGAACTTTTTGCTTTTCACGTAGCTGAACCGAGTACTGGCTTGGCTTACTTTGACGACCATGCGCATGCTCACCTGGGATTCCAGATTTGCGAGCCATAATCTTGTGGGCCTTAGGGTGAAGAGCGTAGCCTTCTCGGCGGCTTTGTTTGACGATAGGTGAAGTATCTCGGGCCATTATGCTCTCCTTGCCTTTCGTGGACGAACACCACCGTGTGGAACACCAGTGACGTCCTTAATGCTCTCGACAGAAATGTCGAAGCTTCCTAGGGCGCGAATTGCCGAGTCACGTCCCAGGCCAACGCCTTTGACGAAAACATCGACTGCTTTCATGCCGTAATTATTTTTAACAGCCTCAGCGGCTTTTTCAGCAGCTACCTGAGCTGCGTAAGCGGTTCCCTTTTTGCTACCGCGAAAGCCACAAGCGCCAGCGCTTGAAGCTGTCAGGACGTTGCCTTTTTTGTCGGCAAAAGTCACGATAGTGTTGTTAAAGGTAGCCTGGATGTGCAACTGACCAGATGGAACTGATCGTCGTTGCTTTTTCTTGGATGTAGAAGTAGATTCTGCCATGTAACGATTCCTTTCCTTTAGGTCTTAGATGCTGCTTTTGGTTGTGCGCCACCGACGGCGATAGCCTTACCCTTACGAGTTCGTGCATTCGTACGGGTACGCTGACCACGGGTCGGCAAGCCGGCCTTGTGGCGAAGTCCACGATAGGCGTTGACTTCCTTAAGACGTTTAACGTTGTTTGATACCAAGCGCTGTAGATCGCCTTCTACCGTATAATCACGGTCGATAATTTCGCGAATCTTGTTTTCTTCAGCCTCGGTGAGATCTTTCACCCGAGTGGTCGGCTCAATTTTAGCCGCCGCAAGGATGGTCGAAGCGTGCTTTGGGCCAATACCATATATATAGGTAAGAGCGATTTGCACTTGCTTTTCAGAAGGTATTACTACCCCAGAAATTCGAGCCATGCTTAACCCTGCCTTTCTATAAACATCAGCAATTAACCTTGCCTCTGCTTGTTCTTAGGTTTTTTCTTGTTGATGACACGCAGGCGGCCTTTGCGGCGTACCAACTGGTCATCGGGACTGATTTTTTTGACACTCGCACGAACTTTCATGAGTGCTAGTCTCCTTTAGGGACAAAACCCGTAACTTAAGTTTAATTAATTTTTGGCGCGGAAGACGATTCTACCCTTTGTCAGATCGTAAGGGGTCAACTCGACTTCAACGCGATCGCCTGGTACCAAGCGGATGTAGTGCTTGCGCATTTTACCGCTGATGTGGGCGATGATACTAAGGCCATTCTCTAGTTCAACCTTAAATTGAGTATTAGGTAGTGCTTCGACTACCTTACCCTGCAATTTGATTACTTCCTTTTGACTCGCCATAGGTTACAGTAGTCGATTATACAGCAAAAAGACAACACAAGCAAGCTATATCGAAGAGATTTTCACACGCCGTTTGGCAGTGATTTTGATTGTTAATACAATTGTACCGAACTGGCCACACAAGTCAAGCTTGGCAGTGCTTTTGACTAACCAGTGTCCTTATGTTATATTACGACCGATCGCTAGCCACCGACTAGCGACTGACCCGAGAGGTAGAGCATCTTGTCAAACCAAGAGTCAACCCCCGACCCTACTCTGCCACCCTACAAAGACGCAAGGCCAGAGCCAGAGCCAGAGCCCAAGTACCTTTCCCGGTCTGAGTTAGAAGCGGCATACAACGTACGCTTCTACGTCGGTTCGGCCGCCTGACGCGATATGGCCGTCGATGGCAGTAGCTATCGACCACCAACCGCCGTCGGCGGCCTTTCGCATATCCGTTTGTCGTTGCTTGTTAACTATTTATAATCGTCGTATGTGACCATCAGGGCGCGTGAATTTATCTGGCGCAAGGTTTCTAGACCGACAGTGACGACAATCAATAGGCTGACTCCACCGATAGCTAGACCAGGCGTCTGGACGCCAAAGCGGGCTAAGACATACTCAACGGCAAATGGCAGCACGGCTATCAATCCAAGTGTAATAGATCCAAACAGCACTAATCGATTCATGGTTCGGCTAAGGTATTTTTCGGTTTGCTGGCCCGGTCGGATACCTTCGATGAAACCACCCTGCTTTTGCAGGTTTTCGGCTATCTCGTTGCTGTTAAATACGATACCGGTATAGAAATAGGTAAAGGCAACTACCAATATGAAGTATGAGGCTGGGTAAACCATCGCGCCCCAGTCGCTACCGGTAAACATGCCTGGCTGCGGCGCCTGGAACCAAGTGATTAGATTGTTGGCCAATACGGCGTAGTCTGGGTTGGCAGTTGATTTGAGTATTTGGCCCAAGAAGGCTGGCAAGCTTAGGAAAGCGACAGCAAAGATTACTGGAATCACACCAGCCGCGATTAGCTTGACTGGCAGGATGCTTTTGATGCCACCGTAAGCACTGTTACCGCCAACACGCTTGGCGTAGTTGATCGTGATAACTCGCTGGGCCTCGTTGATCTTGACAAGAATATAAAGAATGACAAAGCCAACTAGGGCTATGCTAGACACCACCCAGAACGAGGTTGGATCGACTGGGATATCAAACCAACCGAAGAAGCTCAGCTTACCAGCTGAGGTGTCGAACAGTGATGTAAATATGCCACCCAGAGTTTGTGGTAGCTGGCTGATAATAGCTGCGAAGATTAGTAGTGAGATACCATTTCCGATTCCCTGCTCTGTAATCAACTCACCCAGCCACATCAGTAACATCGCACCAGCCGTCATCGCGGTCACGGCGACTATCCATTCTAATGGCGAACTACTGAGTACCCCAGTAGTGTTGCCGGCTAGAACTGACTCGCGCAGGATGTAGATAAAAGCGATCGACTGAACAATAGCTAGCGGGAAAGTGATTATACGTGTCCACTGGTTGATTTTACGTCGACCCGACTCTCCATCCTTATGGAGCTCTTCTAGCTTGGGGATGGCTTTTGTTAATAGTTGCGAAATAATGCTAGCGGTAATAAATGGTGTCAATCCGACCAAGACGATAGAGAACTGTGATAAAGCACCACCTGACAGGATATTAAGGAAGCCACCAAAGTCGGTGCCGCTGACTATGTTGTTAATCACCTCACGCAGCTGGGTTGGTTCAGCAATCGGCACGGGCACGTGCGCTAGTAGGCGATACGCCACAATCAGTCCGAGGATGATTCCTAGGCGTTTTTGCATATCTCGGTTCTTTAATGACCGAAAAACAATTTTCCAATTCATATCTTGTCTATCTCCTCCTGGGTCGAGACTGTCTATATCTAAGGTTATATTGTACACCAGATTGCTGTTGACTACTAGCAGATTTTTTAGATTGACAAACAAAAATACCCCGATGAACTTGGGGTATTTTTTGCTTAGACGCGTCGACTACTTAGCTGTATCGGCATCGGCGGCTGTCTTGCTAGTACTTTGAGCAGGTACAGCGGTCTTTTCGAAACTACCACCAAGTTTAGTGATAGCATCGATTACCGACTTTGAGGCACCCTGAGTGCGTAGATCGATTTTGGCTGTCAGTTCACCGCGAGCAATAACTTTGACCGAGTGAAAAGGCGTAGCAATCAAGCTAGCTTCGTAAAGTGCTAGATTGTCGACGGTGCCTTTGAGGCTGTTTAAGTGGTCGCTATAGACGACCTGTGCTGGTACCCGGTGACTCTTGAAGCCACGCTTCTTTGGCGC
>CAZNOD010000003.1:0-29984 GCA_964574585.1 uncultured Candidatus Saccharibacteria bacterium | reverse complement strand
CTATAATGGTAAGTACAGAAGCATTTATCGCTTCTCGTTTCAATCAATTGAAAGGGGGAAGATATGAGCAAACTTATAAAATACGACCCTTTCGCTGAGCTAAACGCTCTGCAACGCCAGTTTTTTGGTGACGACTGGTTTGGACCACTAAAAGGTGTCAACATCCCAACTACTGACGTCTACACCAGAGACAACCAGCTAACCGTTGAGGCTCACCTGCCAAACTTTGAGCAGGATGATATCGATATTAGCATCGAAAACGGCACTCTAACCATCAGTGCTAAACGACACGAAAAAGAGGAGGACAAGGACAAAAAATACGTCATCCGCGAAAGTAGCAGTAGTTTCTACCGCAGCATTCAGCTACCAGACCGTGCAGATGCTGACGCTATCGAAGCCCAGCTTGACGATGGTGTATTGAAAGTAAACGTTCCACTCGAGCCCCTACCAGAGCCCAAGCGCGTCGCGGTCAAATCCAAGTCGAGCAAGAAATAACCTATTCGACTTTACGCCGATGGCTCAAACGACGTATTTTAGCCGATTATTTTTCGACTAGATCGCGCTGACGCCAAATCATCAGGCCAACGGTTGCTAGCATTAGCGACGCCGATGCCATGACTATTATTGGTTGCCAGCTAATATCTTCAAGTGGTGGCGTGGCGAGATGCTCCATGATCGACGATTTCATTACTAAATCGTCAAGTTGGAGCATCGGGCCAAGCCATGACAAAAAGGCTACCCAGCCAAAATACATCCATGTCACCAAGCCGGCCAGGCGTGGCTGTAAACTAAACAAAACAACGTAGAGCGCCATAAATGCCAGTAGCATCGGCCAGTACGACAGTGCTGCCAACGTATATTCAGCCACGTCTAAGCTCACTCCGTCGCTCATTGCGTTGACAGCTACAGCCATCACACTACCCGTCATGGCTAGCAATAGCGTACCAACTACTGCGACCAGTCCGGTGTGCAAACCAATCCACTTTAGCCGTGAGAGTCGTGTCGCTAGAAGCTGTTCGAGATGGCCTTGCGACTCCTCGCTACGCAGCTTACCGAGCGCTTGAATCGCGTAAGCAAACACCATCAAGCTGATGATTGCCAGCATCGCCGACATAAACGATGGCAACAGCTCGCCAGCACCACCGATGGCCTCAATCATCTGCTGTATACCGTCCGACCCGGCGAACACCTCATCCATTTGCGGTGTCAGCGCACCGAGCGTCAACACCATAACAAGTATTGCCAACAACCAGCCAATAAACACGTTCCGTTGCAGCATCCAAGTCAGCCCGAGCGGTGTCGCCAAGAATCTTGACGCCCGTGCTCTACCTCGTCGACTCGGTAGCAGCCCTTCACCAACATCACGACGAGCTAGTAGCGCCAGCCCAAGCCCACAGCAAGCCAGCCAAAATAGCAGCGGAATAACTAACGGCCACCAGTTTGGTTCTACTAGTGGTCGGGTCATCTGCAGCCAGCCAAACGGACTCAAGCTACTCATCCAGGCCGGCTCGTGAAGACCGCTACTAGCGTCAACCGAGCCAAGAAAGTCACCTACACCACGCACCACAAAACTTACGCCAATTAAGGCAGCCAGCAAACTGTTGGCGGTCCGGCCGCTCGCTACCAACTGGACGACAATCGCCGCTATACCGGCCCAAGCTAGCCCAAACGCGCCCATCGCTAAGCCGTATAGCCACGACTGACTGGCCGTCCAAGTCACGTCAACAAGTTGCATGCCGATAGCAAGCCCAGCCGCGATCAATCCGTTGACGACAATCGCCGCTACCATCACCGCCACCAGACTAGCCGAGCGATGAACTTGGCTGGACAAAATCAGCTCCTGTGCGCCAATCTCCTCATTATGACGAGTATGTCTGACCACCAGCATTGTGTTGATAAACGCCACCACTAAACCCCACCACAGCAAAGTCTCAATAGTCATAAGTCCACCGAGTGTAGGCGCGTCAATTGGCCCTGTCAAAAACAGCATAGCCGGATTAGTACCCAAACTAGTGTACATCGCTGTCAAACTAGCTTCGTCACCGTAAACGTTGCGTAGCAAAGGTATAATAGACACCAATGAAATGACAACTAGCACTATGGTGAGCGGTAGTTTAATCCGGTCACGTCGCGCGATCAAACCAAGCAAGCTTAGTACGCCTGCCATCGTTATCTATCCTCGTACTGGCTGAGGAACAACGATTCGAGGTTGGCGTGTTCAGCTTTTAGTTCAGCTAGTGTATAGGTATCGACAGTCTGGCCGCTGCGAATAATTGTCGCTCGATCGCACAAAGTTTCAACTTCTGACAATATATGACTCGATAGTAGTACCGTTTTACCAGCTCGTTTCAGCTGGCGAATCTCATCCTGAAACACCTGCTCCATCAGGGGGTCGAGCCCACTGGTTGGCTCATCAAGAATATACAGTTCAACATCACTAGCCAGTGCTGCCACCAGAGCAACTTTTTGTCGATTACCTTTAGAATAGGTTCGAAATTTCTTGGTTGGATCGAGTTCAAAACGGTCGAGCAGTTCAGCTCGCCTGGCCTCATCGAGGCTACCGCGTAATCGGCCGAGCAAGTCAATGATTTCGCCTCCAGTTAAATTGGGCCAAAAACTAACGTCGCCGGGCACGTAAGCCAGCCGACAGTGTAGTTCGACGGCGTTATGCCACGGATGTTGACCAAACAGTTCAACATCACCACTGGTTGGCCGCAGTAGACCGAGCAGGATACGAATTGCCGTCGATTTACCAGCGCCATTTGGCCCCAAAAAACCATGCACCTCGCCTAGCCGTACCGTCATATTAAACCCATCAAGTGCCTTAACCCGGCCGAAATGCTTGCTCAGTTTGTCGATGATTATCACATCGGTTTTTTTGCTGGCAGTCATCATACCCTCCTGTTGCTACTACTTAATATACACTAGACAGCCGTGATGGTGCTGGTCATGATCAGCCCAACGATAACGATACCCAGCGCAATACGATAGCGAACAAATATCATGAAAGTGTTGCTGGCAATAAATTTCAGCAACCAAGCAATTGCCAGGTAGCCGACGACAAACGACACGATCGTTGCGACTACTGTCGGCCCCCAGCCTATTCCACTTGTCGTGATATCATCGGCTCGTGTCACCGCTTGTAATACTCCCGCCGCAACCAGCGCCGGTATGCCGAGGAAAAAACTCAACCGTGTCACTGTCACCCGGTCAAAGCCCGCCAACAACCCAGCTGACATTGTCGCACCGCTACGTGAAACTCCTGGTATCAGCGCTAAACATTGCACTAGGCCAATCGCCAACGTATCACGCCAAGTCACCTCGGCTTCAACGCGATTTTGCTTGGCGACCCGATCGCTATACCAAAGCACGAAACTCCAGGCAATCAGTGCTCCAGCCACCCACCACAAGCTACGTAGGCTAGTTTCAATAATGTCTTGAAAGACCAAGCCTATCACGGCAATTGGTACCGAACCGATGATAATCGCCCAGCCGTATTTGTAATCAGGGTTTTGCTTGCGAACCTCAACGTCAGCCAGCCCCCGTAGCCAGGCCGTTGCCACCCTTATGATGTCACTACGAAAATACCAGACTGCAGCAGCGATAGCACCAATTTGAATGACAGCCGTAAAAGCCGTTACACCAGGGTCATCGATCTGATAACCAAGTAGTTTCTCGACAATTGTCAAGTGGCCAGTACTCGATATAGGCAAAAATTCGGTAATCCCTTCGACGATACCAAGGATAATCGCTTCCAAAATAGTCATACTCTTTCAGTATACCGTATCGACGCACAGTCTCGTCTATCTATTGCTTTTATTTGATGAAGATGATATAATATATACGTCCTTTACGTCGCATTAGGAGGCTGTGGTATGAGCCAGCTTGTGTTCAACCCTATCGTCATCGACTGCCAAGACATGATGGAGGTAAAGCAGTATGCCCTGCAACTCGCTACAGTTTTGCAGCAAGCACCGCCCAACCAACCCAAGCCGCTAAAAGCCTGGATCGATCCGGCCAGCGGCCTATCGGTTGTGTTCTCGGACGAAAACAGCATCAACCTACCTGTCGTCCAGCTACGGTCGGGTCGGCCCAGCGCCGAGCTGGCGGCTGAGTCCCTGTACTACCTGGGATTTGGTGGTCCTGCACCGGACGGTCTAACCGCTCGAATCCAGTACGCGCGTCAAACCGTGTACGTGGACGCCACCCACCCGGCTACCACTGAGCTACCCATCAGGTAAAGGACAGCCCCGGCATCTCTTCTACGATATGCCGGGGACAGTCCCTCGAGTATCGAGGGTTTATTTTTTTGACAAGCTCGATAAACGCTCAGCCACTCGGCGGCGCTCATCGACATTATTGCCGACACCATACTCCTCTAATATAGCAATCACCTCTTGGTCAAGTGCCATGTCGCGGCGAATATCGCGCCCCAGCTTACGGTCCTCTTCCACTAGCTGCGCCATGTTGCGACTCGATTGATTGGTTTTACGCAAGATATTTTCAGTTAGACGTACTTGCCGGGTAGCACTTAGCACCTGTAGTGTCGACATTATCAAGGCGGCAATCGAGATGGCGAAGACTATCAGCGAAGATAGCACAAGACTAGACTTGCCAGTTAGACTCTCGTACACCAGCACACCGACACCAATTGCCGAAATGACAATAAATACCCAGACCAGTCTAGTGTATAAAATCCGCTGATGCCGTGAAGCGCCCATAACGTTTACTATTGTATCCTATTTAGACCTGGTATCACTAAAACAGCTCGGTGGACTGTTGATGCATTTTTTGACTACAACAAAAAGGGCGTTTTTATTCAGCCGATAATCTTGCTGCTACGTAGCGTTCTAGCACGCCAATAAACGCTGTTAGCTCCTGGCTAGTCATTTCGCGGTGACCATGCATACGGTCAGTTATGCGACGCGCCATTTCATGATCATACTCTTCACTAGTTAGATCCTTCAGGCTACTAAGGGGTTCGATATCATCCCGGCTAACATATTTGCCGTCACGCATATACTCGGTCACCGCCTCAGTATCGTACCAGTCTAGACCAAGCTCACCGTCCTCTCTTAGGTCAAGGGCATAGACGCGCCGCTGAGTCAGGTTTGATTCGTAGCTATCAACCGTCAACATAATTGCTGAATATTCTTGGGAATCACCCTCGTTTAGCTTGGTTGGGGTAACGTACCTCAGGTCAGATGACAAAACTCGACCACCTTCAGCCAAATCAGCCACCCCCTTGGGGTCGATCTGTCTAATAAATTCACTAGCGATAAAACCCCTGTCACTTGCCACCTCGTAAGGGACTGGCTGAACCTGGCTAGCCGGGTCAGTGATTAACGCTTTGGCAGAATTAGTGAATACTGTACGGTAGTATTCTTGGTCAAATCGATCTTTTTCGCCGTCCAATGGGTGTTCAATCATAATATATATATTATCATATTACTGTTTGTTGTCAATAGACAGCAATCTGACTTTTCACTCCGAGCCGAACGCCACTTATATACTGCCGCTACCGATGTAAAGTCGGCTGTTGCTCCGGCGACAAACCAACCAACTGATTTTCATCACTCAAGGCCTACTGTTATACTAAAATCATTATGCCTATCTGGTTTCAGAGTTTGGTTGTCCTTGTTATAGTCTGGGTGGTAGCTCGGGTTATTAAGCGCAACGCCCCCATCCTGCAACGTTACTTCATACCAAGTTCGATAATTGGTGGCCTACTACTGCTAGCTGTCGGCCCACAAATCGTCGGCTTATTTCCCTCAGCAATAACCGATCAGCTTTCGCTTCTACCAGCCCTACTAATTAACGTTGTTTTTGCCGGCCTGTTTATTGGTCAAAAAACTCCCGGACCACGTCAGATTTGGCGTTCGGCTGGACCAATGATTGCATTTGGTAGCACTATTGCCTGGGGTATGTATGTAATCGGCATCCTCCTCACCTTGCTGATACTCGGCCCCGTCTTTGGAGCACCACCTATCTTTGGCGCCTTACTCGAGATTAGTTTGTCAGGCGGACACGGCACAGCGGCTGGTCTAGCCCCGACATTTGCTAACTTCGGCTATGAGCAGGCCACCGATATCGCCCTTGGCCTAGCGACACTGACAATTATCACCGCTGTGATATTTGGTATAGCGACTATCAATATCTATAACCGTCGCATTGGCCGCATACTCGACCGCGCCAGCATGCAAGCTCAGCAACGACGCATGATAAAAAATGGCTACGATTTAACTCGCGTCACTCGAGAATTCGAGACTAAGCCCCGGACCATTAACCTAACCATCCTACTGTTCACTCTCGCTATTGGTCTCGGCTGGCTGATATTAACCGGGTTGGTCTGGCTGGAGAATACCGTTCTAGGTGACACAACCGACATCCGGATTTTTGCTCACCTGCCGCTATTCCCGCTCGCGATGTTTGGTGGACTGCTAATCCAGATTCTGCTACGTCGTATGAAGCTCGACCATCACATCGATATCGGCACGGTCCGAACTTTTAGTGCTATCGCTTTAGACTTGCTTATCATCACCGCGATAGGCACCATGTCACTCAATATCATTGGACACAATTTTGCTACCTTTGCCATCCTTGCCGTAGCCGGCATCGCTTGGGTGTTATTCTGCTTCTTTGTGCTGGCGCCACGCTTTTTCCGTAAACATTGGTTCGAGTACGGCCTGACTGACACTGGTCAAGCGCTCGGCATGACCGCTACCGGATTGCTACTCAATCGTCTTGCCGATCCATTAAACCGCACCGGTGCTCGTGAAGGATTCGCATATAAGCAGCTGGCCTACGAACCATTTTTGGGTGGAGGTATAGTGACGTCAATAGCTGTGGTGGCTATAGTCGAACTTGGTCAAGTACCAGTCTTGGTAGTTGCTACTATCGTCATGTTATTTTGGCTATTTGTCGGTCTCAGCCTTGGCTCACGTCGCCATCGTCTTAGTAGCCGGCAACTACGCATTGGCTCGTTCGTGCTTAAGCGCTAGCTCTATTGACTTTTTGGGTGTTTATTGTTATATTTATCAAAAGTACCTTTACGTTTTACACTTAGTGGAGAGCTATCTGGGTACAAATGGTTTTTGCGCAGATAGCTCTCCGTTAGATGACGGCTCGAGCTTGGTAACCCCCATCCATAGAAGGGATCAAAATGCACACAAGTGACTGGACGCCGACCCACACCGCTTGCCTGGTGGTTACGGCTGACGACCGACGCATTGCCGAGCAAGTACCAGGTGCTGAGGTCAAGCCACACCTCGCCGGGACCCTAGAGGTCTACGTGCCGTACCAGAAGATTGGCGACGGTTCATGGCAGCCGCACCCCAGTGCGCGTGACGCCCTCAGCAAGCTGAGCATCCTGGCGTCGCGAGAGCCCGTACCCCTCTAACGGAGAGCACCCGGCGCCCCTGACCTATAGTCACGGGCGCCAGCTTCCTTTTATAGTCCTGAGATCATTGCTTTTTCATAGAAAGCTTGTATATTCTTGATTTTCATAATAGTATGAACTTGTCTCACGCAACCGCGTGGGCACTTACTCGAGAGGAGAAACCCTCATGCCCAACCGTCAGTATAGGCCACGTACCAGCCCAGCACCTTACTGGAATGGTCCACTGGGCGCCCTTCGTAGCATCGGAGTTCCGCTCAGCGATTTTGCCCTTCCGGTCAGCCTGAGCCTGGCGGCCTTCACCATGATGGGGCTTTTGATCATGATGTTGGTCTGAGCGCCCCACCCCTCTCACCTGCCCGCAGTCCGTCCGCCATCTATAGCCTAGCTAGGCTTGAGTGGGTTCGGACTGCGGGCATATAAACTACTAAATCGATCTTTGTCTACGTTGCTCAAACAAGCAAATCGCTACCGACGCCGCCACGTTGAGTGACTCAACAGCGGTTTCGGCTTGCGGTATCAACACCGTCTGACTACAAGCGTCGCGTAGTTGGTTGGTAATACCTTGACCTTCGTTACCAAAGGCCCAAGCAACCTCGGCCGTTAAGTCAGTCGCGTAAAGCGAGCCCGCTCCACTGAGGTCGGTTGCCAGCACTGGAATTTTGGCTCGTAGCGCTAAGCCAACCAAATCAACCGACTCGTATATATTCAAACTAAACTGTGCCCCCATACCAGCCCGTAGCGCCTTCGGTGACCATGGTGATGCCGAGCCGGCCGATAGATAAACATCCTCCACACCAGCCGCCGCCGCAGTCCGCACTATCGTGCCGAGGTTGCCTGGGTCTTGTACTGCCTCGAGAAGGATAGCATCACCCGTCAAAGTCGGTACGCTTCCAGCCGTCGGAATAGCAAACACCATTAATATTCCCACCGAAGCATGCACATCGCTAATTGATTCAAACAGACTATCCTTAACCACCAGCTCATCGACACCAATAGTGTCAATCTGGTTGATCAATGTTGCTACCTCTTGGTCCGTAGTAGCTGACTCGGCGTAGACCACGAGATCCGGTAGATTACCAAGCTGTAAAAAACTCCGGACAATATGTACGCCCTCGCCAACAGCCAAACCTTGTTTGTATCGATACGAAGTACTAGTTAACAACTTTCGTAGCTGCTTGATCCGCGGATTTTGGGCCGAAGAAATCACCTGCCTCATAGGTCAATACTCCCATCTAGTCGCTGGTAATCGATACCTGGCACCAAATTGCTGGCAACCACTCGATCGGCAATTTCCTGGCCGGCCGTCGACAAAATAGCATCGTGAGTCGGCACCGCCAGTCGCGGCTCGACTTGATTAACGTAATCGATTGCTTCAGCGATTTTCATCCACGGTGCTGCCACTGGCAGCAATAGAGTATCGATTGTCGCATCAGGTGACGCAAACGAGTCACCAGGATAACACACCGTGTCATTTATTATCACACCTAGGTTAGCTAGGCCTGGTATGTTACGGTGGATTGTCGCGTGTTCACCACCAAAAAATTCTAGTCGAAATGGTCCGATTTCGATCACATCACCTGGATCAACCGGATCACTAGTCGGCAATCCCAGCTCAGTTAGTACCGTTTGCTCTGCATAGATCGGCACCTCATCCTCTAACAAACTATCGAGCAGTTGCTTATCGTAGTGGTCCGCGTGCTGATGGGTGATTACTACCGCAGTTAAGCCAACGATCTCGTCAAGATCAGTCGTCAAATTGCCTGGGTCAACCAACAATGTCTGCCCATCAAGTTCGACAGTGAAACAAGCGTGTTGATACTTGGTTAACCTCATCGTACCGTCTATTGTACTACGAAACGAACGCCCGGTGCCGGCAAGTCAAGCCATAAATAGCCGCTGCTGGTGTCTCGGCTGATTTAAACCGCCAGCGCGTAAGGTTGCCCAAACCGTAACTTGATTGGCCGACAGAACCGGCTTATCGAGCAGAGCCTCTAAGTCCTCAATAATTTCAAAGGTATGCAGGTTAGTACAGCTAAAAAATACTGCTTCGGCTTCAGTTGTATCGACCTCGACAGCGATCCGCTTGACAGCCGGTTGATCGATACGAGCAATCCCCTGTTCACGGTCGAGATAACCAGCTGATACTACTTCGATCGAGCATTGGTCGAGATAGTCAACCAACAGCTCGGTCAATTCATAGTTGTACGGTGTGACGATAGCGATTTTCGAAACAGACAGCAATCGACAAGCCTCAGCTAAGGCCCCTGACGTCGTGACGGCAGCTGGCGCACCAGCCTCTACCATGACATCGCTAAGGTGCCGCTCACCACTGGCACCATCGACAAAGCTACCCGACGTACAGGCGTAACCAATTGCCGCCGGAGCTACCGCCAGCAGCGAGCCGACAGCCGGCACGACCGCTAGTTCGCTACCGACTTGCCGAGCTAAGTCAATTGTTACGTTTGGATTTTGCAGCTCTGGGGTGCGCGTAACAAACATCGGCACCTCAGGTGGTAGCCACTTGTAGTACTCATCATCAAGCGCAAAATCAAACGGCGCCACTATACCAATACCGTTGCGTACTCGGCCCGTTAGATCGCTGTCATTAATCCGGTATTTTTTGATGACGCTCATAGCCCTATCATATGACAGTCGTCAAAAAATTACGATTTTTGATAGATGGCCGATAGCATACGATACGACTTGGTCATAAAAGCCAAGCTAGCCACCACCGACATGATTAGTCCAGTCAATAAAAATATCATGGCTATACCACGCATTTCGCCCTGGCCAAGTAACCAGCCCCAGGTCGCTAAACCCTCGCTACTACGCATATACGGTATAACGACAAATTCGGCCAATGGCGCGATCGCAAAGGCCGTCAGTGGAGCTGCGCTCGACTCCATGGCTTGAGCTAAACCAAAGACTCGGCCCTGTCGTTGATACGGCACAACGCGCTGAATAACTGTCTGCTCAGCAGCCTCGATAGCTGGAATCATCAACATGTAGAGCCATATACCTACTGCGTACAGCCACCAGATTTCGCGAATCGTGAAGAATGCACCAAGCAGTCCCATTATAATCACTAGACGGAGCAGCGTTCGAATCGGATTTTTACCAAGACCATATTTAGCAATAACCATACCACCGATTACAAAACCAGTACCGGCTAGTGCGAACACGACTCCCCAAACTTCGACTGGAAATAGTGTCAGTCCGTACGGGTCCATTAAGGCCATATAAGATCCGCCGATGAAATTATTGAACATCGAAAAAAATATCAGCGCTAGTAAGCCAGGCACGACACGAACAGCAGCTATACTTCCCTTTATATCGATGCGCTTTTTGGCTAGCTCAGGATCGTGTGTGATAGTTTTTTCTGGTATATCGATTAGCAGCAGATGAGCAAAACTAAGCGTCATCAATACGATGGCAATCGCCAGCGTCCAGCCCATACCGAGCAAGCCAATTGATAGCCCACTGAATACACTAGTTAGGATGAAACTAATACCCTGAACCGTACCAACTAGCCCATTGGCATTGGCCCGCTTATCCTTCGACACTAGCAATGTCACCGTAGTGCTCAGCGCAATATTGCGCATATTTTCAATGATTGCCCCAGCTAAGATAATAGTGATAAACAGCCAGAAGTAGCCGGCACCAAAGTCGAGCAACCGAGCCTCTGGCAGCAGCCGGTACACCAAGCCAGCTACCGCAAAAGCCGACATCGTTAGCAGCGACGAGGCTAGCATGACGGTTTTCTTTTTGTTCTGGTCGACGATAGTTCCAAAAATAACACTAAACAGCGCCACCATTATCATGTAGCCACCACCAATGAGGCCAACCGCCATAACCGACTCGGTCTCTAGATATACCCAAAACGTCAGCGCAAACCACAAAAAACTTGTCGTCACGTTGGCGACCAACGTATTGACCAGCAGGTGGTAAAAATATTTCATCAAACTAGTATACTCTCAGTTTTGCCAAACAAAAATACCAGTTGATCAGACTGGTATTCTTGTTCCATCCGCGCGGAGGATTTTTGTACTACTGCTAGACTTCTCAATTGTTTATCAAAATCTAGTCAGCGGTTCGACTACCTCGAGCGTATTTAGATACTTGTTCATATCACAATTTGCTCCTGGTAGTTGTTTGGTAAGTTTTTCATTTTTTGTGTTGAATAACTTACTGCCTTAGATACTAGCACAGCATAAGCAGTATGTCAATGCTCATTTGAGTATTGGACAATAAAACTGGTTGCGTTTAGCGCTGTCAAATGTTAAAATACAGCCATAGTTGCCTCTAGTTACATCGATACAATCCGTATTGAGAGCTTGGGGCCACTTTCGAGAAAGAGGAACAGTGTTGCTGTTGATACGACCGTCCGCTGGTAGGCACCGTCGTCGGACGAGCCAGTTCAAGCTGCCGCGCCTGCGATTCAAGCGGTCCAAGCCAGACTACGGCACCGATAACTTCGCTGTCTACCAGCGCATCATGCTGTCGCCTGGCCTCGGGCCCGCTACTGGTCGGCAAGTCATGGTCGGCCCCAAGGGCACGACCGAGATGCACGCGCACATGCTTGGCTCGGACTACTACTCCGCCCCACGCTGAAGCGCAAACACCTCTCTCGGATCACGCCGTCCTTCGTAGTGTCGAGTTGAGCGAATAAGCCGCTCCTCCACACCTGGAGGACGGCTTTTCGCCTTTCGACAGAGGTGACTGGTCTTTTCACCCCTGATAGTCTATACTGGTAGTAGAACAGACCATCTGGGAGAAAGGTATCGGTATCAATATGGACCATATGTCACTTGACGAGATAATATCAATCCTAACAGAGTTTGAGAACGACCCAAACATGAACACAGAAGGACGCTACAGCCCGACCGCTGACGAATGGCCCGACAACATTATGCCCTTCCGCGAAATCCACCTTTCCTACCTACAGAAAAATAAATCGGTCAATCCGGCCCACTATCTGTCGAACCTCAAGTTAATGATCACCAAATAGCCTATCAGGCTATTTGGTGATTGATACGTTAAGCGCCTTTAGTGGCGCTTAAATTTTTTGCGGAATTTACCCCCACTCTTTTGTTTGTGGCGCGGCAAAAAACCGCGACGCTTAAAATGCTTGTTGCGCGGCTTGCCGAGTCGATGGAAAAAATCATCGTCAAAATAAGTTTCAATCTTGGCAAGATCGACCGCCTGACGTTTATCACGCTTCGACAGCTGATCAATCGATACTACGTCAGCGATTTTTTGTTTAACCTCACGCTCTACCTGCTCTAGCGACACTTTTGGAACATAACGATGGAAGTTCTCGAGATTACGACGCTGTTTTTCAACCTGACGATGAGCCCAGGCCGCAAATTCACGCCGGAAAGTCTGGCGATTTTCTGGCGTATCCTCTATTACTGGCGTGCTCATACCCTGCAGAACTTGCTTGCCCATTCGTACCTGCTGACGGCGCACTAAGCCGCCAACTCGTGGGTCATAGACAATTTTGCTTTTGCGCGTATCGAAGCTATCGGGCGCTAGCTCGAGTAGCCACTCGGTGTTGACGGCGGTGACTGCCTGGACCAAGTGTAGCGTTTCCAGCTTGCCGCCACGTAGTGGTACTTCGAGATCAAAAGCCTCGCCTGTAATCAACGTTGGCTGCTTGACTACTGTGCTACTCGACAGCTCGCGTCGCTGACCCGTGAACAAATTCTCAACCTCGCCCTCGCCGCTTGGCAACACCTGCCACAGTTGATCTATCTGCCCCGCCACAATACTGCGGAGCAACGGCGTCTCCTCGTCAATATCAACTGACGTAAGCGCTGTACCCGACAAGCCTAAGTCACGGTGTAAGCGATCGATAACCTCTTCGGCTTTAGCGACATTTTTGCCGATAATACCTAGCTCTTCGTAGTCCTCGGGTAAAATTTGTGGTAACGCCAGGTAAATATCGTACTCAGCTATCAGGTCTGACTTAGTTTGCTTGGTATAAGCGCGCCAGCCTGTGTGTTTGGTGCCGCCCTTGACGATGCCACCAACTTCCTGGATAGCGATAATTGCCGCCAGTTTCGCCTGGACATCGGTCGAGTATTCCATCGCTTCGACTAGCATACGGGCGTAGCTTGATGATACTGGAAATTGCTCCATCTGCCGACCGATGCGCGTCACCTCACCTTGTGGCGTCAACGCACCGAGAGCACGCAGCGTCCGCTTGGCGCGCTGAATAGCTTTTTTACTAGGATCATGGTAAAAATCCAGTATTTCAATATCGATACCAACATTCGCCAAGCGCAGTGTCAGTCGATCGATATGCTTACGCAGTATCTCTGGTGTGGGATACTCATCGCGCTCTTCAAACGGCAAGCACGGCATAGTATCGTATGGGGCTAAGATATACTCACCTGGTTTGGTGCGGCCAGCCCGGCCAGCTCGCTGCAGACTATCGGCTTGCGATATCTGACCAATAAAAAGACCTTCGACGCCACTGCGAACTTCGTTACGTCGCTCTAGACCACTATCGAGTACGACATCAACATCATCGATGGTGATACTGGTTTGAGCAATGTTGGTCGCGAGGATAATCTTACCATTTGGGTAGGAGGCGAAAGCCTTTTGCTGCATCTCGGCTTCAAGTTGCGAGTGTAGCGGTATAAGCGGCACGTCGGCTTCGGCGGCTTTTTTTTCGAGAACCTCCATAACAGCTTTAATTTCGGCCTTACCGGGCAAGAATGTCAGTATATTATGCCCCGGCTTATCAGTTAAGTAGTTTGTCAGTTCGCTCAAGATATCGCTACCCCGTCGCTTGACCACTGGATAGTGCCGACCGGGTATATTAATAACAGCGTCGGTATCATAGTACTCCGCTAGGGTATCGGTTTCGATAGTCGCACTCATGATGACTACTTTAAAGCGTGGCTCTTCCTGGCAGCGCTTTTTGGCCCAGGCTACCAACACCTCCATGTTCTCATTCCACTCGTGGACTTCATCGAGCACTAGAACTTGTTGTTCTTTAATGCCGGCGCCAGTCACTTCTCGTACCAGCTGTAGGCCGTCGGTGCAATACAGGATCTTGGTTTGTCCGCTATCATCACGCTCGTGCGCTGTCCGATAACCAACTAGTTGACTACTGTCCTCGAGATTACGCTCGGCCCATTCTTCGCGCACTCGATTTGACAGATTACGCGCCGCCAAGATACGCGGTTGAGTAACAATGACTCGTGTGTAACCATGCTCGGCTAAGTACTGCGGTACCTGCGTGCTCTTACCGGCACCAGTTTCGGCTGTTAGTATAGTCACCTGATTGCGGTCAACCGCATCAGTAATTTGATCTTTGTATTCTAGAGTTGGTAGGTCATGAAATCCGGGAGTATTTGCCATTAGCTACATTGTAGCACTTCATCAAAAAAGCAGACTGCCCGCACCATCTTGGCCGAGCAAGTCGCTTCTAGGCATTAGATGTGCGGGCTAACACACCTGCAGCCTGGCTATACCGGGTTGTTCAGCCAGTAGGCAGCCACGATAACCATCGCTAGAAACGATAGCGTCACGAACAGCCAAAACCCTAGGCCAATTCCGATAGCCTTCAGTAGATGCAGACAGACAGCGCGACCGCGCCGCCCAACCTGGTCCCAGCTGATCTGCCCGGCAGCTGAATCATGGTACTTCTTTGCTGCGACTCTCATCTGAGTGCCGACGTCCATGCTCGTGGCGGCAGACGACAAAGCCTGATCCATAACTGTTACCTTTCGACGTACGGATGTGTGCAAATTAATTATACAATACTTGTGCTATAAAGTATAGCCGAGGTAATTAGTACTGACTAGACCGCGCCGGTCCTACGACATAGCAGCGGCGTAATAAGCGTGTACACCGAGCTCGCCTTCGAGCTGGTGCGGTTCTTCTTCGGCTGTTTCCTGTTCGGGTGCTTCCTCTACTGATTTGTCTGCTACCTGAGGATAGCTATCGTACTTTTCCATAGTGCTGTATCTCCTTTTTTGTCAATCAAAAAACCGAGCCTCTGGATTGAGGCTCGGTTACTTGATTGCTGATTTAATTTATTTAGACAAGCTTCAATCCAGACACATCGGTGTGCACAATAATAATCGCGATGATAGCCTGGACTAACTGCTTAGTCATAAGTTTATGCTAGCACCGTTACATCAAACAGGCAATCCCTACCAGCAAATGCAGCTAGAGATCTAGATCGGGATAAATTGCCTTGGTGGTTTCATCGACATCGAATTTTAACTGCGGGAAAGGCACGCCCTCACGAGCTGTCACGCCTTCAAATATCCAAAACACCCGTTCGCTGTAACCCCAGCCACAAGCTGGTGGCATGCCGTACTCGAGCATCTCGACGTAGTCGATATCAAGCATCATCGCCTCCTCATCACCAGCGTCGCGCATGCTTTGTTGTTCGACGAAGCGCTCTAGCTGATCGATGGGATCGTTTAGCTCCGAGAAGCCGTTGCCCAGCTCCGAACCGGCTATTACCGGCTGGAAACGTTCGGTAGCTCGTGGATCATCAGGATTTTCTTTTGATAGCGGTGAAATAAATTTTGGTGTATTGACCAGCCAGACTGGACCAGCCACGCCGGCACGAATCTTCTTCCAGAGCTTGTCGATACCACGAGGAATACTGTCAGTTTTCTCGACCTCTAGCCCCTCTGCCTTCAGTTTAGCGGCGACTTCTTCGATACTAGTGTTGTAGACATCGATACCGTAGTATCGCTCAATTACTTCGCGATAGTCCCAGACCTCCCACTCGCCTGCCATATCAATATCGAAATCACCTAAATGAAACTGTAAGGTGCCAAAAGTTTTTTCTAGGACATACTTATACATACCCTCCATAAACTTCATGCCGTCCTGCCAGTTCCAATAGGCAGCATACCATTCCATAGCGATGTGCTCTGGTAGGTGCTCGTCGGAGTAGTTTTCGTTGCGAAAACGCGGGCCAAGGTCATAAACCTTTTCAAAACCAGCACCAATTAGTCGCTTAAGCGGCAGCTCGTGACTGATGCGTAGATAGAACTGATGGTTGTCGAGCGCGTCCATATGGGTGACAAACGGATTGGCGTCAGCGCCGCCGGTCGTATGCTCGAGTACCGGTATGTTGACTTCGACAAAACCAGCTTGATCTAAGTATTCGCGAGTAGCCTGCCAAAAGCGGCTGCGACGCTCAAAGCGCTGGCGAACATCTATATTGACGTTCATATCGACGTAACGGCGACGGAAGCGCTCTTCCTTGTTGGTTAAGGTTTCCGGCATTGGTCGAAGGCTCTTGGTTAGTAACCGTAACTGCTGGACACCAAGTGAGCGCTCACCAGTCTGGGTAGTTGTCGCTAAGCCCGACGCCTGAACAAAGTCGCCAGTATCGAGTAGCTTGAGTTGCTTCATGCCCAAGACCCCGTGTTCTGGCTGCAGCTCAGACACCTCATCTTTCTGCAGGTAGAGCTGTACCTCACCAGTCGCATCACGCAGCTTGATAAATGCCAACTTGCCAAAGCTTCGAATCGACACTATCCGACCAACTACGCTGACCGTCTGGTCGCCTAGTTCATCAAACTGCTCGAGCATTTCAGCTATAGTATGAGTTCGCTCAGCCTTAGCCGGATAGGGGTTCACTCCCAGCTCACGTAGCTGATTTAGTTTGCGTAGTCGTTCGTCTCGATAGTCTTGTAGTGTTGCCATACTGGATACATTGTACCACAGAGGTAATTCGTAAATTTGCCGATAAATCCAGACTGGAGAAAGCCCCCCTTACCCTGTTACAATAAGCTATATGACAAAACCAATCGTATCCATCAAGGATTTCAACCTAACAATCGGTAATAAACGGATTGTTCGTGACCTCAACTTCGAGGTCTATCCGGGCGAAGTTTTCGCACTACTCGGCGCCAACGGTTCCGGTAAAACCAGTACTATCCGCAGCTTGATCGGTATCTATGAGCCAACTAGTGGCCAGTTGACCGTCGACGGACAAGTTTACTCGCCGGCACTATCACATCTAGTCGGCTACCTGCCCGAAGAGCGTGGTCTGTACACTCGATCAAAGGTGCTCGACACCATGGTTTATTTTGGCGAGCTAAAAGGCATGTCACGCGCCGATGCTCGTCAATTTTCGCTCGACTACCTCGACCGCGTCGAGCTGGCCGACAAGGCAGGTGTCAAAATCAAAAAACTATCAGGCGGCCAGCAGCAAAAAGTCCAGCTTGGTGTCGCCAT
This sequence comes from uncultured Candidatus Saccharibacteria bacterium, assembly GCA_964574585.1. GTDB lineage: Bacteria > Patescibacteriota > Saccharimonadia > Saccharimonadales > Saccharimonadaceae > SZUA-359. The sequence continues at coordinate 12,364 of CAZNOD010000003.1, read as the reverse complement.
CATGAACAACCCCAAGCTACTGATTCTCGACGAACCCACCAAAGGACTCGATCCAGTTAATCGCAAGCTCCTGCTAGATATTGTCGACGAGCTGGTCGACCAGGGCGCCGCAGTTATCTATATCACCCACCTCATGGAAGAAGTCGAGCGCCTAGCCGATCGCCTATTGATATTACGCGATGGACAATCAGTTGCATATGGTAGTGTTGACCAAGTGAAAAAGCAGCACAAGTCAAAGTCTATCGAAGATATTTTCGTCAAAATCTACAAGACAAGCTCCAAGGAGGCTGCAAATGAAAAATAATCTCCGTACTGTCATCCGTCATGAGTACCTGACAATTGTTCGTCAGCCTAGTTTCTGGATTATCATGGTAGCTATCCCTGTAGTGGTTGCGGCGGTGATTGGCTTGTCGTATTTTGGCGGCAAATCCAGCAGTGAGCGCCTGGAAAAAGTCGCTAGCGAGCTAAAAGACGTTTCTGTCATCGACCAAAGTGGCTTGATAAATCGCGATATAGTTACCTCTGGTGGACTAGAATTTGCCGACAGCAGTCAGCTCGGTGCCCTTAAAGATCAAGTGCGCCAAGATAAAAAAGAGGCACTTATTGTCTATCCGAAAAACCTCGCTACCAGCCAGCAGTATCAGGTTTATGTTAGCAGCACCGACTTCACGATTAGTGGCAGCGTTGCTGACCTAGCGGGAAGTCTACTGCAATCTAGCCTCTACGCTCCGCTCGGCTCAGCTGAAGTCATTGCGCTCGCTCAAGGCGGTGGACACGCCGAGCTGACCACCTACGAGAATGGCCAAGTTTCACCTGGCTTCAACGCCTATGTAGTACCAGGTTTGTTTGTCGTGCTGTTCTACATCATTTTCGCCTTCTCAATCAGCTACATGTTAACTAGTGTCGCCGAAGAAAAAGAAAATCGCTCAATGGAAATGGTGCTGACCTATGTTCGACCGCGTAGTTTGATTGTTGGCAAATTGATAGCCGTTACCTTAGTGACGCTGACCCAAGTCGCGTTCTTTACCGTGTTGGCACTGATTGGCTACTTTGCCGTTCGCTCACTCGACTCCAGCCTACTGTCACTACCAGCCGGTATCGACCTGAGCAAGCTAGTATTTGACCCGGTGTCGATATTCTTTAGCGCCAGCTTCTTGATTGTTGGCTTTTTGATGTTTGCTGGTTTCATGACAGCCACAGCCGCGGCGACACCAGGTCCAAAAGAGGCCAATAGCTTCTCGGCGGTGTTCTTCATCGGTGCTTTTGCGCCATTTTACCTAGTGATGATGATATTGACCGACCCAGAAAACCCCATCACTCAGTTTGTCACCTTTTTCCCACTAACTTCCCCTGTTGTCACCCTGCTTCGCAATACTGTTGGTAATATGAGCCTGCTGGAGTCTAGCCTGGCCCTAGCGGTCATGACAGTATTTATGGTACTGACCATCATGTTAGCGGTCCGCCTATTCCGTCTTGGCGCGCTCGAATTCAGTTCGCGCCTCTCGCTCAAAAGCCTGTTTAAATAAGCCAACCAAAAACCCCTCTGAGCTGAGGGGTTTTTGCTATTCTATACTCGAGCAACTAACTGCTGTCAGTTACTTAATACCAATAATCTCGTAAGCAGTTGTACCCTTTGGTGTTTCAATCGACACCTTAGCGCCAACCTTTTGGTTCATCAACGCTTGGCCAATTGGCGACTCACTACTAACCTTGCCTTCGATTGGGTTAGCTTCAACCGGACCAACTACTACGTAGTTAACCTCACGGTCGGCTGTCTTGAGCGTTACGCTGCTACCAAGTATAACGGCGTCGCTCTTGCTGACCTTGATATCTTCAGCGTTCATCAAGATGTCTTCGATCTCGGCGATACGAGTCTCGACAATACCCTGTTCCTCGCGAGCGCTGTCGTACTCAGCGTTTTCAGACAGATCGCCATAGTCACGAGCTTCCGCTATTTTGTCGGCAATATCACTACGTCGACTCTTGAGAGTTTCCAGTTCAGCTTCTAGTTCTTTGCGACCGGCATCGGTCAATTGATAAGTTTTCTTCATGATTTTTTCCTTTCAAAATTAAACTGCCAACACCGGGGGCATAGGTTGCAATCGCCGTGACTTTTCACCCCTCCGGTAAGAATTTTGACAGTAGCTACAGTTTAGACAATAGCTGCTCTTTTGTCAATAGCGCCACTTCGCCATCAGCCCGAGTTGTTAGTTCATACTTGGACTGTTTTAAGTTGCGATCACTAACCGTCACTCGATAAGGTATGCCTATCAAGTCAGCGTCAGCAAACTTGGCACCAGGTCGCTCATCGCGGTCATCGTACAGCACCTCGACACCACGACCAATCAGCTCGGTGTACAACTTGTCAGCCTCAGCCTGACCGGCGTCACCAATCGACACTAAGTGAACTTGGTATGGTGCGATTGATTCCGGCCAAACAATACCATTCTCGTCGCTCATCTTTTCAACAATGACTCCCATGGCGCGTGTTATGCCAATCCCGTAACTGCCGATATATAGCGACTGCTGCTTGCCGTCAGCGTCGGTGTAGTATAGACCCATCTCGTCGGTTTTTTGGGTACCAAAGTTGAATATATTGCCCGATTCGGCGGTTTTAACCTTTTCCAGCTCGTTTTTATCGACCCCTAGCTCCTTGGCAGCTTCGTCAATAACTTCTTCGTTGATAGCGATATTCTTTTCGCGATGCAAGTATATGACGTCCTCGCCAGCCTCGCAAACGGTCTGAAATTCGTGACTAAATTTGGTAAATGCCCCGCCGCTAGCAAATGTCATGTAGGTGTCTTGGCCGATACCCAGTCGGTCATAGACTCGCTTATAAGCTTCGATAGCTTGGTCGTAGTAGGCTTCAAGGTCCTCGGCGGTAGCGTGAAACGAATACATGTCTTTCATGACAAACTCACGACCCCGCATGATGCCACTCTTGGCTCGAAGCTCGTTGCGTAACTTGGTCTGGAACTGATACAAGCTAACTGGTAAATCCTTGTAACTGTGAACGTACTGCTTCATCATTTCGACAATTGGCTCTTCGTGGCTCCAGCCCAAGCCGACTTCGGTGTCGTCTTTTAGTCTGGTTTTAAACCAAATATCGACTATCTCGTCGTCCCAGCGTCCAGTCTTGTCCCAAATTTCTTTGCGCTGCAAGCCGGTCATAATTAGTTCGTTGGAGTCGATCGCATTCATCTCCTCGCGGACGATTTGCTTGATTTTTTCGACCACCCTAAGCCCGAGCGGTAAATAAGCGTAAGCCCCCGCCATCTCCTTGTAGACGTAACCGGCTCGAATCAATAGTTGAGCGTTCTTGGCTACTTCATCAGCCGGAGCATCCTTGAGCGTCTTGGTAAATAATTTGGTCATTCTCATACTGGTATCCTATTTTAGTATGTTTGGCTGGATTATACCAGATGACCACCTAGCTACATGACCATAAATAGAATATAAAAAGCTAGGCCGTTTTTTGACATATGCATCAAAATACTGGGCCACAAACTCCCACTCAGCTCACGAGTCAGACACATTACGATACTTAAAGCAAAAGTATCGATGGCTACGTTCCACTGCAGGTGCACGGCTCCAAATAGCAGACTGACTACTAACGCCGTCAACCAAAACGGCACCACCCGTCGTAGCTTGCCGTAGAGATAGCCACGAAATAGTACTTCTTCGGCAATCGGGCCAATTACTACCAGCAAAGCAAAGACGGTCACTATCTCGGCAGTAGATTGCGGGCTTATTCCGCTCAGGTCTTGCTGCTCGGTCATGTCGATACCGGTAAAATTCATCGACACTACTATGGCTAGCGCAATCGACAAGCCGTAATAGACAGCTATGCCGCCGAGGGCTAGGCCAATATGTTTCCACTGGGGGTGCTTATCAATACCAAGAGTAACCTTGTCGGTGACATGACGCTTCACCACCCACGGTAAGCCAATTGCTATTAGCAGCGTCAGTCCATATGTGACTACTCCAAGAATAACGTTGAGGGCGGTAGTACTGATGCCATCAAAAACCCCGCCACTACTTTGTAGCTGATCGTAGCTAGCCCCCACCACTACGATAGCAGCCACAAAAGCCGCTGCCACCCAAGCACTATAGCCTAAAATGACCGCTACTATCTTCAGCCATTTAACAATGGACTGTCGAGTTTCAGCTTGTTCCGACATTAGAACTTACCAATATCAGCTATAGTTATCAGGACAAACAAGCCCATCAATATCAAGAATCCAGTTGCGTGTACCGCCTCTTCACGCTCTGGTGTTAGCTGGCGACCCAGCAGACGATATAGCGCCGTTAAAAACCAACGACCACCATCGAGCGCCGGTATCGGCAAGGCGTTTAGGACAGCTAGCGACAGTGAGATGATTGCACTCACTAAAATGACATGGGCCGGGCCGGCCTCGATTAGACGCGGCAAAATGCTGCCGAGCAGTCCAACCGGTCCAGCGACATTTTGACCGGCTTGCTCAATATTTTGACTGCCGGTCTGTCGGACTTGCTCGTCAAAACTAAACTTTTGCACTACACCCTTGCCAAAACTAATCAACGTATCACCAAGCCCCTGCATTGTTAAGCCGGTCATTTGAGCTGTCAGGCCAAAACCAACGATTGGTGCCGACCAGGTTGACCGCAGTAATTCTGGCTGAGCCAAGCTAGCGCCTAAATAACCCTGCTGCTGCGCCTTGTTACTATCAGCCCGTAGCGTGGCTGTGGTTTGTCTGGTTTCACCGTCGCGCTGGTAGCTCAGGCTGATTCTCTGACCCTGGCGGGCCGCAGTGGCGGCTGTAAATTCTTCGGTTTTTTTAAGTGTTTGGTCATCGATTGACAGTAGTATGTCACCAGCCACCAGGCCAGCCGCTTCGGCTGGTGATCCATCTTGGACAGCGATTATTTCAACAGGCTTTTGAACAACTATTGTATCCGCCGCAACGGTAAATTGATCGGGCAATATCCGCGGTATGCCAAACAGTGCGAGTCCAGATAGCAGCAGCGCCGCCAATAGCCAATTCATTGCAACACCGGCCAACAGGATTTGTGTCTTTTGCCAAAAACTGGCTCGACCATAATCGCCCTTATTTTTGTCGGAATCATGCTCACCCTGCAACTTAACGAAACCACCGAGTGGTAGCCAATTCAGGCTATACAGAACATTTTTACCCAAAATGCTTTGTTTGATCTTCTTGCTTTTGGCTCGGGGTGGAAAGCCAATCCCAAACTCCTCAACCACCACGCCGTGACGACGGGCCACAATGCCATGCCCCAGCTCATGAACAGCCACCAGAATAGTTAGGATAAGTAGCCCCAATAGAATAGACAATACCAGTACTAGAACGTCCATTTACACCCCATATCGTCGTTTACGTAAACTGTATTCTTTTAGTATATCACCGACATCACTTGCCGTCATTTCTGGCCAGTATTTGTCAATAAATAGCAGTTCACTATAGGCACTGCGCCATAACATGAAGTTAGACAAGCGCTGTTCACCACTAGTTCGAACTATCAAGTCACAGGCGGGCACCTCTGGATGCTGGATATACTTGACAAAACTAGTTTGGTCGAGCTGATCTGGATCAACGCCAGCCCGGAGTACCGCCTGAGCTGCCGCCACAATCTCCTGCTGACCACCGTAGTTAAAGCACATCACTAGAGTGGCCCGCTTGCCTTCGCGCGACGTAGCTTCAGCCTGATCAATCATCGCTACGATATCATCTGGTAATCCCTCGCGGCTACCCAATACTACTAGCTTGAAGTCGTGTTTAACCAGTTTTTTGATATCGGTCTTGAACATACGGCGAATCAGCTTCATTAAGCCACGAATTTCGCTTTCAGCTCGGTTCCAGTTTTCAGTCGAAAACGTATAAAAAGAAATGTATTTAACCCCAGCATCAGCTGTCGCTTCAATCACATCGTGAAGCGCGTTATAACCAGCTAAGTGACCTTCGTAGGTTGGTAGGCCATGCTGCTTAGCCCAGCGACGATTGCCATCAAGAATATAGCCAACGTGAGTTGGTACGTCTGACACTAGACCGTCATCACTTCCTGCTCTTTTACTTTAAAGACCTCATCAATCTTCGCCTGAAAATCGCGCATTAGCTGATCGACTTCCTTCTCGACTCGTTTGTAGTCATCCTCTGACAGATCTTTGCTGTCCTTTAGGCGCTTAGCTTCCTTTAGGGCCTCTTGACGGATGTTCCTCAGAGCAATCCGCGCATCCTCAACCTTTTCACCAGCCTGCTTGACCATATCACGACGGCGATCTTCAGTCAGTGGTGGAATCGGCACCCTGACTACTCGACCATCGTCACTCGGATTGAGTCCGAGGCTCTGGTTGTCGCGAATTGCTTTGGTTATATTAGCAATATTACTAGGATCAAACGGCGTCACCAGCAGCATCTGAGCCTCTGGAGCTGTCACGTTGGCGACTTGGTTGAGCGGCATCATCGATCCATAAGCCTCGACTACTACGCCATCGAGCATACCAGCGTGAGCGCGGCCAGTTCGGACCTTACTCATCTCTAGTTGAAAATGATCCATCGCCGCATCCATCTTCATTTCATAACTCTTGGTGTCAAACATAGTTTCCTCTCTTTTAGTCTGCTAATATTATACACTAGATACAAGATGAATGTCCGGGAACTACGTGTTAATAATGTCCGTTCGTATGAACTATATCGAGCTGAATTTTCCGATCAACTAAACCTCATCCTTGGCCCCAATGGCACCGGCAAAACTACCCTGCTCGAAGCCATTTACTACCTCTGTCAAGGCACTAGTTTTCGCGGTCGTGATCGCGATATGATTGCTTATGACACGACACGCGCCGACCTTTTACTAGCCAGCAGTGATGGTGATATCCGACGCGCTAGCTTACAACAAACTACCGATGACAAGATTAAAAAAAGCTTTCAGGTAGCCGACCGAACCAGCCAGCGCCTTCTGACTAAGTATCGTTTACCGGTTGTTTTGTTTGAGCCGGACGAGCTTCGTCTATTATCGAGCTCGCCCGAGCGTCGCCGTCGCTTTTTCGACGGTATATTGTCGCGACTTTATCCGCAATACGCCACTATACTTGCACGCTACCAGCGTACCTTACTGCAACGCAACGAACTGCTCAAGCGACGTGATGAAATGCAAAGCGATGACTGGGACGACCAGCTATTCGTCTGGGATATTAAATTTAGCGAGTTATCTCTAGAGATAACTCGTCAACGCCGTGAATTTGCTGCCCTCAGTAACACTCACTTGTCCGAGATTTATTCAGCAATGGCCGGCTCTGAACACCACGTCAGTGTCAGCTACAGCTCGTCTATCTCAGCTGACAATTATCAGCAAATTTTACTAAACCGCCTCAATGATGGGCGAATTGGTGATAGTTATCGTGGCTACACTAGCTTTGGACCGCACCGCGATGACTTTTTGCTATTTCTCGACGGACACCTTGCTAGCGAATCAGCTTCACGCGGTGAAATGCGCACCATCATGCTGGCTTATAAGCTACTTGAAGTCCGACTGCAAACCGAAATTTACAATCAACCACCACTCATACTCATGGATGATGTCTTTTCCGAGCTAGACATCTACCGTGAAGCTAGACTTATGCAAGCACTCCAGGGCCACCAAACCATCATCACCGCCACCGACTTACGCGACGAGCTCAAGCTACACGGTAGTATGATAAATTTGCACCACAAACAATAAAGACCGCTTTATAGGCGGTCTTTATATAGTCTATTGATAAGACTCTACTCAGTTACACCAAGCTCAATCCGCTTGAATTGACGGACGACGATGTTTTCACCTAGTTTGGCAATCGCCTCTTTGATAACTTCGCCGACTAGCTTGCTGTCGTCGAGTACGTATGGCTGCTCAGTCAAAACCTTTTCAGCGAAGTGCTTCTGCAGCTGGCCGTCAACAATCTTGTCAGCCATCTCGCTAGGCTTACCCTTAAGGGCGTCGCTGGCTAGCAATTCCTGCCGCTTGGCCTCTTTATCTTCAGCTGGAATGTCTTCCATGCTGGCGTATTCAGGGTTCATGGCTGCGATCTGCATGGCCATCTGGTGAGCAAACTCACGAAATTCTGGTAGACGCGCTACGAAGTCGGTCTCGCAGTTGACCTCAACCACTACCCCAATCCGGTCGGAGTGGACGTAGCTATCGATGATGCCCTCACGAGCCTCCCGGTCGCCTTTTTTCTCAGCCTTAGTCAGACCTTTTTTGCGCATTGCTTCTAGAGCTTTGTCGAAGTCACCATCGGCCTCGACAAGCGCTGCTTTGGCGTCGGTCAAGCCAACACCTGTCAGTTCTTTTAGCTTCTTGATATCCTCTACTGTAATGCTCACGCCTCTATTTCTCCTCTTTTTTAGTTGCACCGAGTCCTTCTTGGACAGCTGCGACAAAGTAATCAAGCAGTAGCTCAATACCCTTTAGGGCATCGTCATTGGCCGGTACCACATAGTCAACTGCCTCTGGGTTAGCGTTGGTGTCAACCACACCGACCACTGGAATACCCAGTGTCCTAGCTTCACGCACCGCGTTTACTTCGCTCAATACATCCATGACAATAACCAGACCAGGCTGTCCGCTTAGGTCTTTGATTCCACCGTATTTGAGATTTAATAGATCAATCTCCTCTTGGAAGCGCTGCACCTCTAGCTTCGAGTAGCGCTTTTCGAGCTCGCCAGCTGCCATCCGCTTTTCGAGATCACGCAGTTTGCGAATTTGCTTGGTCATTGTGTCGACGTTGGTCAGCATGCCGCCAATCCAGCGTTCGGTCACATATGGCTGTCCAGCCTTCTCTGCTGCCGCTTGGACGGCTGCCTTGATGTGTTTCTTTGTGCCGACAAACAGCACTTTCTTGCCACTAGCGACTGTTCGCGTGACGACTGGTAACACCTCATCGAGAGCTTTGACAGTTTCTTCTAGGTTGATGATGTGACTGTCTTGTCGCTTCGAGTGAATGTATGGCGCCATCTTCGGGTGCCAACGACTTGTTTTGTGTCCGAAATGAACACCGGCCTCATATAGGGCCTTGATATCTACCTTTACTGGCATAAGATATCCTTCTCCCTTCATCCATCGCTTGATTTGTCTTTGCGCGAAACTACCGAAGTAGCAGGATATGCACAAAAAGCGCTGGATTGTTTCATTAAATTTATTGCTCAATCATTGTAACAGATAGCACGGCGCCTGTCTAGCTGGTATTACCGTCGTCGACCACTAGTCCATTTTGGTTTTGTCATCAGTTAAACGCTTATGGTATCATAGCCCTATATGAAAAAAGGTTTTCGCTTCGCCGCCAACAAAGTATCGACGCTGGCTGGCTCACCAGCTGTTTTCTTAGGCGCCATCATTATCGTCCTAATCTGGGCTGGTAGTGGACCATACTTCAACTACTCTGACACTTGGCAGCTAATTATCAATACCGGCACCACTATCGTGACTTTCTTGATGGTGTTTTTGATACAAAACACCCAAAACCGCGATGGCAAAGCAATGCAAATTAAGCTCGATGAGCTGATTCGAGCCACCAAGGGCGCCCGTCAGTATTACGTCAGCCTAGAAGACCTGACCGATGAAGAGATCGAGCAACTCAACCGCCAATTTCAAGCTCTCGCTAAACATCCAAACACGACCCGAGCCATCCAAAAACTCCACGAGAAAATCGAAGCCGAAACCGTCGAGCGTCGCCGGGTCAGCTTTCGCCTACCCGGCCGCAAAGATCTCGGACTATAGACCAAAAGCCTACTCGTTATTTTATACACCACAGCGTTTAGCTATCGTGGTCGGCAACAGTACCACAAACGGACGCGATAGCGTACAATTATGATATGGGGCGCAGGCATAACCGGACTTTGTTCCACGCCTATACCAATACGCTGCCCGACTCGGCGCTGCGCTACGTTTTAGAAGCGCTCATTCCCTACACCCAGGCCAATATTAAACTAGCCTTCAAACCAAGCGAATTTTTTAACGATCTTGAGCATATCGATCGCAAAAAACAATACTCTCGATCATCTTTGCGGCGCGCTTACCATCAAGCCAAGCGCGCCGGCTACATCGACACTTCTGGAAAAACGCCTACTATCTCGGCCGGGGCTCGTCGTATGCTCGAGCCGTACCAGCCTACCAGGCTCGAGTCGGCTCGGCTAATAGTAATGTTCGACATTCCCGAGATACACAAAACCCAGCGCGATAAATTTCGTCAGCTACTGCGGGAGCTTCGCTTTGATCAAGTCCAAAAAAGCGTCTGGTCGAGCGAATTCGACTCGCGAGATATTATTCGCCAAGCCGTCGTCGATTTAGGTATCGCCGACTATACGGTGGTATACGAAGCCGTGCCTCTCAACTGAACACAGCCACACAAAAATTACCCTAAACGTTTACAAATCTATATCGCATATGGACGCGATCGCGTCCGTGTGTGATCAGGTTGAGCGAGAGGCTGCAGGGGTATCAGTCGAGGGTTTGATGCCGACCACGCCAGGCTGCGATCCCCCCTTTGACATATTAGCTCAACTCCTGTACAATACGTCGAGTATGAAAAGCAGTACTCACCCACAAAACTATCGCCCTGTCGTATTTAGCGACGATCAAGCGGGCTTTGCGTTTTTGACCCAGTCAACCGCGCAAACAGATGAGACTATCAAATGGGAAGATGGCAACACCTACCCACTAGTCAAGGTCCACATATCAAGTGCCTCTCACCCGTACTTCACTGGTGAGGAAAAGATTATTGACACCGAAGGTCGCGTCGACCGCTTCGCGGCTCGCCAAAAGGCTGCCGAGGAGCGTCGCGCCGCTTTGGCCGCCAAAGCCAAGAAGCAGCAAGCGCAAAAGGCCGCCAAAGCTGCCAAAGCGGATAGCAAATAGGATTAGCGCCAAGCAATTAACCCCCTTCTATGCTTAAGGGGGTTAATGCTATACTGACCACATGGACAACCAGCCAACGTCAACCCCACCACCAACCCCTGAGCAACTAGCCGCTCAGCATCATACTAGTCCGTCCCAACTCGACCAAATACGTCGTAGTAACAAAAATAAGCTACGCTGGGGTCTAATTTGTCTGATCGGACCGAGCGTACTGCTGGTAGTGTCGATTACCGCCTATGCAGTTATCAACTTTATGGTCAATACCAACACCCCAGCCCCAGCTGGTGACAGCTTATCTGCTGACTCAAACCCGATTGCCGTCATGACAAACGTCGTGCTATTCATAGTCGGATCAATCACCGTGTTGACTTGGCTGCCGGGAATAATAATCGGCATTATATTGTTAGCCAGTCGCAAACCAGTGCCATCAGCCAATCTCTAGATGGTATAATCAAAAGAGTATATGTCGAAGATAAAACTTGATAACGCTGCTTTAACGGCAGAAAAACAGCAGCTAACGGAATTTCTGTCGCGCCCCGATGCCTTCTCTGACCCAGACTTTGCTAGCAAAAGTCGTCGTTTGAACGAGCTCGATGAGTTAATTACGGCTAGTAACCGTCGTGATCAGCTACAGCAGCAAATCCGAGAGGCTAAAGAGCTTTCCGGAGCTGGTGACGAGCTGGCCGAACTCGCCAAGGAAGAGCTACCGCTGCTTCAGAACGAGCTCGACAAACTCGACGAGCAACTATTTGTCATGCTAACGCCCAAGGACCCGAACGACGAAAAAAATATCATCCTCGAAATCCGGGCTGGCGCTGGCGGTGATGAAGCGGCTATATTTGCTGGGGACTTGTATCGTATGTACCTGCGCTACTGTGAAGATCACGGTTTCAAAACTGAGCTATTGAGTGAAAACCGTAGCGACTCCGGCGGCTACAAAGAAGTTGTGTTTAGCGTCAAGGGTGACTCACCGTACGCGACATTTAAATTCGAGTCTGGCGTCCACCGCGTCCAGCGGGTGCCAGCTACTGAGTCGCAGGGGCGGATTCACACTAGTACAGCCACCGTGGCAGCCTTACCCGAGGCCGAAGAGGCTGATATCGAAATCAGCCCCAACGATTTACGAATCGACATCTTCCGCTCGGGCGGTCATGGCGGACAAAGCGTCAACACTACAGACTCGGCTGTCCGTATCACCCACTTACCAACCGGCATGGTAGTGACTAACCAAGACGAGAAGTCACAGATCAAAAATAAAGAAAAAGCTATGAGCGTCCTGCGTAGTCGGCTATTACAGGCCAAGATCGATGAGGAAAACGCCAAGCAAACGAGCGAGCGTCGTTCACTAATTGGCTCTGGCGACCGTGCTGAAAAAATCCGTACCTACAACTATCCACAAGATCGTATCACCGATCAGCGCATCGGTTACAGCCGTCGCAACATTCCAAGCGCTCTGCATGGTGATCTCGACGATGTA
>CAZNOD010000002.1:8722-32147 GCA_964574585.1 uncultured Candidatus Saccharibacteria bacterium | reverse complement strand
ACTAGTTATTACCAAGCAAAAAACCTCGCTCTATCTAAGCGAGGTTTTTTATTTGATTTGCCTAGGCTAGCTACGAGTCGTGAAACGGTAGTTAACTAGACGCGCTAGGTTTGCACCCAATGCACCACCTAGTAGTGTAGACAGGATAACCTCCCAGCCAAAGCGGGTGTATAGGTTCTCGTCATCCCGAGCGGCAGCACCTTGTAGTTGTGAGTCAGTTTGCTCAGTACTAGCTAGGGCAACAGCTGGGTTTAGCGTCGCACCCTTTATACTGAGTTCGCGAGGAACATTTGCTAGACGTTGCTGACCGGTAGTTTCATCAGTTTCAAAACTGATTTGAGTCTGATCAACGCCACCCTGCAGGTTGGCAAATAGCACGCCTGCGACCAGTAAACCGATGGTTAGTGACATACCGACACCAAGCGCACGGCCGGCACCTGTTAAATCGGTGCGGGTAAGTACAGCTACAAGGCCGAATAGGAATATAGCAGTACCAACTAGCTCGACGCTGAAGACACCCCAGCTAAACTCGTTAAAGTTGCCAAAGTCTAGACCGAGCTGGTTGTTCGATACTAGGTTCAAGGCAACAACTGCAGCCATAGCACCAAGCAGCTGAGCGGCCCAGTAAAACGGCACCATAATGGTCTTGACACGGTTGACGGCCCAGAGACCAAAGGTGACGGCAGGGTTGATGTGCGAGCCCGATACCAGGCCAATTGCCATAAACATAACGGCCATGGTTAGACCGACGTAGAGTGGCAAGGTGTCCTGGAAGCTGAGTACAGCAACCAATGTCAGGGTGAAGGTACCAACTAGCTCGGCGATGACGATATTCATCACATTGCTATCTACCTTGAAACCTGGCTTACGCTTGTTCTTTGTGGCGACAGCTGTAGTCTTTCGAGGAGTAGCAGCAGTCTTTGTAGTTACGGTACGTACTTTTGTAGTTGACTTGCTTGGAGCAGTCTTGCGAGTCGTACTAGACGATTTCTTCGTGGCTTTTTTTGTAGCCATATATATCCCTCCTTTACTAGAATATGAGGCTAGTATACCATATATGTATGAGTCTACACATGAGACAAAATGAAAATCGTAGTGAACTGCAAAAGCGGCTCGACACTGAGTTGCGGGCCAAGGCCGCCGCTCGTCGGAATGCCGAGAATGACCGACCCGATGGTGTCGAGGACAGTGCCTATATCAAAGGCACCAAACAGACAACTGGCCTGGCCTGGGCGTGGGCTTTGATATTCTTTTTGGTGCTGATTGGTTTTGGGTACTTTATATATATGGCCAGCGTGGCGTGATTTGATAGAGAGATTATATGATAGATTTTGAAGCACTAGAGCAGGAGTTGTTGGGCCAAGTAGCGTCGGCAGATGAGCCGCGTAGCGTACTGCGTTCATCGGTTTTCAAAAAGCTTTACGCTGATATTAAAAACATTGATGCCAATGCGCGAGCTGATTATGGTCAGTCGGTCAATACTCTCAAACAGCGGGTAGAGCGAGCCGTTGCCGAGCGTGAGCAAGCTGCGGCGCAGGCAGACTTGGCGCCTATCGATGTGACGGCACCGATGGACGTCAACGCGACGATTCCTGACCTATTACCAAGTAAAAATGGCTCGATCCATCCTATCACTCAAGAGATCGCAACCATCAGCGATATCTTTGCTCGCATGGGCTACGTCACCGAAGAGTCGCGCGAAATCGACGACCAGTACCATATGTTCGAGACTTTGAATTTTCCGGCCGATCATCCCGCCCGCGATGACTACGATACATTTATGACCGAACAGCGTGACAAGGACGGCCATCCGCTAGTAGCGCCGGCGCATACCAGCACTATGCAGTACCGAACTATGGTCAAGTATCGTGACCAGCTCGAGCGTGGCGAAGCAATTGCCGCTATCGTGCCCGACCGAGTGTTCCGTAATGAAGACCTCGATGCCCGCCATGAGCATACTTTTTATCAGGTTGAGGGTATTTACGTCGCCAAGGGCGTGCATGCTGGCATGCTTATCGCTACACTGCAGACTTTCCTCGAAGAATATTATGGTAAGCAGCTCGAAGTCCGAGTCAATCCATTTTACTTTCCGTTTACCGAGCCGAGTTTTGAGTTTGCGCTCAGCTGTCCGTTTTGTGAAGGCAAAGACCCAGCCTGCAAAGTCTGCAGTGGTGAAGGCTGGATCGAGCTACTCGGTTGCGGCATGATTCACCCCAACGTTCTGCGTGAAGCTGGCGTCGATCCCGAAACATATACCGGCTTTGCCTTCGGCTGCGGTATCGAGCGCTTGATCATGATGAAGTATCAGATTGAGGATATCCGTCACTTTGAATCAGCTAAACTAGATTTCTTAAAGCAGTTTTAGATGAAGATTATACACAGCGAAGAACACTTGGGTTGCCTGACAGCAGCTGAAGGCCCCAAGATGAGCAACGAACGGCTCGAGGAGATCCAGGCCAAAATACGGAGTGTGCAATGAAAAATGCTATATTAGTCCCTGGCTATATCACAAAAGAAAAATATTATGATCCATCGCGACCATCGATGAGTAATAATCAGTGGTATCCGTGGCTGACGACTCAGCTGATGGTGAGAGATATATTTACGGTGTCGGTCGAGATGCCGATGCCGTGGCGGCCGGACTATCAGTCGTGGGCTAGAGAGTTAGAGCGCTACGACATCACTGATCAGACGATACTGGTCGGGCATAGTTTTGGCGCTGGATTTTTGGTGCGTTGGCTATCGGAAAATGATGTCAGGGTTGGTAAGGTAGTGTTAGTGGCGCCATTTATGGGGCTACTCGGCAAGGATGATGATGAGGATCGTCGTTATGCTAATAAGCATTTCTTTGACTTCGATATCGATGACAAGTTAGCCGACAAGACTAGCGATTTGACGATATTTAAGTCGACTGACGACTCAGTTACGGTAAATGGCAGTATAGACATGCTGATGGCTCAGTTCGGCGATTCGTGCAAGCTGGTCACACTAGAAAACCGTGGACATTTCCGAGCGGTCGAAAAGTGGATACCATTTGAGTTTCCGGAGCTGCTCGAGGAGATATTGCGATGACGAACAGCCGATTAAAAGGATAAGTAAAAAGGTTCAACCTTTTGATCTGTGAAAACTTGCAATCGACGAAGGGCCGTTTGTGGACGAGCGGATTAGTTGAAATAGCTGATCTGCGCTTAGGATACCTAATTACAGACAAATCAGCCACCAGTAGGCTATAATAACGGGTAGTATGAAAGTCAGTCTAAACACAATCCAACAATATCTAGATTTTGCCTTACCGCCAGTCGACGAGCTAGTTGATCGTATTAACCAGCAGCTTGGTGGTGTTGAAGAGGTGATTGACCTCGGCGCTAAGTACAAAGATGCCAAAATTGTAAGAGTCGTCGAATGTAATAAGCACCCCAATGCCGACAAGCTGTCGGTTTGCAAAATAGACGATGGTAGCGGTGAGTTGATAACGGTGGTCTGTGGTGCTAATAATGTCCGGGCTGACATGTGGGCTGTTTGGCTGCCACCCAAGTCGACAGTACCAAGTAGTTATAATACCGATGAGCCGTTTGTACTCGAAGCTAGAGAGCTACGTGGTGTGGTTAGCAACGGAATGCTGGCCAGCGCTCGCGAGCTTGATCTTGGCGATGACCACGATGGAATAGTTGAAGTTACTGTAAACGATTTACCACAAGGTAAGGAGTTGTCGCCAGGTGTCAGTTTTGCCAAGATGTTCGGCCTCGACGACACAATCATCGATATTGAAAACAAGATGTTTACTCATCGCCCAGATTTGTTTGGCCAACTAGGTGTCGCTCGTGAAGTATCGGCTATCTTGCAAGGGGCCAATGATAGCGACCCCAAGGTAGCTGACACAAGTTACGTCAACCCAGACTGGTATTGGTCGACACCCGAGTTTAAAGACGGAGACGGCAGTATAGAGCTTGATGTATTTAACGAAACCCCAGATAATGCGCCGCGCTTTATGGCTGTAGCTATCAACGACGTGACGGTCGAAGCTAGTCCTCTGTGGCTGCGCTGTGAGCTGGTACGCTGGGGTTCAAAACCAATTAACAATGTCGTCGACTTGACCAACTACATCATGCTATTGACGGCACAGCCTACCCACGCTTATGACTACGACAAACTACGAGGACATAAGCTGGGTGTGCGGATGGCGCACAAGGGCGAGAAAGTTACCCTACTAAACGGTAAAACATATCAGTTGACAACTAGTGACATGGTAATAGCCGATGGCGAAGGTGCAGTTGGGCTGGCAGGCATCATGGGTGGCGATAACAGTGAAGTGTCGGCCAAAACTAGCCGTGTAGTACTTGAGGTGGCTAATTTCAATATGTATACTCTGCGTAAAAGCAGTATGCGTCACGGAGTATTTACAGATGCTTTGACACGATTTAATAAGGGACAGTCGCCGCTACAAAATGGTCGAGTCCTCCAACGGCTGCTCGAGCTGATGCCGGGTAAACAAGCAAGTCGAGTATTTGATTTGCCAGTCCGAACTAGTAAGTCTGACGAAGTGTCGGTAAATGGTGAGATTAAGTTGAGTTTGGATTTTATAAATCAACGACTGGGGCTGCAGCTATCAGCAAATCAGGTTGGTAGCCTGTTGCGTCGGACTAATTTTGCCGTCGAGGCAATCGGTGATGACAGCAATCAGCTCGGTGTAACTGCACCATACTGGCGGACCGATATAGAATTACCAGAAGACATCGTCGAAGAGGTTGGACGACTGTACGGTTTCGATAAATTGCCACGGGAATTACCGTTACGTACCACACGTCCAACAGCGCTTAATCCAGTTGTGATTGCCAAGCAGGCAATACGTGATAGTCTGTCACGAGCCGGTGCAAATGAGGTGTTAACCTACAGTTTCATCCACCAGCGTGTCATCGAGGCGGCTGGCCAAGATCCTAGCCAGGCTTACAAACTAACCAACGCGCTCAGCCCAGACCTGCAATATTATCGACTAAGTTTGACACCGAGCTTGCTCGATAAGGTACATGCTAATATCAAGGCGCGTCACGATGAGTTTGCTTTGTTCGAAGTCGGTAAAAGCCATAATGCAAACTTTACCGACGATTCAGGCCTGCCGAAGCAGTTTGACCGCGTAGCATTGGTCTACGCTAATCGCAAAGCGACAAACGGCAGCGCGTACTATAAGGCTAAGCAACTAACGGCACAGTTGCTAAATGACCGGCAGATGACCAATTTACGATTTGAGGCACTGGCAGAGGCTGATTTTGCTGACCATCAAGCGTTTATGCAAATGAGTGCGCCGTTTGCCGAGCAGCGTAGCGCTGTAGTCTACGCTGGAGATAAGCTAGTTGGTATAGTCGGCGAATATAAGTTAGCCGTCCAGTCGGCATTTAAACTACCGCAGAGTAGTAGCGGTTTTGAGTTATTTATTTCACCTTTTGTCGATGAGCAGCCAGTTAGCTACCGGCCACTAAGCCGCTATCCGTCGAGTCATCAAGACATTTCTTTGCAAGTAAAAGACGATATCAGCTACCAGCAGTTATTGAGTCAGGTTGAGCAGACGCTGTCAGAAAAAGCCACCAATTTGCGGACAGCGGTTGAGCCGTTGTCAATTTATCAAGCAGAGGCTAGCCAGCAAAAGACAATTACTTTTCGTCTGACGGTCAATAACCCAGCTGCGACTTTGACTGATGCCACAGTCAGTAGCTTAGTCCACCAAATCGCTGACGACAGTGCTAGTTCGCTAGGCGCCAAGCAAATCTAGTGCTACAATAGCAGTCAGCAAATTATCAATATCAAGAGTGCGGCGAGAGATTTGGCTCGATGACCCGCCAGCAACCAGCTAGCAGCTACTAGCAACGGTGCTACTTCCAACCTAATCTTCGGTAATAACCGAACGAAAGGAAAGATGTATGACCTCATACAGAACGGCGGAAAGTGTTTCGCCCAAACACCCAGACAAACTATGCGATCAAGTATCGGATGCTATTCTCGATGCTTATTTAACGGTCGATCCGCAAGCGCGGACAGCTATCGAGGCGGTTGGTGGTCACGGACGACTATTTATCACTGGCGAAGTTGGCAGTTCAGCCGAGGTCGAAATCGAACCAATCGTACGTCGTATCGTCGGCGAGACGATTGATATCGAAATAAATCTAGCTAAACAGTCGCACGAAATAGCGCGCGGCGTTGATGATGGTGGGGCTGGTGACCAGGGAATTATGGTCGGCTATGCTTGCAATGAAACGCCCGAAAAACTACCACTCGAAGTCGTCTTAGCCCGTGATCTCAATCAGTATCTATACAAAATATGGCCCTACGACGGCAAGACCCAGGTCACGCTCAAGGGTCAGGAGCTAGACTCTATCGTGGCGAGCTTTCAGCATGCAGCAAAAGCCGAGCTTGAAGCGGCCGTCAAGCAATGGGCTCGTAAGCAGAAGTACGTCAATAGTTGCTTTGTCAAATATCGCAACAGCAATCCGAGCTTACACATTAATCCAGCCGGTGACTGGGATCAGGGCGGTTTTGACGCTGACGCTGGACTGACCGGACGCAAACTAGTCGTTGATAACTATGGTCCGCGGATAGCGATTGGTGGTGGTTGCTATAGCGGTAAGGACGGCACCAAAGTCGATCGTTCGGCAGCCTATATGGCACGCAAAATTGCGCTCGATTATCTCGATAGGTTTCAGGCTGAGGAAGTCTACTGCCACTTGGCATATGCAATTGGATATGACCAGCCGGTCGAAGCCAGCGCGCTGGTCGATGGCGTCAAAAAGTCGGTGACTGGCTATGACTTGTCGCCAAGTGGCATTATCGAGACCTTGGGCCTCCAGCGACCACAATACGAGTCGACGGCACGCTATGGTCATTTCGGCCATGAAAAGTTTAGCTGGGAAAACTAAATAGTATTAAGGTCTTCGTCTTTGTCGGGTAAAGCGTTACGCATCCGAACTAGCGTGTGACGGAGTGGCCGAGTTACTAGGTTGCCAAAGGTCGCACCAGCAGCAATGGCTAGGGCGATAAATAGGGCATTTAACAGCATCAACATACCTTGATCGGGTGAAGCGCCGAGACTGGAGTCTTGGACTATCTGCATCAAACCATTGAACAGTGACAGACCTGGAACTAGTGGGATAATACCGGCGGTAATCAGCACGACTGACGGAATGCGTAACCAACGCGACATTAGGGTAGCGACACCGCCTGATACAGCCGCGGCTATACCGCTAGCCGCTACGCTGGAAATACTATCGTTTAGGACAGCAAAAATGTACCAGCTAAGCGCTCCCATGACTCCAGCAACCACTATGCCGCGAAAACGTGACTGGATGCTGAGCGTATAGCCGGCTGCAATCAAGATAGCGCCAGCTAATTGCCAGCTAAAAGCGTTGTAAATCGGTGCGGCTGTGTTGAGTTGCATAGAAATACCCATTTGAGTAGCTAGGTATAGTCCAACCATAACACCGGTTACGATACCGGCTGTCATCATGATGACACGTAGTAGCCGAGCGTTGGCGGTGACATAGTATTCATCGATAGCGTCCTGGACAGCACCGACAATAGCCAAACCAGCGACCAACATGACGATACCACCAATCACAATTAGGTTTGGATTGACGTCTACCAGAAAATCAAACCAGTTGCGGTTGCTGGCTCGGGTGACAGCAGCTGCGGAAACGGTGATAGCGGCAGCAGCAATTACTTGCGAGAAGAAGGGAGGTATAAGGTATTTGCCGAGCACATGGAGCAGCACCATTACAAGAGCACCAATGATAAACGAGATGATAATAATGGTTAACGATCCGGTTAATAAGGCACCAACACCGGCGCTAATTGCCGCGCTACCAGCGATGGTCAGCCATAACGGATAGGTTTTCGGGTTGTGGATGATGTGGTCGAGCTTGCTTTCGGCCTGCTCGAGCGAGATGTGGCCCTGATCGATTTCACGAACTAGCTCTTGGAGCGACTGCAGCATCATGGCGTTTTGCGTACGAGCTCGCGAAGTGTGGATTAAAGTCAGTGGCTCTCGATCGTCACCACGATCTTGGGAGAACATCATTACCGTCGAGCTGATATCGACCGAAACCTTGCGCTGACAATAGCGCTCGGTGATATCAAGCGCCATATTGACGACTTCGCTAACAGCAACGTTCATAGACAGTAAATAATCGGCAATCGTCATCGATAAACGCAGAGCTCGCAGGTTGGGAGTGAGCTTTTCGTCGTGCTGAAGATTAACAGAAGATATATTGTCGGGCTGAGCGACAGCATCTAAAATGTGCTTGAGTGTTCTACCTAAACGCATTGTCTATATTGTACTACGAAGCGAGCCTTGATTGTCTAGCGACCGATATTTTTATACACTAGAAAAATGCAGACTCTGCGAAGAATGTTGAGCTATACGGCAAATTTGCGTAAGTACTACATCATAATTGCACTAACTTCAGTAGGTGGAGCTTTGATTAGCTTGGTGACGCCGATCATCATGAAGCTAGCCACTGACTGGATAGTCGAAATTATCAGTGGTCGCGTGTTATTTGATATCTGGCCATTGATATGGTTAATTGGTGCGTTTTTGATTCTTACCTTGGTGACGGTGGTCATAAGTGATATCGGTGGCTGGTACGGGGACATGATGGCTATCAAGGCTCGTCAACAGCTATCGACTGTTTATTTCCAGCACCTACTAAAACTGCCACAAAGCTATTATGATGACGAAATAACTGGCAAAATCATCAATCGGCTGTCGCGCGCTATTGCCGAAATTGGTCGATTCTTACAGTTCTTCTCTAATAACCTGTTACAGTTACTGCTGACCATTGTCATTGTAATCGTGGTGCTAGCTTGGTATAGCTGGCCACTGGCGGTGCTGTTTGTACTACTTATACCATCGAACCTATATCTTACAGCCAAAACCAGCGTAAAATGGCAGCGGTACGAATCAGAAAAAAACCAACACTTTGACACAGCTAGTGGTAGATTCGCTGAAGTAATTTCGGAAATGCGACTGGTCAAAAGCTTTCGGACTGAAACTCGTGAACTGCGGGTTTTCGATGACGAAATATCACAGATGATTGGCTTGACCGCCAAGCAGTCACGCTATTGGCATGTCATGAATGCCTATCGCAACATTGTTTTTGGCGTGATATTCGCGCTGATATATGGCTGGTTATTTTACCAGACAGCCCGTGGTCAGTTCACAATTGGCGACATGGTACTGATGCTGACGTTGATTCAGCAAGCTGCTTTTCCAATGCGCAACTTAAGCTTTTTTGTCGATAATTATCAACGAGCAGTCGCCAACAGCCGTGACTTTATCGATGCAATGAGTCAACAGCCGGAAGCTGAGGACAGTCAACAGGAGCTATTGGTTGAGCGTGGCGATATTGAATACCGCCAAGTCGATTTTGCCTATCGTGAAGGTCGAACAACACTGAGTGGCGTGTCGTTTAGGCTACCGGCTGGCAAAAAACTGGCCTTGGTCGGAGAAAGTGGTGGTGGCAAATCGACGATATCTAATTTGCTAATGCGGCTATATGAGCCGACGGGCGGTAGTATCTTAATTGACGATATAGATATCCGTAAGGTTAGTCGACGCAGTCTACGCGCTAACATCGCGACGGTTTTCCAGGATGCTGGCTTGTTTAGCGGAACGGTACGTGACAATGTCACATACGCTAAGCCACGGGCTAGTGACGAAGAAATTGAGTCGGCGTTACGAGCAGCTAATGCCTACAGTTTCGTTGAAGCTTTACCGGACGGAATAATGACCGAGATTGGTGAACGGGGTGTCAAGCTGAGTGGTGGACAAAAGCAGCGGATTGCGATTGCTCGAGCAATCCTGAAAGACGCACCGATATTAATACTAGACGAAGCAACTAGTTCACTCGATACCAAGTCGGAGCGCCAGGTTCAACAGGCGCTTAACCGGCTGATGAAGGGTCGAACGACAATGATTATTGCCCACCCGCTGAGTACAATCGCGAACTTCGATGTTGTAGTGACGATTCGAAGTGGCCAAGTCGACGAGGTTGGCAGTCCAGCCGAACTGGCCAAGACCGGCGGTATTTACGCCGAGCTGCTAGCGCTACAGGCCGAGCCAAGCGAATCGGTTCGCCAGCAGCTGGAAAAGTACGATATTGCCAGCTAGCAACATAAGCGCTATGATACATGTAATGAAGAAGTTAGTTGCTAGGTCGTGGTTTGCTCCGCTCGTAGTGTCTATCGTAGTGATACTACTGGCAATTGGTGCCTGGCTACTAGTTAACGGTACATATATACCGGTGCTTGACCCAAGTGGTGAGGTGGCTGGACACCAGCGCAATATAATTGTCTTTACAATCATATTGTCACTAGTAGTGATCGTACCGGTATTTTTGATGTTAGCGATTTTTGCTTGGAAGTATCGCGCCGGCAACAAAACCAAACGCTATACACCGGAATGGGATGAAAACAACACCCTTGAAGCCGTATGGTGGGGAATTCCGATAGTGATTGTTATTGGATTGAGCTTTTTGACGTACTTCACTAGTCATTCACTAGACCCGTATCGAGCAATTGAGTCGGATAGGCCGACCCTGGAAGTCGAGGTGGTTGCCTTGCAGTGGAAGTGGCTGTTTATTTATCCTGAGCAAAAGATCGCCACCGTCAACGATTTGACTATTCCGGTCGATACGCCGGTTCACTTTAGGCTGAGCGCAGACGCGCCAATGAGTGCGTTTTGGATACCGGCACTAGGAAGTCAGATATACTCAATGAACGCGATGAGCAGCCAGCTAAACTTAATTGCCAACGATATCGGTCAGTATACTGGCTACAATACTAATATCAATGGCGAGGGTTACGCCAAGATGCAATTTGCTGTTAATTCGGTTAGCCAGACCGACTTTGATCAGTGGCAAGCCAAGCACGCTGAGTCTGGTGATAGCTTGACTCAAGATAGTTATCAGCAGTTGGCCCAGCCTGGAATACCCGACAAGCCACTGTATTACGTCCTAGACGATGTTAATTTATACAACTCGATTATAATGAAGTACATGAATCACGATGGTTTGTCTGGTAACGCATCGGGTCCCGAGCACGGTGCGCCCGAGCCACTTGACGAAGCTATCGATACCGATAAACGTGACGATGATTTGACCGGTGACGTCCACCACAATCATCACGAAGGGATGGGAAACTAATGGAGTGGTTGATTGGCCGGTTGAGCCTAGATTATTTACCAGCTGATATTGTCACCATGGGGGCGGCAATAAGTATGCCTCTAGGCTTGATTGCTGCCTTGGCAGCGCTGATTTACTTCAAAAAGCTTGGTTGGCTATGGCGCGAATGGTTAACTAGCCTAGACGCAAAAAAGATTGGCGTGATGTACATAGTTGTAGCGCTAATCATGCTAATCCGTGGTGGTGCTGATGCTATCATGCTGCGTAGTCATACAGCTCTAGCTGGTCCTGACGGTGATGGGCTGTTTACAGCCGATACTTTCCAGCAAGTCTTTACGGCTCACGGTACAATCATGATTTTCTTTGTAGCGATGGGACTGATGTTTGGTTTAATAAATGTCGTCTTGCCGCTAATGCTCGGTGCTCGTGACGTAGCTTTCCCGTGGATTAACTCAGTCAGTTTATGGCTATTTATCTCAGGTATGGTGCTAAACAACTTAGCGCTTGTCATTGGTGGCTTTAGCCCTGGTGGCTGGCTAGGTTACCCACCACTAACTGGTCTAGAGTATAGTCCGGGGCCGGGAGTCGACTATTGGCTATGGTCGCTGCAGATTGCTGGTGTCGGTAGCTTGTTGTCGGGTATTAACTTTTTGGTAACTATCGTCAAGAAGCGTGCCCCCGGTATGACGCTAATGAAGATGCCGATTTTCTCTTGGAGCGTACTGGTGACGACTATTCTAATCATCGTGGCCTTCCCAATACTAACCGCCACACTCGGTATGTTGTCGCTCGATCGCTTGATGGGGATGCATATATTCACCTCAGACCTAGGTGGTAATCCAATGATGTATATTAATCTAATCTGGGCGTGGGGCCATCCTGAGGTTTATATATTAGTGATGCCAGCCTTTGGTATATTTAGTGAAGTTGTGGCAACGTTTTCGCGTAAACGACTGTTCGGCTATCCATCGATGGTGGCAGCGCTTTGTGCGATTAGCTTCCTGAGCTTTATTGTTTGGCTGCACCACTTCTTTACGATGGGGTCAGGCGCTAATGTCAATGCCTTCTTCGGTATCATGACGATGATTATCGCTATTCCGACTGGCGTTAAGATATTCAACTGGCTATTTACGATGTATCGCGGTCATATCAAATTTACCTCACCATTTGTCTGGTTTATGTGCTTCGTCGTCATCTTTACTCTAGGTGGCGTGACCGGCGTCATGCTGTCGATACCGGCACTCGACTTCCAGGTACACAATACAATGTTCCTGGTGGCTCACTTCCATAACGTAATCATCGGTGGTGTGGTGTTTGGCTTTATGGCGGCGATAACCTACTGGTTCCCAAAGATATTTGGCTTCAAACTTAACGAGCTACTCGGCAAGATTGCCGCCTACCTATGGACGGTTGGCTTCGTCCTAGCCTTTGGACCGCTATATGTCTTAGGCTTTATGGGAGCGGTACGCCGAATCGATGACTATACCGACCCTACGTGGGTGCCGTTCTTTATCGTCAGCGCCGTCGGCGTGATGATAATTATGTTGGGTGTAGCCACTCAGGTGATACAGTTTGCTTACAGTATCTGGAAGCGTAAAGACAACATCGACACCACGGGTGATCCATGGGATGGTCGAACACTTGAGTGGTCGGTGGCAAGTCCAGCGCCGCACTACAACTTCGCTATCACGCCAGTGGTGACACAGCGTGATGAGTGGTGGCATCGCAAGCAGTCAGTAATCCGTCGACCACACAAGTCAGAGTATGTCGATATTCACCTGCCAAAGAATAGCGGACTGGGTGTCTATATCGGGCTAACCTCGTTCTTAATCGGCTTTGGCTTGATCTGGCATATTTGGTGGTTGGCAATTGCGGCTACAATTGCGACTATTGTGATCATTATCATGCGAGCCTTTGATGACGATA
Organism: uncultured Candidatus Saccharibacteria bacterium; assembly: GCA_964574585.1. Taxonomy (GTDB): domain Bacteria; phylum Patescibacteriota; class Saccharimonadia; order Saccharimonadales; family Saccharimonadaceae; genus SZUA-359. Next base: position 19,056 of record CAZNOD010000002.1, on the reverse strand, counting down.
CTGAGTATGTGATGACTGGGGCAGAGTTGTTTAAACTTGACGCTGTCAATTACGGCAAGTCAGCCAAGGGGGCAAAGTCATGAGTGATATAGCAGTCAAGCAAGAGCAGGAAGAAGTAGTTCGATTTGGTCTATGGCTATATATATTGAGCGACGTCATGGTGTTTGCTTCGCTGTTTGCTACTTTTATGATTCTGCGGCACAACGTAGCAGGTGGTCCAACTAGCCAAGAGATATTTGATCCGCCATTTGTGCTACTACAGACAATTGTCCTACTGACTAGTAGCTTTACGGTAGCGATGGCTACAGCGGCCGCCCGTTACGGCAAGCTACGCGATATGAAAATATATTTGCTGGCAACTGGCGTGCTAGGCGCAACTTTTCTCGGATTGGAGATTTACGAATTTAGCAAGCTAGTCAGTGAAGGTTATTCGTGGCAAATTAGCGCGTTCTTATCGAGTTTCTTTGCACTGGTTGGTACCCACGGAGCGCATATCTTGGTTGGATTGATTTGGCTGACGGCGCTATACGTATTGATAAGTCGACGCGGCTTGAACGTTGATCGACAGCGTAAGCTTGGGCTATTTAGTCTATTTTGGCATTTCCTGGATATTGTCTGGATATTTATTTTCACAATTGTTTACATGTTTGGAATAGGGGTAGCTTGATATGAGTCGACTAAAACAAGAATCTAATTACCGACGCGATTATTATCGCTACGGCTGGGGCTTCATTGCTGCTCTAATCATTACTTACGCCGCATATTTCTCTGTTACGATGGGGGATTTTGGTAGGACAACCCTGGCGGCGTTGTTGCTTGGTTTGGCGGTAGTGCAACTGGTTGTGCAGATGACGGTATTTCTACACGTTGGCGTTGATAAGAAAAAGCGCTGGACACTCGGTAGTATCATTTACATGTTCGCCATGGTGTTGATTGTGGTAATTGGCTCGCTATGGATTATGCATAACATGAACTACAACATGCACATGTCGCCCGAGCAAATGACCGAATTTATGATTGAGCAAAACAAAAAAGGCTTTTAGTGGCATCGGCGCGTGATTACTGGTTGCTGACAAAGCCGGGCATAGTTACCGGCAACGCTTATCACGTGTTAGCCGGTATTTTTTTGGCTTATCAATTCGCTTGGTCGTGGTCGACCGCTTTGGGTGTGTTTTTCGGTACTTGTGCCTTGATTGCTTCAGCCTGTGTGGTCAATAATTATTTCGATCGTCATCAAGACGCCAAGATGGGACGCACTAAACAACGGCCATTGGTAAACGGTGCGATTAGCGTGCCAGCAGCTTGGGTGTTTGCAATTGCACTATTGATGATTGGCTTTGGCTTGCTGATAGCTACCACCAACTGGCTAACGGTTGGTCTCGGCGTTATTGCATATTTGTCGTACTCATTTGTCTACACTTACCTCAAGCGAGTTACTGCCTACAATACGCTAGTTGGTACAGTGCCAGGTGCGCTGCCGGGTGTAGCTGGCTACACGGCCTTTTCAGGCCAGCTCGACACGATAGCTTGGTTAATATTTGTAGTCCTAGCAATCTGGCAGTTGCCACATTTCTACGCTATTGCTATTCGTCGCCGCAAAGAATATAGTGCAACCGATTTCAAATTTATTACTGGTTCGCTCGATAAGCGCGGTATGTGGTGGTTAATCAATATTTTAATAGCCATCTACGCCGTAACTATGCTAGTTCTGACTCAGTTAACAATGCACTGGCTGTGGCTGGTGGTGGTCGGACTAGCCTGTGGCTACTGGTTATGGCTAGCGGCCCGAGATTCAACTGACTACACAGCGTGGGCAAAGCGGGTGTTTGGAGGTTCGTTGATACTAATGATGGTGTTTATGGTGACAACACTAGGTAATTTTATAATAGAAAAAATCTTGTGATAGTAGTATAGTCATAAGCGAGATTATATTAAGATAAACATGGGAAAACGATGAAATATACGATAGTTGGTGGCGGATTTGCCGGTGTAAAGGCGGCTTTGGAGCTAGCCAAAGATAGCAAAAACCATATTACTCTAATTACCGACAAGCCAGATTTTCAATACTATCCCGCACTATATAGCTCGGCAACTGGCGCTAGCCATCTAGAGTCTTGGGTGCCATTGGGTGAAATATTTGCCAATCATGATAATATTTTCGTGCAGATCGATTACATTGTTGGTATCGACGCCAAGAAAAAACAATTAGTTGGTGCTTCGGAAACAACTTATGATTACAGCCGCTGTATTATCGCAGTTGGCAACGTGACTACTTACTTCGGTATACCAGGACTTGATCAATACTCTTACGGCATCAAATCAGCTGAAGAAATCCAGCGATTGAAACAGCGAATATATTTAGATCTTGGTCAAGACAAGAAACTCGATCGCAACTATGTAGTAGTTGGTGGTGGCCCAACCGGTGTCGAGCTGGCAGCTGCACTAGGCACTTACCTGAAGCGACTTAGCAAGTACTATGGTGTCAGAAGCAAGAATATAAATATCCGCTTGATCGAGGCAGCACCACGCATCTTGCCGCGCTCACACGAAAAAGTTAGCCAACGTGTCACCAAGCGGCTGGAAAAACTAGGTGTTGAGGTGCAGGTTGGAGCGGCAGTCGAAGAGCAGACAGCCGATAGCTTAATCGTGGCTGGCCGTCCGCTGGCATCGCATACCGTGATATGGACCTCGGGCGTGACTAATAGCCCGTTGTTTGCCGCTCACCCTGATATATTTACACTATCGAAAAATGGCAAGGTCGAAGTCAACGAGTATCTTGAAGCTCATAAAAATATTTATGTCCTAGGCGACAACGCCGCTACACCGTATTCGGGACTAGCACAAACCGCCCTGCATGACGCCAAGTTTGTTGCTCGTAACTTTAAGCGACTTAGTCGAGGCTTGAAGCCAAGCAAATACAAGGCAGTTCAGCCAGCTTCAGTTATACCGGTTGGCAAGCGGTGGGCGGTGTTTGAGTGGCGTGGCATACGTATCTATGGAGTGTTAGCGGCTATGTTACGACGCGCAGCTGACTTCGTCGGTTACACCGATATCTTACCACTTGGCCAGGCTCTCAGGCCGTGGTACGCCTCACGGATCAAAGAGCGTGATTACTTCACGCCACAAGCAGAGCCGGCGCCTAAAAAATCCAAATCTTCTAAAGCCAAAAAGTAGCTTTTTTGATACAATATAGCTAACAGTCTTTGACAGGAGAGGTAAAAACAATGGCAACATCTAAAGGCCAACGAGTTGGCATATTAGTTATCGCGGTAATTATGGTAATCGGTACCGTTGGTTCGTTTGCAGTTTTGGTGCTAGCGAACAAAAATCAATCCATCGATATGGCACAAGCTGAACAGCAGCAGAAAGAGTTCATGGAGCAGTATCGTCAGCAAATCGAGGAGGCGCGTAAGCTTAATGAACCTCTCGACGGCTACAAGGCAACAGCCTTTGACGCCGATGCTGTCGACGAGCTAGAAGTCGAAGTGCTCCATAAGGGAGACGGCGAGGTAGTGTCGTCCGATTCGACTATCAGCGCCAATTATTTTGGTTGGCAAGCCGATGGTACTATCTTTGATAGCACCAAAAAAGTCGATCAAGATGCTGAACCAGTTGACTTCAGTCTCGACGAGGTTATCGAGGGCTGGACAGCCGGTTTGTCAGGTAAGACGGTCGGTAGTACGGTTGAGTTGACGATTCCAGCTGATCAAGCTTACGGCAATACCGATGATGGGTATGGCACGCCGACCGGACCGCTGAAGTTTATAGTTGAAATCAAGGAATTAAAATAATGGCAGAAGATATTAAGGACACAATCATGGTTGGCGCTGGACCGAGCGCGCTAGCAGCAGCTGTTTATACGACCCGTGAGGACATCGAAACGGTCCTATATGAAAAAGCTACCATTGGCGGTCTAGCTGCCGTAACCGACGTCGTCGATAATTACCCGGGCTTCCCCGATGGAGTGGCCGGCATGGACCTCGGTGATCAGCTGCAAAAGCAAGCCGAGCGTTTCGGAGCCAAGATCGAGTACGGTGATGTCACTGAACTACGCGACGAAGGCGACACTAAGGTGTTGGTTGTCGATGGTGTCGAACGTCGAGCACGGACGGTATTAATCGCGACCGGTAGCGACTACAATAAAATTGGCGTGCCGGGTGAAGCCGAAATGTACGGTCGCGGCGTGCACTATTGCGCGACTTGCGACGGTGCTTTTTACCGCGATCGCAAGTTAGCGGTTGTCGGCGGCGGCAATTCTGGAGTACAAGAGGCAATATTCTTGACGCGCTTTGCTAGTCATATTGATTTGCTGGTTCGGAGTACGATAAAAGCTAGCGACGTCTTACAAAAAGAGCTGCAAAAATATATTGACGAAGGTAAGGTGACGGTTCATCTTGGTACGACAATCAGTCAAATAAATGTCGATGAAGGTAAAGTAACTGGCGTAGATATCGTGACCGATGGCCGGGCTGGCCATATCGATGCCGATGGCGTGTTTGTGTTTGTTGGTCTAAAGCCAAATACTCAATTCCTCAGCGGTAGCGGCGTCGAACTCGATGAACAGGGCCTAGTCAAAACCGATCAGAAGCTAATGACCAATATCCCTGGCGTATTTGCTTCGGGTGATGTTCGAAGCGGTGCTACTATGCAGATTGCTAGCGCGGTTGGCGAAGGCGCCACGGCAGCACTGAGTATCCGTGAATATCTCGACGAGCAAAAACGAGCTTAACCAACAGTTTGACTGGTAATTCGGTCCGGGTAGCTGGTCATGATACCATCGTAGCCATTTTTAGCCATCAGGTAAGCCGCCTGAGGGCGGTTGATGGTGTAGGTATAGGTAAATATACCAGCTTTTTGGGCAATTTTATGAGCTAATTGGTTGGTGTGCAGACGATGAAAACCGACCGCTGTCAAATTAAGCGACCGCTGGTAGGCGATAAATGCAAAGGGGTTATTGTCGTGCAGTAAAGCGAGATTGGCTTGAGGAGCGGCTTTACGAACAATCATTAGCTCGCTAGCTTTGAATGAAGCAATTAATATCAAGTCCCATTTTGAGACTGGTCGACGTGGATGACGGTCTATTAGCTCGGTGACTGCCCGACCGCTACCTCGCCCACGCAGTTCGATACACAGCAAAATCTTACCTAAGTACTGGTCAAGTACGGCCTGGAGAGTCGGTATAGGCTTATCAGCGGTCAGGCTTTCTAATTGACTGAGGCTGAGACTGGCGACAGTTTGATCGATGCCGTGAGTACGCTTGAGCGAAGCATCGTGGACCAATACGGGCACCTTGTCTTTGGTCAGACGAACATCGACCTGAATCATGTCCGCTCCAGCCTCTAAGCCAGCTTGACAAGCCGCCAAAGTATTTTCAGCTGCCAGTCCAGCTGCGCCTCTCCGACCAATGATAATCATAGCTGTATTGTAGCATGTTGCTCTAGCTGGAAAGCTTGTCGACGGCTATTTTAACAACTAGCACGTTTGGGTTTATTAGCCAGTTAAGACTTGATGTGATGGTCGAGAAACTTGGTGAGCTGACGGATGATGTTGTTGTCGGTAGTTTCGAGCGCTACCTCGCGAGTACCGAGCCAAGTGCCGGTTTCGACGAAATTGTGCGAACCAGTGATGGCGATGGTTTCGCCGTTTGGCATGTAAAATATCATGAATTTGGCGTGTAGATACTGTGGCTTTGTATACAGTGTTTGGACGCCGCCCCGCCAAGTACTCCATCGGAGTAGTATACGATTTAACAACGACGGTGCGTGTTGCCAATGGTTGAAGTATAATTTACTGTCGGGGTGATCTTTAAGTATACGCAGCAACTTACCGTTTGGGCAGTACTGCGATACGTATATAATTTTGCTAGCTTCACTAGCGTAGCTCAGCGCGTGACGATAAATAATCGAGTCGAACATCTTGCCGCCATCAATCAGTATAGTGTGTCGAGCTGTACCAAACAGGTGACTGCGATAGCCGTGACCCGATCTATCCGATGATATCACCCGGCGATGTTCAGCCGCGATTTGCTGAGCTAAGTCTTTAGACTTGATGCGGAACATATAATCGACCGATTCGATACCACTAGCGTATAAGTTGACACCGCCAAAAGAATAAACGACGTCATCGATAATCGACCATTTGATATGGGTCCGACGCGAAAAGAAGGTTAAGCCAAACTGGCCTAGCCAGCGGACTTTAACACCAGCTTTTTTAAGCCGATTACGCGTAGCGCGCATATTCTTGACCTGACGTCTGAGGTAACTCCAGCGCGAGAAATTTTTCTCGAGTTCGAGATAGGTGAAGTAGATATCGAGACCAATATCAACCTTGACGCCCCGTCGACTGGCGTCGCAAAGAGCATCGATCAGCTTCCTAGTCGTGTTATCCTCAGAAATAACCAGCGCTACCATCGAGACGCTGTTTCGACTGCTTTTTATAGATTTAATCAGGCTCTTTAGGTAGTCGTCGGGGGGTAATAGCCGGTAGACGGCAGACTTAGTCATATTGATATTGTACTACGATAAGCCGTATAATAATTGAAGTAAGAAATAACAAGTATCAAGCAAGGGAGATTTTTGCATGGCAGATTTTAATCAAGTTTTGACACCAGGAGATATCGACGATGGCCTAGTTAATACGGTAGTTGAAATACCCGAAGGCTCACGCCTAAAAGTTGAATGGGACCGACAAAGAGCAGCCTTTATGCTCGATCGAGTCGAACCACGTGTTTTTGCTAAGCCGTGCAACTATGGCTTTATACCACAAACTTTAGATGAAGATGGTGACGAGCTCGATACTTTAATCATTTGTCCAGAGCCATTAGCGACTGGTGTCTGGTTGGAGGCGCGGATTGTTGGTGTAATGAAGTTTGAAGATGACGGTGAAGTCGATGACAAAATTGTCGTCGTGCCCGCTGACAATCGCGACGATGATCGAATAAACTCGCTCGACGATATTCCACAGTGGGTCAAGCAAGTTGAGCACCACTTTACACACTACAAGGATTTGAAGAAGCCAGGCAGTACTATCGTCAAGGGTTGGGGTGATGCGGCTGAAGCCAAGGCGGTCATCCAGTCGTGTATTGAGCGCTGGAACAACCACAAATAAAGCGGTACCGCTAGCTGAGCCAGCTTGACTCACTTCTTTCGACGAAGTATTTTCTTGCCAACGCCAGTGATATGCTGCAAGACTCCGCCACTGCGACTAAGTTGCATGCGGAGTTTTTCTTTGGCGTGAGGTGTGATGACAAGATCGCGCCAGGTTGGCTTGGGGTGAGCTGATTTGCTGGTTAGTACTTCGACGCGGTCACCATGCTGCAGACGATAGGTAAACGGCTTCATCACGCCGTTAATCTTGAAGCCGCTAGCGTGAGCTGCTACGTCAGAGTGGATGCGGTAAGCAAAATCAAGCGGGAAAGCACCCTTAGGCAAATCGTAGATATCGCCATTTGGCGAGTAAACAAATATTCGGTCATTGAACAGATCCATCCGTAGTTTAGTCGAATCGAACTCTTTGCCGTCGCGAATTTTGGCGGCGGTTTCTTGCAGGTCGCGGATCCACAGTAAACTTTCGGGTAGCTCAGCTATTTTTCCTTTACGGTAAGCGTCGGTCAGTTTTTGTTCGTTGTAGTGGAAGCTAGCTGCAAAACCCTGTTCAGCGTATTGGTGCATTTCACGGGTACGAACCTGGAACTCAACAATTTGGCCGCTTGGAGTCTGGACCGTGGTATGAAGGCTCTGATAACCGTTGGGTTTTGGCTGAGCAACGTAGTCCTTTATTCGATCAAACATCGGTGTGTACATGCGATGCAACTCGCCAAGCACCAAGTAGCCGGTTGATAGGTCGTCAACAATAATTCGCAGGGCGATTAAGTCGTAAATCTTGTCGATATCACCAACGCGATCGAGCTTTTTGTATAGGCTATAGACGCTTTTGACTCGACCGTCCATTTCAAAGTCTAGCCCTTCTTTGCGTAGAGTGGTTTCGACCTCATGGCGGACTTTCTGAAGTTTGCGCTGACTTTTTTTGAGTCGGCTATCCATCAAGGCCTTGGTCCGAGCAAATGATTTCGGCATCAGGTAGCGGAAACTTAGCTCCTCAAGCTGAACACGAACTCGTCCCATGTTGAGACGATCAGCCAGTGGGGCAAAGACCTCGATAGTTTCGCGGGCAATCTTTTTTTGCTTGTCACGTGGCATGTGTTCGAGTGTCCGCATGTTGTGCAGTCGATCAGCTAGTTTGATGATGATTACCCGAACGTCGCGGCCAACCGCGATCATTAGTTTTGTCAAATTGTCCTTTGTACTCGGTAGATAGCTACGCAAGTCACGCATCCCCGAGCGAGCTTTGCCAACCTTGGTCACACCATCAACCAAAAAAGCCACGTCACGACCAAATAGATTCTCGATTTGCTCAAGCTTCAAGGGGGTATCCTCGACGGTGTCGTGCAATACGCCAGCGATAATTGTGTCGATATCCATTTCCCACTCAACTAAAATTGAAGCAACGTGCAAAGGATGGACAATATAAGGTTCGTTGCTGCGACGAAATTGGTCTTTGTGGGCTTCGGCGGCAACATCAATCGCCTGGTCTAACTTTTTCAAATCAGACTCAGAGTAGCGTGACCGGGCTAGTAGTAGTAAGTCCTCCTTGCTCATGGCTTCATTGTACTACGGATAGTAGTAAATAGCTGGCTGAGCGGTAGAGCGGATTTTTTGCAAAAATCAAAAGCCCGCCGTATACTAAACAACAAAGCACTAATGGTTATACTTCAAAGGAGTGGGAATGAGTAAAGTACGAGTGGCAATCAATGGTTTTGGCCGAATTGGTCGAAGCGCTTTTAAAATAGCTTGGGAGCGCAGTGATATTGAACTGGTTGCTATAAATGACCTGACCGACAGCCGGACCTTGGCTCATCTTTTGAAATACGATAGCAACTACGGCACTTATCAGCATAGCGTTGAGGCCAAAGACGACAACCTGGTGGTCGACGGTCAATCGATTAAGGTATTGGCGGAAAAGGATCCAGAGGCGCTACCGTGGGCTGAGCTGGAGGTTGACCTAGTGATTGAGTCGACAGGCTTCTTTACCGACAAGGATGGCGCTAGTAAACATATCAAAGCGGGTGCCAAACGAGTAGTTGTTAGTGGTCCGACCAAGTCCGATGACGTCAGTACAATTGTATTGGGCGCCAACGACGATTCGATAAAAGACGCAACCGATGTCGTGTCGAACGCCAGCTGTACTACTAACAGTCTCGGCGTTGTAATGTCGCTACTCGACATGGAGTTTGGTGTCGAAAAATCAATGCTAACTACAGTTCACAGCTACACCGCCAGTCAGCGTCTACAGGATGCACCAGCCAAAGACCTACGTGAAGGCCGTAACGCTGCAGAAAATATTGTACCAACCAGCACTGGCGCGGCGGTTGCCGTTACTAAGGCATTGCCGCACCTCGAAGGCAAGTTTGATGGTATCAGCATGCGCGTCCCGACTCCAGTGGTGTCGATCAGTGATGTTACTGCACTGCTAAGTCGTGATGTCACCGTCGAGGAAGTTAACGAAGCTTTTACAAAAGCAGCGGGTGAACCCTTTTATCAAGGCATCTTGGCGGTTAGCGAAGAGCCGCTGGTGTCGCGTGATTATATTGGCAACAGCCACTCGGGGATTGTTGACCTAGCGCTAACTCGGGTAGTTGGTGGCAACCTAGTTAAAGTCTGCGTCTGGTACGACAACGAGTGGGGCTACTCAAATCGGCTAGTCGAACTAGTGGCTGACATCGGTAAGACGATTAAGAAGTAGAGATTGTTTTGCCTTCAAATCAATCGTCTACCGCTAATAACCCTTATGCTATACTTAAGTCATGAAAGTATTCTTAGGAGCTGACCATCAAGGATATCAACTCAAGGAAAAAGTTGAGTTGTATTTAGCCAAGCGCGGCTTTGAGGCCGAAGATATTGGTAATAACGAGCTTGATCCAGCTGATGACTTCCCGCAATTTGCTCAACTAGCAGCAATGCGCGTGCTAGGTGCCGACGATAGCGACGATCCGCGGGCTATCTTGGTCTGTGGTAGCGGCCAAGGCATGTGTATGGCAGCCAATCGTTTTCGCGGTATTCGCGCCTGTGTGGTTTGGGATAGCCATGAAGCCAAGGTGGCGCGCAACGATCTCAACAGTAATGTACTTTGCTTGCCAGCGCGTATGCTCGATGATGAGGCCGAACTATGGAAGGACATTATCGACACTTGGCTGACTACACCGTTTGCCAACGCAGTTCGTTACCAAAGACGTAATCGTGAAATGGATGAGATGTAATGTCAGTAATTGCTCCCTG
>CAZNOD010000002.1:0-8712 GCA_964574585.1 uncultured Candidatus Saccharibacteria bacterium | reverse complement strand
TGTATTACTGTCGAAACCGTCGAGGAGTTTGAAGCCTCGATTGAGCGGCTCAAGCCATTTGCGCAGCGAGTCCATATTGATATTAGTGATGGCGAATTTGCTCCGCGTTTTTTGCTAGGACCTGACCAGCTGAAATGGCCAGATGAGTGGCAGGTCGACATCCACGCTATGGTGGCACGACCGAGCGAGTATCTGGCGCAGCTAATTTCTCTCAAGCCCAACCTCGTAGTACTGCATGCCGAGGCTAGCGAAGAAATCGCCCCAATGTTTCAGCAACTCAAGGATAATGGTATCAAGGCCGGTCTTGCTCTACTAAAGACCACGGTACCAAAAACTGTTGCGCCGCTTATCGAGCAAGCCGATCACGTGATGATATTTAGTGGTGAGCTTGGTCATTATGGCGGTACCGCTAGTATGATGCAACTTGAGAAAATTCGTCTGATTAAGATGATCCATCCGGAAGTTGAAATTGGCTGGGACGGCGGTGCAGCAGTTGAAAATGCCTTTAGTTTAACTCAAGGTGGGGTTGACGTCATAAATGTTGGTGGGGCTATCAATAAATCAAATGACCCCGAAGACACTTACAAAAAAATGTTGGCCGAAACTAACAAGCACGGCGTTATCTAGAACTGCTAGTTCACTATCAATATCGCTTATGATATGATTAGGCTATGAGTGGGAAGATGACATTGACTCAACTTGAGCAAAAAGCAAACATTGTCCGTAAACATATCATCAAAATGCTAGTCGAGGCTGGAAGTGGCCACTCGGCTGGGCCGTTAGGCATGGCTGATATGATGACGGCGTTATACTTTGATATTATGAAGCTCGATCCTAATAATCCAGAGTGGGACGAGCGTGATTATTTTTTTCTCAGCAACGGTCATACCGTACCAGTTCAGTACGCCGTAATGGCTGAGCGTGGCTATTTTCCGGTTGAAGAGCTGACCAGTTTGCGACAGTTCGGCTCACGCTTGCAGGGCCATCCGGAACGGCTTGCCTTGCCGGGTTTAGAGAATACCTCTGGGCCGCTTGGCAGTGGTCTGAGTCAAGCCGCTGGCGTCGCTTATGTTCTGCAATATATCGATAAAGACATGCAACGTAATGTCTACGTCATGACTGGTGATGGTGAGCTCAACGAAGGCAATATTTGGGAGGCAGCGATGTTTGCTGGCAAGTATAAGCTTAGCCAGCTGACGGTGTTTATCGATCGCAATAATATTCAAATTGATGGCACTACAGAGGATGTTATGCCGCTCGAAGACCTAGCTGGTAAGTGGCGGTCTTTTGGTTGGCACGTTCAGGAAATCGATGGCCACAATATTCAAAGTATCATCGATGCGGCTGATATGGCGAAAGCAACGACCGTTCAGCCAAGCGTGATTATCGCTCATACTATTCCAGGAAAGGGGGTCGACTTTATGGAGTACGATTACCGCTGGCACGGTATGCCGCCTGATAAGACTCAGGCCAAAGATGCCCTGACAAAACTACGAACTCTCGACGGAAGGATTACTGGAGGTAACGAATGACAGGCTATCCATTAAACCCGCACTACGCTGAAGACGATGTCACCCAAGAGCCGACACGAGCTGGTTTTGGTCGTGGCTTAAAGCTAGCTGGCGAGGCTGATGAGCGTATCGTCGCGCTATGTGCCGACTTAACGGAGAGTACTCAAATGCATCATTTTCGAGCAGCTTTTCCAGAGCGCTTTGTCGAAGTCGGTGTGGCCGAACAAAACCTCGTCACAGTAGCTAGCGGTATGGCACGAGCTGGCAAGTTGCCGTTTACTAGTAGCTACGCGGCGTTTAGTCCCGGGCGTAACTGGGAGCAGATTCGAACGACGATCGCTCTGAATGATATGCCAGTCAAGGTGGTCGGTAGCCACGCCGGCGTATCGGTTGGACCAGATGGTGCAACGCATCAGATGCTCGAAGATATTGCTTTGATGCGAGTATTACCAAATATGGTAGTGGTCAATCCCGGTGATGCAATCGAAGCCGAAAAGGCGACACTCGCGATGGCGCGTGATGACAAGCGTCCAGGCTACTTGCGTCTGGCACGTGAAAAAAGTCCGATATTTAGTACTGAAAACTCACCGTTTGAAATTGGTCCAGCTTATGTGCTGCATGCCGGTGATGATGTCACGATTGCTAGCACCGGCACAATGACCGCTCAGGTGTTGTTGGCGGCCAAGAAACTACGCGAACAAGGTCTAAGCGTCGAGGTAATCCACGTGCCAACTATTAAACCACTCGACGTCGATACTATTGTTGATAGTGTTGCCAAAACTGGTCGTATCGTCACTGTTGAAGAGGCCCAAGCAGCGGCTGGTTTCGGTGGTCTAGTTGCTGAGGTGTTGGGTGACCATATGCCGGCGCCACTGCTGCGGATAGGCATGAATGATCGCTTCGGCGAATCTGGATCACCGAGCGAACTGCTCGAACATTTTGGCTTTGGTCACGAATCAATTGCCGACCGCGTTAAAGATTTTGTTGCTAGCCGACCACAATACAAGAAAGGATTTTAGATGAGCTTATCAATCAACCAGATTAGAGACCGTACCCTGCACGCCCGACACTTAATGCAGCGGGCTCGTCAACAACATTTCGCAGTCGGCGCATTTAATATCGACAACCAGGAGACCTTGATTGCGATTGCTCGTGCCGCTCAAAAGCTCGAGTCACCAGTTATGATTGAAGTTAGTCAGGGTGAAGTTGACGCCATGGGGCTAGAGAATATTCGCGACATGGTTGACAACTACCGCGATGAATACGGCATCGAAGTGTATCTAAACCTAGATCACAGCCCGTCGGTCGAAGCTTGCAAGAAAGCAATCGATATCGGCTTTGAGTTTATTCATATCGATATATCGCAAGCTGATAAAGATGCCTCTGAAGAAGAGATTATCGCCAAGACAAAAGAAGTGGTCGATTACGCTAAGTTTACTGGGGCCTTGGTAGAGAGCGAGCCACACTATTTTGGCGGCAGTAGCAACTTACACACCGAAGATATCGACTATGAGGAAATCAAAAAGACCTTTAGTACCCCAGAAGGTTCGCGTCACTTCGTAGAAGCCACTGGTATCGATACCTTTGCAGCGGCAATTGGAAATCTGCACGGTAAATATCCAGTACCAAAAGTACTCGATCTCGAATTGTTGGAGATGATTCATCAAGCAATCCCTGACACTAACATCAGCCTGCACGGCGGATCAGGTACACCGCTGCACTACTTTGAAGAGGCGGCCAAAATTGGTGTCACCAAAATAAATATCAACAGTGATATGCGCTATGTATTCCGAAAAACACTCGAAAAAGTGTTGGCTGAAAACCCCGACGAGTACGCGGTAGTCAAGCTAATGCCCGAGGTTTATACAGCAGTTCAGGCAGTAGTTGAAGAAAAAATCACGGCATTCGGTAGCGCAGGAAAGGCGGTAAAATAAATGACAAAAATTCTAACAATCGGTGCGGCAGTTCAAGATGTCTTCTTGAGTCAGAGCGACGAGTTTGCAGCGGTATGCGAAAATCCCGAAGATTGCTATATGCGACTAGACCTTGGCGCCAAGGCCGATGTCAACAAGATTACCTTCAGCACTGGTGGTGGCGCGACTAACGCTGCTGTAACATTTGCCAGACAAGGACTAGAGGCCGAATTTATGGGAGCAATCGGTGACGACCCTGCTGGGCAGGCTGTTATGGCCGATCTCGATAAGGAGGGCGTAAACACTAGTCGAGTAGCGGTTTCAAAGAAGTACAATACCGGCTATTCGGTCCTACTGCTAGCGCCGACTGGTGAGAGGACAATCCTGACCTATCGTGGCGCTTCAACTCACTACAATATAAACGACTACGACTTTTCACAAGTCAACGCCGATTGGTTATATATTTCAGCAATGTCCGGCAAAATGGACACTATTGATCAGATATTTACTGAAGTCAAGCGACAAGGTATGAAGATTATGTTCAATCCGGGCAAAGGTGAGTTAAGGCAAATCGACAAGCTTAAGGGCCTGCTAGAGGACGTTGATGTCTTGTTGGTTAACCGAGAAGAAATGAAAATGATTGTAGAAGGTGAAGATCTCGAGGAGCTAGTGCTACACGGCCTTAACCTTGTGCCAACAGTAGTTGTCAGCGATGGTCCGAACGGTGTAGTAGCTAGTGACGGTAAGACAATTATCCGCGCCGGTATGTACGAAGACGTTCCAGTCGTCGATCGAACTGGTGCAGGGGATGCCTTTGGTTCAGGCTTCTTGAGTCAATGGGCCCAGGGTAAGTCGCTACGCGAGTCAATTATCTTCGCTAGCGCCAACTCGACTTCAGTTGTCACCAAGATTGGTGCCAAGGAGGCAATTTTGTATAAAGGTGTTGAGCTGCACGACATGCCGCTCGATGAAAAACCGGTGGAGCGCTGATGTCAACTCTAGCCAAATTGATGGGACACGACCACCCGCTGTTTGTCTATAATATCGCCCAATTAGAGAAGGCTAGTGGTCAAGCCGGCATTGATACGCGGCTAATTGCTGATATTGCCGAGCGATCACATCGCGTGATGCGTGACCTAGGTTTATCGCCGGCTGACACAACGCCTGCCGAGCTGTACAACGCTTTGATAGCAGCTGTCCAGGCTGGTCGTGGTGACGAAATACTCAACGACACCGACTTCGTGATTGCTTTAGTTGAGGATACGCCGATTTCGCTTAACCGGCAGGATATTGAAGCGATTATCGAGCAAGATATCAAGCTCGGTGATCACAACAATGATCAGGCCGAACGCCGACTAAGGGCCGAGCTTGTCCGCCGTTACGCTGAACACGACCGAACCGATAACCTGCTAGTCCATCAATTAGCTGAAGAGGCTGGGCTAGCTGGCGAACATTTAGTTAGTCCAATAAAACATATAGAACAAGACAAAGGAGATAAAATGTCTGAAGAAAACACCAGTCAAGCGCCACGCATTTTATGTGTCGGCGACATCAATACCAATGCCTTTATCCAGTTGACCGAAGACCATGTCGGACTCGAGACTGACGAAGCTGGCTACAAGCGTATTACTCTAGAACTCGGCGCTAAGCTACCTTACGACGGTGTCGACGTTCTCAAGGTGAACGAGTGTAGTCCCAACGCTGCCGTGTCGCTTGCCCGGCTTGGCTTACAGGCTGATTTGATGACTTGGGTTGGTGGTGATGAAGTCGGTAAAGATATGATCGAGTACCTCAAACAAGAAGGGGTGGGCACCGATAGTATAGTCGTTGATCAGGATCAAAAATCCAACTATCACTACGTTTTACGCTACGGTGCTGACCGTACTAAGTTGCAGCGCTTTGAAGACTTTTCTTATCAGTGGGTTGATCCAGCAGTTAAGCCTGACTGGCTGTATTTGGGTGTGCTAGGAGAGGACACATGGGAACTGCATCAGTCTATTCTGCACTACCTAAAAACCAATCCCGATATCAAACTAGTATTCCAGCCTGGTATGTACCACTTGATGTGGGGTGCCGAAAAGCTAGCTGAATTTTATAAGCGCGCCGAAGTCGTTATCATGAACCGTGAAGAGGCAGCTCAGGTCACTGGCAAGGATCGTGGTGATGTCGGTGTGTTGATCCAAGCATTGCACGATCTTGGCGTGACGGTAGCTGTCGTGACTGATGGTGCCGACGGTGCCTACGCATCAGAGGGTGATGGTATCAAATTCATGCCCAACTACCCAGACGTTGCACCACCGTTTGAGCGCACTGGCGCCGGCGATGCCTTTGCTTCAACCCTAACCGCTGCTTTGGCGCTGGGCGAATCACTCGATACGGCTCTGACCTGGGCACCAATCAACAGCATGAATGTGGTACAAAAAATTGGCGCTCAAGAAGGTTTGCAGACTCGAGTTCAGCTTGAAGACTGGCTAGCTAAGGCCCCCGAAGATTACCGGGTAACCGAGTTTAAGCAATAGTCTGATCGTTGACAGCTAAAAAAGCCGCTTGATAAAGCGGCTTTTTGCTTGGCTACGTTGCTTTGGCGTCGCGCGGTGTTTCGAGTTCGATGTTTGGCGTCGGGTGATCGCAGTAGGTTTGGTTGGCTTTGACTAAGCGAACTACTTCATCGACATCATCGGTGATGGTGTAGAGTTGCTCGTCACCGTTGGATATCAGCTTCATGTCATCGAGCATCGTCTGTTTAATCATGTCGTCGAGATCATCCCAGAACTCGCTACCGTAGAGGATCAGTGGAGCCTTGGTGGTTTTACCGGTCTGCACTAGTGTAATAATTTCGGCTAATTCATCGAGCGTACCAAAACCACCTGGGAAATAAATATAAGCGTTGGCAAACATCGTCATGACAATCTTGCGTGGTGCGAAGTGGCTGAAGGCATAAGCGTCTGTGGTGTATTCGTTGAGAGTTTGTTCGTGTGGAAGGTGAATATTAAAGCCGATCGAGTCGCCACCAGCGTCGCGCGCTCCCTTGTTGGCCGCACCCATGATACCGTGACCGCCACCACTAACTACCGCGTAGTCGGCTTTAGCTAGCTTGTAGGCAGTATCATAGGCTGCTTGATAGTACGGGCTGTCTTCTTCAAGTCTTGCCGAGCCAAAAATAGTAACTGTTCGATGGTACTTACGCAGTATTTCGTAGCCAGCTTGGATCTGGTCGTCGATGCTACCTAATCGCATCATTGCGGCTTGCATCATGATGTCGCGCGGTATACAGAGTGGGGTTTCGGATTGTTTGTTTTGTGGATTTTGCATATTACTTATGATTGTAGCATAAAATCGGCTAGTTTAGGGTAGGATAATTCATAGTATACTATAAGGATGACTAAGTTTAACCTCAGCTCGAACTATCAACCAACCGGCGACCAGCCAAAAGCTATCGCTGCATTGATGGATGGGTTGAATAATGGTTTAGCCGAGCAAACCTTGCTAGGTGTGACTGGTTCGGGTAAAACCTTTACAATGGCCAATATTATCGCTAAGCGCCAGGTGCCGACGCTGGTGTTAGCTCATAACAAAACCCTAGCGGCACAGTTATTTTCTGAATTCAAAGCTTTTTTCCCAGACAACGAAGTGCATTACTTTGTTAGCTACTTTGACTATTACCAGCCGGAAGCGTATATATCGAGCAGCGACACGTATATCGAAAAAGATTCCAAGATTAACGAAGAGATTGATCGCTTACGTCACGCGGCAACCGCAGCGCTTCTGACGCGACGCGACACTATCATCGTTGCGAGCGTTAGCTGTATTTATGGCATTGGCTCACCCGATGACTACGCCGACATGTCTATCCGGGTCAAGCTTGGCGAGCGTCGCTTACAGGATAAGTTTATTCGTCAGTTGACCGACATCCAATACCAGCGTAATGATATCGATTTTGCACGTGGCACATTTCGGGTCAAGGGTGATGTGGTCGATGTGTTTCCAGCAGGGCAGGATAGCGCCTATCGAATCGAGTTTTTTGGTGATGAAGTCGACCGAATAACCAACATAGACCCGCTAACCGGTGAGATTATTGGTCAGCCAGAATTTGTCAAAATATTCCCCAGCTCACACTATGTTACGCCTAAAGAAAAAATTACTCGGGCAATCGATGGTATTAAGGCCGAATTTGATGAACGGTTGGCTTGGTTCGAGAAGCAAGATAAGTATCTCGAAGCTCAACGTCTGGCTCAGCGTACCAAATATGACCTCGAGATGCTCGAAGAAACTGGGTTTGTCAAAGGTATTGAAAATTATAGTCGCTACCTAACCAATCGTGAACCGGGCGAGCAGCCGGCGACACTTCTTGATTATTTTCCCGATGATTTTTTGCTGTTTGTTGACGAGAGTCACGTCACCTTACCGCAAGTGCGTGGTATGTATAACGGTGATCGCGCACGTAAAGAAGTGCTGGTCGAGCACGGCTTTCGCTTACCGAGTGCGCTCGATAATCGACCGTTAACTTTTGATGAGTTTAATCGCCACCTCAATCAAGTTATTTACGTCTCGGCTACCCCTGGCGATTACGAGCTAGCGCGCAGCCCCGAACCAGTTGAACAGGTGATTCGTCCAACTGGCCTACTCGACCCAGAAATTGATATTCGACCTAGCGATGGCCAAGTCGATGACTTGATTGACGAGATTCGTCAACGCACAGCGGCTAGCCAACGCGTACTGGTGACGACTCTGACTAAGCGGATGGCCGAGGACTTGTCGACTCACCTGCAGGAAATCGGCATCAAGACAGCTTATATTCATAGCGAAATTGATACGCTGGAACGGGGCGACATACTGCGTGACTTGCGTCTGGGTGTTTATGACGTACTGGTTGGTATAAACTTGCTGCGAGAGGGCTTGGACTTACCTGAAGTTAGCTTAGTGGCGATCATCGATGCTGATAAAGAGGGTTTTTTGCGCTCAGCCCAATCGTTGATCCAGACGATTGGTCGAGCAGCTCGACACCAACAGGGGCAGGTAATTATGTATGCTGATAGCGTCACAAAATCGATGCAACTAGCAATCGATGAAACAAACCGTCGTCGTTCGATTCAGCAAGCCTACAATCAGCAACACGGTATTACCCCTAGCAGTGTAGCCAAGGCGGTTGATGAAGGTCTGCGGGCTATCATACCGCAAAAAGAAACTACGACACCAAAGCTCAATCTCAACAAGATACCCAAAGACGAGTACGCCAACCTAGTCAAAGATTTAACTGCTCAGATGGAGTTAGCGAGCGCTAATCTCGA
>CAZNOD010000001.1:0-47722 GCA_964574585.1 uncultured Candidatus Saccharibacteria bacterium | reverse complement strand
TGTGGTTTGGTCTAAGCCTAACCTTGCTGGCACCGGTTTTGCTGGTAGTGGGCGTCGACAATAATCAGCTGGCGGAGCAAGTTGCACTGGGTACGCTGAGCCTAACCGTTCTAGCTAGTCTAGTTAGCACTTGGTTGCTTCGACGCCAAGAACTAGCTTATATGGCGACGGCTGCGTTGGTATTTTTGCCTGGACTAGCCGTTTATCACTTTATTGATCAGGCGACCTCAAATAGCTATGCCTGGGCCTATATTGAAACAATGTTGCTACTGACTGGTTGGCGAATTTGGCGTGAAGTGGCGGTTGGCTTGGCTGAGCGACTCTACTTTCAAATCAGCATCGGCATTATCGGTGCTATAGCCGCCATTAACCTGCTAATTACTGATAATATGGCGACGCAAATTGGTGGCCTTGCGCTCATAGCGGCGATGTACTACGCCTTAGCATGGTGTGATCGTCGACCTTGGGTAGCGATAGTCGGTAACATTGCCCTATTAGGCGTAATCCGAGCGATATTAGATCAAATGGATCTTGATACAGCTGAAATCACCGGTGCTTTAGCTTTTGTTGGCACCGTGCTGTTCGCTAGCGGTCATCTATTACTACGCTTTGGTAATACCAAAGCAACCAGTCTGAGCAATGTCTGTCTGGCCAGTGCCGTCGGCACCAGTGCATTGTTCGGGGTATTCAGCCTGGCATCAGAAGGTGCTTATGCTAGCTTGGCAATGCTAGCGATGATAATTGGCGGTAGCTTGGTAGTAGCCAACCGACATCGTTTCAACGTTTCGGCTAGCTCGCTATTTGGCGCAATCTTGATCACTATCGCCACACAACGGCTATTTGCACTTGGCGTGGCTGATGTGTCGATGCTGTTTTATATTTACTGGTGGACTTTGGTGGTTTGGCTGCTAGGCTATCTCGAGCACACAGCTGGTCGACGACAGAATGCAGTCGCCTACGGCTATACTGGACTCTCGCTGTTGTCGGTGTTTGGATTGGGTTACGCGCTAGCTGGAGACAGTATTTGGTACCAGGTGCTGTTTATAATCGAGCATAGCTTGTTGCTATTGATTGGTTTAGCGATGTCGTGGCGGACGGTTACTATTTGGGGTGCGGCTGGTGTCACACTCGCTATACTCTGGATGTTCCGTGACTTCACCTCGCTATTTTTGACCCTGATTGGCATTATTATTATCCTAGTCGTTATTTGGATAATCCGTCGCGAAGCTGACAAAGGTTAGGTCAGCTGCTTGCTGTAATATAGCCTTATAGCTTCATTTTTATTAGGTCGAGCTGGAAAGCTTCGATCGATGTGATAGCCAAGTTTTTCGTACAGATGACGGGCTGGAGCATTTAAACTAGAGACCACTAGACCTAGTGATCGATAACCTTCAGTTACTAGAGTTGACTCAATCGCCTGAATCAATTGCTCGGCTAAGCCATGGCCACGGTAAGCGGGTATGACGTAGAGATTGCCAAGCTCTGGCCGTGATGAGTATTGATAAACTGCTGGTTCATACGGTCCTTGTCGTCGGACGTGAGCAACTCCCGCTAGCTGATCGTCTACAAAAATACCAAACAGGCTGTAACCGTCAGCCGATTGTCTGTTTAGTTGTTGTCGGTAACTAATAAGAGCTGGTGCCGGAAAGTCAGACTCGAGCAGGGGAAGATCATCGAGTACGAGTTGACGAATAGCTAGCTTACTGAGCATAAAACTAGTCTAGCATATCAAGTTCAACACTTGTCAAACATAGTAAATTATGCTATTATACAGCGAATGACAACTACAAATAAAGATCATAAGGTTACCATCGGGGCGACTGCTTTAGTCGACTTTGGCTACACTGCTATCAAGGAGCATGTGGCAGCGCGAGTCGATAGTGGTGCTCGGACTTCGGCGCTGTGGGCTAGCAATATTGTAGCTGACGGTGACAAGGTATCTTTTCAGCTACTGGGCGAGGGCCACCCTGACTTCACTGGTGACACTATTACGCTACCCATCATTGGCAGGCGAACCGTGCAGAGCTCAAATGGCGTACCAGAAGATCGCTACGTGGTTGAATTGCCTGTTGTAATTGCCGGAGTCGCGTTGACAGGGCAGTTTACTTTGTCTGACCGGTCAACGCAGCGTTATCCAATCCTGATTGGGCGTCGTATACTGAATGGCAATTTTGTTGTCGACTGCAGCATACCCGGAGATGGTATCAACCAGCAAGATTTAGAGGAAGAGTATAATACAGAAAAGGCAAATTGAATATGAAAATTGCAATTTTATCAAATGGACCAGGTAATTACACCACCAAACGCCTCAAAGAGGAGGCTGTCAAACGCGGTCACGAGGTCAAGGTAATCAAATACAAAGACGCTTATACAGCGATTGAAGCCAATAATAACGTAGTTCGCTACAAGGGTACCAGCCTAGAGAAATTTGACGCTATCATACCGCGAATTGCTCAGAGTTACACCAAATACGGTACCGCTATAGTCCGACAGTTTGAGTCGCAAGGCTCGTACACGACAGCCGGTAGTCTGGCTATCAACCGATCACGTGATAAGCTACGAGCCTATCAAGTACTAGCTAAGGCTGGTGTCGGTATACCTAAAACTGTCTTCGCTCGCGAATCAGCCAGTTTCGATGACATTATCGATCTTGCTGGTGGTGCACCACTGATTATAAAGGTGGCGCGTGGTACGCATGGTAATGGCGTAGTGCTAGCAGAAACCGCCAAGGCAGCCAAAGCTGTTATGCAGGCTTTTTATGTCGAAAGCGTCAACTTTTTGGTCCAAGAGTTTATCAAAGAATCAGCCGGAACCGACATCCGAGCCTTGGTAGTTGGTGGTCGTGTTGTAGCAAGCATCAAGCGCCAAAGTCTCGATGGTGACTTTCGTAGCAATACTCACCAGGGCGGGGAAGGCGTCGCTGTCAAGCTGACCGAAGAAGAGCGCAAGACCGCTATCAAGGCTGCCAAAGCGATGGGGTTACCGATATGTGGCGTTGACATGATGCGTTCGGATCGTGGACCACTAGTCCTAGAGGTCAACTCGAGCGCCAGTATCAAGACACCGGAGCTAGTAACCGGTCGCAACGTCGCCGAAAAAATTATCGAATATCTCGAGCAAAACGCCAAGCGCAAACCGAAAAAAGATAAGATTGGCGCCTAGTAGCCAGCCGACTACAATCGTTAGTCGCCCAAGCTGACGCCATAGCCAATCGTCAGTTATTACCACAAATGGACGCGATCGCGTCCATTTGTGGTATAGCCTTGTGTTTGATTTTTGTTTGAATGGGAAAGTTGGTCGATGCTTGAGCATTTTATGATAGCTAGACCGACTGTTTGGCTGGTACAATGTGGATATGACTTTTTTGATTGTGCTTGGTTTGTATTTCTTGGGCTTAGCGGTGCTGTTTTTTGTCAGTCGGCGACATATCGGCATGCCGGCTCTGGGATTAACGGCTGGTGCGGTGCTAGCAAAACTATGGACCGATAGCTTGACCCCGATTGTAGCTGAAGCTGGCCTAGTGATTGTCAAGCCACCACTACATAGTGTATTGGCGATTGCGCTGACACTACTTCCAGCCTTGATAGTCATGATACGCTCAAGCAAAGCACATTCGATGATTCATCAAGCCTATAGTAGTCTAGTGTTCGCTGCGTTGACCGTCATGCTGACCTATGGCGCATTTGCCAACGCCGTGGTGTTAGACGACACCAGCAGTCAGATAGTTCTACAGCTATTGCCGTATGACTCGGTTATCATCACAGTCTGTATAGTTTTGGCGCTGATCGACGTGGTTTATCATCGTAAAAGCGCGACGTCTAGCCGTCGAAAATAGCCACTCGTATTGACGAAACACCTCTATAATGCTATCTTAGAAAAGCTGATTTAAACTATGGGTCCATAGCTCAGCTGGTTAGAGCACCTGCCTTTTAAGCAGGGTGTCCCGGGTTCAAGTCCCGGTGGACCCTCCATAGAAATGCCCCCATCTTGCATGGGGGTTTTTCTATGGCAGTTGGCTGGCGGCTGCTTTGTCGAATAGCCAAGTCACCTGACCGCCCGATTCATTGACGGCTTTAACGGCGCGAGCGATTGGCAGGTCAATTGACTCTGTGGCTTTGGTGATAGTCTCAGATTTGGCATGGCCGCTCGCCAGAACTAGCAGATGTTTGCTGGCTTTGAGGGCACCGATGCCAAGGGTAAGTCGTTGATTGGGTGGCTTGGGCGAATCCTCGACTGGCAAAACTAAGGTGGTGGCATCATCGAGTTGTGGATGGCCAGGAAATAGTGATAAGGTGTGACCGTCGTCGCCGACGCCGAGCCAAACGACATCAAATATCGGGTAACCTTCATCGTTACTGGTTAATTGCTCGAGGGTTAATCTGTAGTCGTCTACTGCCTCAGCTAGAGGTAGGTCACTGCGCGGGCGCAACAGGTTGGCTTTAGAAATCTGTCGCAGTAGGGCCTGCTCGATCTGGTGCCAGTTCGAATCGGCTGAGTCGAGTGGCGCAATCCGTTCGTCACCAAGTAGGATAGTGACTTTAGACCAATCAATAGCATCGATATATCTATCGGCAATAACCTGGTAAGCCTCGAGTGGTGTCGAGCCGCCAGCTAGCACCCAGATACCACTGCCTGTATCGGTGATTGCTTGCCTTAACAAAGTGATGGTTTGCTTGGCAGCAGCCACTGCTAGGCTCTGACTATCTGGATAAACACGCATCGTCATGGCTTCATTATACGCCAAGAGTATAATGAAGCCATGAACTGGTGGCGGCTCAAGGTTCATGTCCATGAAACTTGGCACTTCACCTTGGCATGTGGCGGTGTTGTGCTCGGTCTTGGATTGAGCCAGCAGCCGATTGCGAGTTATTTTGTTTCATCGGCTTGGTTACTGATAGCCAGCGGACTGTTTGGCTTGGCTTATTGGCGGCGAACAGCCTGGTTGCTGGCCTTGGCTATGCTAGCTGGACTAATAGTCGGCTTGTGGCGTGGTGGTGTTGATCAGCTCGATAGGCAACAGTACCAGCCGCTATACGGTAAAACAGTTACGTTAGTCGGTACAGTCAGCGAAGATGTTGAGTTGGGTAATCGGGGTGAAACTAGACTAAGACTCGGCGACATTAAATACCAAAATCATAGCTTGGTTGGAAGGCTATGGGTGACAATTAATCAGCCTAATACTATTAGACGTAGTGACGTGGTGGAATTGACGGGTCAGCTGGAGTCGGGATTTGGAAGTTTTGCCGGTAGTATATATCAAGCGGAGATTGTATCAGTTAAGCGACCACAGCCGGGCGACATTGCCCTAAGGGTGCGTGAAGATTTTGGTGACAAAGTCCGGCTTGGTATCGACGAGCCAGCAGCCAGTCTTGGTATGGGCTACTTGACAGGCCAACGGCGTAGTTTGCCGCCGGAACTCGACGAGTCATTACGAGTCGCTGGCTTGACGCATATTGTAGTAGCGAGTGGTTACAACCTGACTATATTAGTGCGCCTGGTGAAGCGATTATTTGCTCGCAGATCTCGCTACTTGACGGTGTTTTTGTCGAGCTTATTGATAATTAGCTTCATAGCAGTGACTGGGCTCAGCCCCAGTATGTCGCGTGCTGGATTGATTGCTGGTTTGGCTCTCGGCAGCTGGTATATTGGACGTAAATTTCACCCGGTTACGCTATTAGTATTTGCTGCCGCTGTGACTGGGTTGGTTGACCCAAGCTATGTATGGGGCAACTTGGGTTGGCAGCTGAGTTTTGCGGCCTTTGCCGGCGTGATGATATTGGCGCCACTACTACAGGCCTATTTCTTCGGCGATAAACCACCAGGAAATGTTCGACAAGTGCTAGGCGAAACCGTATCAGCCCAAATTGCAACTGCACCCTTGCTTATGTATTCGTTTGGTCAGATATCAAATGTCGCTGTGATAGCCAACATTTTGGTTTTGCCACTAGTGCCACTGGCTATGATAATGACTTGGTTGACGGGTCTAATCGGCTACTTAGTACCTGCCATAATCTGGCTAGTTGGCTGGCCAACCCAGCTGTTGCTGGACTACATGGTGGCGGTAGCGACAACTACCTCGCAGCTATCGTGGGCTCAGATGGATGGCGATGTATCGTTTGTGATGGTGGGTGTAATCTACGTTACAATCGGTTTGTTATGTTGGTGGCTATGGCGTACAACTGGCTATAGTCTACGATCAAGCAATATAATTGAGTAAGTGCTAGTGTCGCTTATGTTATAATCAAGGACATGAACAAGCGAGCTGGTTTCACGCTCATTGAGCTGCTGATTGTAATAGTCGTAATCTCTATTTTAGCCAGCATTACAGTAGTAGCCTATAACGGTGTGACCAAGCGAGCCGAGGCATCTGCCCAGCGGGCTTTAATCAATCAATGGACACAGCAGGTCGACATTGCGTTGACCCTCGGGAATACTTTTTCACCCGGATACTCTTGCCTGGGTTCGTCGACGGCTGACTTTCCAGCTGCTGATGGGTTTGCCGCTGGTGAGTGCTGGCAACAGGACGATAGTGGCTATGCCAGCAATGTCAGTTATGACGCGTCTGACCTCGGCAGTTTAGCGCAAGACTCAGCTTCATTAAAAGGTAAACACGCTATAGTCGAACGAACCGATAGCTTAGGTAGCAAGTTCAAAGTACGTGGTCCTTATATACGTTTCTTCACCAATAGCGGCGGTCAGCACTCGCTTCGCATACGCTGGCTACCGGTTTATGCTGGTGATTGCGCTCCAGGCTTTGACGAGTTTGGTAGCGGTGGAATCTGCGCCATACACCGTAGCTACTAGCGAGCTAGACTATCGATGGTATAATAAAATTAACGATTACTGATTAAGTACGGAGACTAATATGGCTGGACATAGCAAGTGGAGCAAGATTAAGCGTGACAAAGGTGCCAATGATGCTAAGCGCGGCGCGATATTCACTCGTATTGGCAACATGATTGCTCTAGCTGCCAAGCAGGGAACCGATCCGGCAATGAACCCAAGTCTCGCGCTAGCAATCGAAAAAGCTAAGCAAGCCAATATGCCAAATGCAAATGTTGAGCGGGCAATCGCACGAGCCAGTGACAAAAACGCCGCCGTACTCGAGGAGATTACCTACGAAGGTTATGGGCCAGGTGGCGTAGCTTTTGTTATCGAGACTGCAACCGATAATCGCAACCGAACCTTCCCTGAAGTTCGGACGGCCTTGACCAAAAGTGGCGGTACGATGGCTGACGCTGGCTCGGTGATGTTTCAGTTTAGCCGCAAGGGAGTTATTCAAGTTAAGGCAACTGGTGAAGATGCTCTACTGACGGTACTTGACGCTGGTGCCGAAGATGCTGTCGATGAAGATGACGAAATTACTGTTTATACCGATATGAAAGATTTGCACGCTGTCCGTCAGGCTATTGTTGACGCTGGTCTAGAGGTGGCTGATGCTCAGCTAGAGTATGTAGCCGACAGTATGGTACCGGTTGAAGATAGCGAGACATCTAGTAAGATCATCCGTATCATGGAGGCGGTCGAAGATCTCGACGACGTGACGGCGATCCATACTAACGCCGATATAGCTCTCGACGTATAGTTGCACGCTGCTAGGCATAGGAGTATACTATCTGCATCATAGTGGAGGTGTAGACTATGACTCATCTAGTAAAACGATTGTTTAGCGGATTACTAGTGCTAGCTTATGTCTTACTCTGCCTACCTGTACCATCGGTACATGCCACGGTAGCGACTGGGGTTGTTGATACTACCGAGATGTCAACTGATGAATCGAATGAACAGCCGGAAATTGATGATCAAACAAGCCAATTAATTGAGCCACTATCTATTAGTAGCGCGACCACTGAGGTTGACGCCGGAGCCGAACTGACAAGCGCCAGCAAAACCGCCGAGTTACTCAAGACCATTGATGATAATCAAACGGACGATTTAGGTCAGCTTGATCAGCTGGCCGAAGATAGCGAAGACGTACCGCTGGACAATCTCCCGCAGCCAGTGCAGTACTACGGACTGGTGATTACTCGGGTTCAGCTACAAGCACCAGGTGTAGGCGGCTCGAGTCTTGAGTTAATTGAATTGCGAAACAACAGCTCAGAGCCTATCGATATCACCAACTGGGGCTTGTACTACACTAAAGCAGTGCCAGATAGCAATACCAAGCTGTCTAGCTTGGCCGAATTTACACCGAGTGGTTTAACGGTTGGGATGAGGCTAGTCGTCGAACCGGGTGCTTATTTGCTATTTGTATCCAACGAATTTATGACGGCCAATCCTGACTTCGAGTCTAGCGGAGTATTCAAAACGGCTCTAGCAAATAGCGGTGGTCGACTATTGATTACCAATCATAACGGACAGCTTGTCAGTGGCTTGGCCTGGGGAGCCGCGACAACAGTAGTTGAGGGTGAGCCGGTCCCGACGCACGATGAGGGTTTTTTGCTAGCGCGCAAGTGGTTGGACTACAGCTGGCACCAAGACAGCAAACAAAACAGCATCGACTTTACTAATGACGTACCAATCGGTGGCTTATACCATGTTGACCCAATCATCGAAAAGTTCGACGCTTGTCTAAACATTGAAGGCGTCAGTGATGCGGTGCCCGACGAAATGTATCGCGATGAGATTAGTGGTAACTGTAGCTCGACTCCGCCTGAGCCCTTAAATAATTGCCAAGGCTTGATAATATCTGAGGTCGGGGCAAATCTAGAAGAGCAATTCATCGAACTATATAATAGCAGCGACCAGCCATTGTTTATTGGGGGCTGTATAATATCGTCCGACCACTCGACGTCGACTGACTTGGTGCTAGGTGATATAACGCTTGAACCTGGGCAATACTATACGGTTGAGCTAAAGGATACCAAACTACGCATTTACAAAACGAGTGCTAGTAAAGTTTATCTACTCAGTCAGGATGGTTTAAATGAGGTTGATCAAACCGAATATTCTGACTTGAAGCCCGATACATCATGGGCGTTAATCAATAATATTTGGCGACAAACATATGCACTGACAACTGGTGCAGCCAATCAGTATCTCGCCTACCCACCATGCGACGACGGTTATATTCGCAATCTAGAAACTGGCCGCTGTAATAAGCCCTCAGTCGACAAAGAGTTGTCCGATTGTAATGCCAACCAGTTCCGCAATCCGGAAACCGGACGGTGTAAATTGATTGCTACGGCTAGCAATAGTTTAACACCGTGTAAGCCGGGACAGTACCGCAATCCAGAAACTAACAGATGTAAATCATTGACAGCAAGCACTAGTACGCTCGTGCCTTGTGACTCTGATGAATATCGCAACCCAGCTACTAATCGTTGTCGGTCGATTGTTAGCACTGCTAGCACGCTCAAAGCTTGTGAACAAGGCTGGGAGCGCAACCCAGAAACCAATCGTTGCCGTAAGATTCGTTCAGCCGCTACAGTGGCAGGTGCTGATTTCCCTGTCGAGCCAGTAACGGATACGGCCAAGGTTTTTGTCGGCTGGTGGGCACTAGGCGGCGTAATGCTGCTTGGCCTAGGCTACGCCGGGTGGGAGTGGCGCTACGAAATTATACAGATTTTTCGACCTAAAAGTTGAGCCTATAATTGGAGGGGCTTAGCTCCTCCTGTACAATAGTCATATGAGAATAATAGGCATCGACCCCGGTACAGGTATCCTTGGTTTTGGGGTTATTGACGCCCGTGGCGGCAAGACGCGCTTAGTGACGGCTGGTGTGATTCGTACCCCGGCTCACACGCCATTACCCGAGCGGCTAGCTGAGATATACGATGGCTTAACGGAGATTATTGCGGAGACCAAGCCCGATATGATGGCAATCGAAAAGCTGTTTTTTGCCCAAAACGTCACTACGGCGATGAGTGTATCGCATGCTCGTGGTGTGGCGATGCTGACCGGACAGCAAGCCGGTCTGACTATCGAGGAGTATACACCACTACAAATAAAGCAGACGATGACTGGTTATGGCAAAGCCGACAAAAAGCAGGTTCAAGAGATGGTTCGATTGCAGCTTGGGCTAAAAGAGGTACCGAAACCCGATGACTGTGCTGATGCGTTGGCTGCTGCGATCATGTGTGCATTTGTCAATCAGCAAAAAATGGTAAAATAGACTAAGATGAAACAAGTGAGAAGGGGTAAGTATACCCGACAGATATCGAGGACTACCCGCCTGAAGCGGTCTTTTAAACGACGCATGCAGTGGTTTCATAAGATGCCACGTTGGAAGAAACTATCGATTATACTTGGTCCAATACTAGCGGTCTTGATTATCATTCCGATAGCAACCTACCTGTATTATGCTAATGATATTCGCGATCAAGAGCGACTGATGAATCGCAACAACACCGGCGTGGTCTTTAAGGACCGTAATGGTGAGACTTTTTATAGCATTGGCAAGGCTGAACATCGCGAGTTAGTCAGCCTCGATGATATTTCTGACTACACTGAAGAAGCACTAATAGCATCTGAGGATAAAGATTTTTATGAACACGGTGGTTTCAATATTTTCAGTATTGCCCGAGCAGCTATCACCGGTTATGGCGGTGGTTCGACCATTTCGCAGCAACTAGCCAAAAACACCCTGCTATCCAACGAGCGTAGCCTACTACGCAAGTACCAAGAGCTATTTATTTCGATAGCTATTGAGCAAAATTACACCAAAGATGAGATATTGACGATGTATCTCAACTCAGTATTTTATGGTGAGAATTCATTTGGCATCAAGGACGCCGCTGAAACCTATTTTGACAAACAGCCGAGTGAACTCGACCTAGCTGAAAGCGCTATGTTGATTGGCTTACTACCAGCACCGAGCGCTTATTCGCCAATTAGTGGTAACCCAGAATACGCTAAGCAGCGACAGACCACAGTCCTGACTCGGATGGTCGATAACGGCTATATAACTGCCGACCAAAAAGAAGCAGCTCTGGCGCAAAAACTCAGTTACGCTGATCAAGATAAAAACACCTCACGGGCACCGCATTTTGTCGAGATGGTTCTCGGCCAGCTCTATGACAGCTACGGTACAGAGCAAGTGATGCGTTCAGGCTATCAGGTGACAACCACGCTTGACGTTAGTCTACAGGAAGCTGCTGAGCGTAACGTTGATAATCACATGGCGTTTATCCGTGCCAACGGTGGCTCAAACGCTAGCTTAGTAGCTATCGACCCACGAAGCGGTGAGATTCGTGCCTTGGTAGGTAGCGCCGACTACAGCAATGACGATTGGGGTAAGGTAAATATGACAACGACGGCGCGTCAACCCGGATCGAGCTTCAAACCAATCTACTATGCTGGCGCCTTGGCTCAAGGAGTAATTACACCGGCGACAGTCTACGAGGATGAGCCAATCAATATTGGTGGCTGGCAGCCGCAAAACGCCGACCGGCGCTTCCGTGGTGAAGTAACAGTCCGTAGCGCTATCAGCCAGTCACTAAACATACCAAGCGTCAAGGTAATGGAAGATTACGGTATCGCTAATTCAGTTGATATGGCTCGCCAGCTAGGCATCGACACCATAAAAGAAGATAACTCATATGGATTGTCGCTAGCGCTCGGTTCGGCTGAGGCCAGCTTGACCGACATGACCAACGCCTACGCTGCTTTTGCTAACAAGGGGCAGCAGTTCGACACTAGCATTATCAAGTCGATTGAGAACAAGTTCGGCAAACGAATCTTTACTACCGACAACAAGCCACGTGAAGTTATTTCGGAGGGTGGAGCCTTTCTGATATCAGATATCTTGTCGGACAACACCGCTCGAGCACCAATATTTGGCTCTAGCCTGACAGTGCCAGGGCATACCGCTGCCGTCAAGACTGGTACAACCGATGACAATAAAGACGCCTGGACTATTGGCTACACGCCGAGCCTAGCTGTCGGTGTTTGGGTTGGCAACAACGACAACCAGCCGATGCTCAACGGTGGCTCTGGTATGGCTGGTCCAATCTGGCAAAATAGTATGTTGTCGGCTCTAAGCGGTAAAGCCGATGAGAAGTTTACCGCGCCCAATAGTGTAGTCCAGCGCAGCACTTGTTACAGTAATCATGGTATTGCTACCAATGACATACGTGAGGGCACTTACTTTGAGTATTATCTGGCTAGTGCCCTACCAGACAAAACTTGCACACCGCAGAAGCCTAAGCCAATCAAAGTCTGTAACACTCGCTCAATGAAGATTCTCGAAATCGATAAGGATGACTTTAATGAGCGAATTCACTCGCGTGACCTTGAGGACTGTGAAGAAAAGCCAGTGATGATTGAGGTTTGCGATCTGACGACTGGCGAAGTGATTGAGATTGACGAAGCTGATTTTGATAGCGATCAATACTCTCGTAACACTGAAGACTGTACGCCACCTGATGATGAAGGTCCAAACCCAGGTCAAGGGCCCGGTCCTGGTGAGCCTGGCCAGCCCGGTCCGCCCGGTCAGCGCCAATAATGATACAATAGCTATACAATGATTGCCCATCTCAGAGGACAGGTTGCCGAGAAACACCACAATAGCTTGATAGTAGACGTCATGGGAGTTGGCTATGAGGTCGCCGTGCCTCTCGGTGATTATGAGGCAGCGACGCTTGATAGCGACATAAAGCTATATACTTATCATCACGTTCGCGAACAGGCCGAAGAGCTGTTTGGCTTTTCGTCGTTGGCTGCCAAAAAACTTTTTGAACTATTGATTACCGTCCAGGGCGTTGGGCCCAAGGCGGGCCTAGCGATACTAAGCTTGGGTGCATCTGAGCAGGTTCGCAACGCAATCGCTAACTCCGACGCGGCTTATGTTCAAAAAGCCAGTGGTGTTGGCAAGAAAACTGCCGAGCGTGTCGTGGTTGATCTAGCCGATAAAGTCGGTTTGCCAACCCAATATGGCCGGTCTGATGAACCGATTCAGGTCGAACTAAATACCAACGACGAAGCTCTCGAGGCACTGATGGCACTGGGCTACAGTTTGGCCGACGCTACAAAAGCTCTCGAAGGTATAGACCCTAAGT
Organism: uncultured Candidatus Saccharibacteria bacterium; assembly: GCA_964574585.1. Taxonomy (GTDB): domain Bacteria; phylum Patescibacteriota; class Saccharimonadia; order Saccharimonadales; family Saccharimonadaceae; genus SZUA-359. Next base: position 34,724 of record CAZNOD010000001.1, on the reverse strand, counting down.
TGCCAACCAGTCAACGCATCACCGAGGCGCTGAAGCAGTGACGGGCCGGCTACAAGCAATTCTCGAGCTAGATTTGAATGGTAAGTCATGGCCGGTGATCGAATAGCTGGTTCACCGAGCGTACAGGCGGTTGATATCGATGGTAATTATCATCCAGTGACACTAGCTGATATTTCGTGGCGAATTCACGTCTACGGCATAGTGATTGACGGTGACAAAATACTACTTAGCCCACAGCATAGGGCAGGGGGCTATGATTTACCAGGAGGTAAGGTCGATCTAGATGAACAGCTCGATAGCGCTTTGGTGCGTGAAGTCAAGGAAGAAACCGGCATTGATGTTGAAATAGTCGAGCAACTGAAAGTTCGGGATAATTTTTTCAAAGTGACCTTTCGTGAGCCACAAGAGACCTGGCATTCGGTAATGATCTACTACCTATGTCGAGCAGTTAGTGGAGAGATTAGCACAGATGGTTTTGATGAGCACGAGAGACAGTATGCCGCCAAAGCTGAGTGGGTGCCACTATCTGGTCTGGAAAATATAGTTCCGGCGGCTAGCTATGACTGGCGCGAAATAGTAGCTACGGCGACAGCTGACTAGTTGATTGGTATACTAAAGATATGGCAATTGAACGAATTGTAGATACTAGCACGCATGACGATGACGATAGTGAGCAAATTATCGAGATCACCCTCCGGCCGCAGCGTTTCGATGAGTATGTTGGTCAAGAGCGATTAAAGAAAAATTTACGTCTCGCGATTGAAGCAGCCAAAAAGCGTGGCGAGCCACTTGATCACATATTGCTGTATGGCCCACCAGGCTTAGGTAAGACAACCATGGCCACTGTTATCGCCAACGAGATGGGTGCTGGACTGAAAGTGACCAGTGGCCCAGCTATCGAACGAGCTGGGGATTTAGCAAGCATCCTGACCAACTTACAAGATGGTGATATTTTATTTATCGATGAGATTCATCGTCTGAGCCGAGCAGTTGAAGAAGTATTATATAGCGCGATGGAGGATTTCAAGCTCGATATAGTTATCGGCAAGGGTCCAGCAGCGCGATCAATTCGGCTCGATCTACCAAAATTTACCGTCATCGGTGCAACCACCCGGACTGGTAGTTTGGCAGCACCGCTGCGCGATCGCTTCGGTCATCTTTATCGACTTGAGTTTTATACTTATGATGAAATTGCCCAGATCATCTTGCGAGCGGCATCGATACTAGAATCGAAGATTCATGAAGAGTCAGCCAGGCTATTATCGACCCGAGCTCGCCTGACACCACGAATTGCTAACCGCTTGCTAAAACGAGTTCGTGATTACGCGGATGTCAACGGTGACGGGATTATTGACACTGTTGTAACCGAGCAAGCTTTGGAGCTACTTGAAGTCGATGAGTTGGGTCTTGACCCGGCGGATCGTCAAATGCTGATAAGTATTATCGATACTTACGACAATCGACCGGTTGGCTTAAATACAATCGCCGCTTTAACTGGCGATGAGGCAACAACTATTGAAGACTTCTACGAACCATATTTACTGCAGATTGGCTTCATTGAGCGAACACCACGCGGCCGTCTGGTTACGCAAAAGGCTCGTCGACACCTAGGTAGGTAGTGTTTAGTTATTTGAAAAACTAACTTATCGCCACATGCTATAATGTAGGCATGACACAGGGGAGTCAGACTAGTCAACCCAAGCCGGTCGCCTACGACGCCGACGGTAAACCGCTGTATGCCGCACCACCGCCACCACCCGAGCGACCCTACTCTCATGTAACTGCTGTCCCAGAGTCGCATGAAGGCCATAATTTTGATCCACGGATGCGCTCACAATACGGCAATGAGCCTGATGTTAGGCACCATACTAGGGAGTACGAGCCAGTTGTTGAACCGATGAGCGATGAGCTAAAAGACAAGTGCCAGGAGTCGCGTCGACGCTATCCGGGGTTAAACCTTAGTGAAGGTGAGTATGTGATTGTCAGCATTCGTCGTCACCCAATTGGATTGTTGATACCAGTAGTGGTATCAATTATTGTTATTGCTTTATTGCTAGCGGGAATGATCACCTATCCAATGATTGCTGAAGATGCGACTGGTGAAGCAACTGGCATGGAGGCGTTATCAGTGGCAGCCCTCTGCTTGATATTGATAGTTGGTATCAGTGGTTATCTGTCGGTTTGGGTATATTTACGTAATACTTTTTATTTGACCAACGAAAGTGTTATCCAGGAGATTCAGCACAGTATATTTTCCAAGCATGAGCAAACCGTTAGCCTAGGTAGCGTTGAAGACGCTAGCTACCAGCAAACTGGTGTTTTGCAAACAGCTCTAAATTACGGGACCATCCGTCTCAGTACTGAGGGTAACGAAACGACTTATCGCTTCAGCTATGTCGATAACCCGAAAAAACAGATTGCCGCCTTGAACAATGCGATTGAAGCCTTCAAAAACGGCCGGCCAGTCACTGGTTTGCCGGCTGACTATGAAAACTAGTGACGACTAGTCTTGACGTACTCGGCTTCGCGTTCCATGTCGGCTGTCAGCCGATAACCCTGACACTTTCCGTCTAGATCACAGTCTTTGGCGGTGTATTGATAGTTTGAGAACTTATCACCCAGCTTGTAGCCGTCGGGGTCGGTAAGTAGCTCTGGGTCCATAGCTGGCAGGTCGCTACTGTCAATCGTCTGTGGGTAGTAGTTGACTTGCCGATAAAATACTTCCTCAAGGTTGTAATAAATAGCGTTGATGGCTGTCTTGCGAGTATTGTCACGACTAGCAGCCTGCAGGGCGGCTTGTTGGGTATAGAAAAGGCTGGCTGCGATGATAGCAAACAGCAGCACTGTAATCACTTCAATGGTCGTAAAGCCTCTAGATTGTTTCATTGTTTATCATTGTACTACGAAAGTACCGCCGAGAAAACCTGGCCGATGAACCTGAGACTGGCGCTAGGCCGACGGTTGTCGCTACGTCGTCTCGGAAAAGCCGACATACGCTCTTCTGACTCGTCTGCTCGTGCTATACTAGTTAGTGGAAACCAAGGAGGAAGATTGAAATGGCGAAGAAAAGCGACGCTAAGAAACTGGCTGAAAAACCTACCGCTGATGAAGGTAAACTAAAGGCTCTAGGCCTAGCGATGGACCAAATCACCAAGCAGTTTGGTGACGGGTCAATTATGCGACTCGGCGAGAGTCAACGAGTCGATGTTGAATTGATACCAAGTGGCTCACTGTCGCTCGATATTGCCTTAGGCGGAGGCTATCCAAAGGGTCGAATCATCGAGATTTATGGCCCTGAGAGTTCGGGCAAGACAACGCTAACTCTACACGCTATCGCTGAGATTCAAAAGCAAGGTGGTACAGCGGCTTTTATCGATGCCGAGCACGCTCTCGACCCTAACTACGCCAAAAAACTCGGCGTCGACACCGATAATCTGCTGGTATCTCAGCCTGACAACGGTGAGCAGGCGCTTGAGATTGCTGAGACCCTAGTTCGATCGAATGCTGTCGACTTGATTGTAGTCGACTCAGTAGCAGCGTTGACTCCACAAGCAGAAATCGAGGGTGAGATGGGTGATAGCCACATGGGACTGCAGGCACGCTTGATGAGCCAGGCGCTACGCAAGCTGACCGGCATTATCAACAAGTCAAATGCCACGGTGATATTTATCAATCAGATTCGTATGAAGATCGGTGTTATGTTTGGCAATCCTGAAACTACTACTGGTGGCAACGCTCTGAAGTTTTATGCCAGTGTGCGAGCCGATATTCGCCGGATTGGCCAAATCAAAGAGGGCGACAACATCATCGGTAACCGCACCAAGGTCAAGATCGTCAAAAATAAGATTGCGCCACCGTTTCGGATCGCTGAATTCGACATCATGTACAACCAAGGCATATCCAAGACTGGTGACGTGCTCGATCTAGCGGTACTACATGGTATCGTCGGTAAGGCTGGTGCCTGGTTTGACTACAATGACGCCAAGATTGGCCAAGGACGCGAAGCTACCAAGAAATACTTAGCTGAAAATCCAGAAGTACTAGCCGAGATCGAACAAAAAGTTCGTGAAAAAGTAGCCGAAGCTGACAGTTAAGTCATGGCTGATCCGTTAGTACAATTAGTAGACGAAAACGATCGACCGATTGGAGGTGGCAAAAAGGCTGATATTTACCAACAGGCTTTATTGCACCGGATAGCGAGAGTCGTATTATTTGATGAAGATGGCTTGGTGCTCATCCAAAAGCGAACTACAACCAAGGACTTGTTTCCGGGTTGCTGGGATAGCTCGGCGGCTGGGCATGTTGATGAAGGGGAGGACTATCTCGAGGCAGCTGAGCGTGAGCTTTTCGAAGAGGTAGGTATAACCGCTCAGCTAGCCGAAGTTAGCTACTATCGGTCGAGTTCAGTTGACCGCAACTACAAGGTGGATCGGTTTACTAAAATCTATACCGCTACGATACCGCACAGCATACAATTTAGGCTGCAACCTCAAGAAGTTACTGAAGTAAAGTGGATATCACAAGATGAATTAGTCGAGTTTGTTGACAATAATCCAGATAAGATTACTGATGGCTTGAGTCAGATTAGGCAACGTCTATTTGGCGATCGGCAGCCTTTAGCTAGCGCCGAGGGTTAGTTGTGGCGACAGACCCCTTAGTGCAGATAGTCGATCAATCTGGAAATTATGTCGGGTTAGCCGATATGATGGAGGCTTTTCGCGACGAATTGATCAGAAACACCGTTTACATTGTTCTGGTTAGTAGGGACAGGCGTTATTTGTTACAGAAACGGTCGGCTTCAGTACCAAACTACCCTGGCTACTGGGAGGTTTCAGCCGGTGGGCATATCGATGTGGGTGAGTCTGCCGACCGAGCCGCTAAGCGAGAACTGCGTGAAGAGCTTGGTATAGGTGGCATCGATCTGCAACAGCACGATAGCTTTTATTTTCAAGCCGATGGCGATGGTCGACTTTATAAATATTACGCTCATGTCTATACCGGACGGCTAGACAGTGGGGCTGACTTAACTATTGATGAGCATGAAGTCAGTGAAGTAGGCTACTTTACCAGACAGCAAGTTACTGAACTAGATGTTACCCCAATAACTAAGCGGATTCTGGCTAGTTTATGAAAATCACCAGCCTGAGCGCCCAAATACGCAACCCCGATCGTATTAACGTGTCGATTGACGGCAAGTATCGATTTAGCCTCGATATCACCCAGGTGACCGATTTAGGCGTCAAGGTAGGAAAAGAGATAGACGAAACTGAACTAGCCAGCCTCGAAGAGGAGAGCCAGTTTGGCAAACTATATGCTAGAGCCTTGGAGTACTCACTGAATCGGCCGCGCAGCATCCGTGAAATGCGAGATTATTTATACCGCAAAACCCTCAGTACCAAGTATAAATCCAAACGTACTGGTGAGATTCGTGAGCGGGAAGGTTATGCGCCGAATTTAACCGAACGGGTGTTGAGTCGGCTGATAGACAAAGGTTACGTCGATGACGAGAAGTTCGCGATTTGGTGGGTAGAAAATCGTAATCAAACCAAGGGTAGTAGCTTACGCAAGCTACGTAGTGAGCTGGCCAATAAAGGCGTGCCAGCAACAGTAATCGAATTGGCCATCGATCAATCTGGGCGGAGTGATGAAGATGAGCTAGCCAAGATTATTGCCAAAAAGCGTCGACGTTATCCCGACGACCAGAAGCTGATGCAGTATTTGGCACGTCAAGGCTTTAGCTACGACGACATCAAATCAGTCATGTCGAACAACTGAGTCGGCGATAGTTTTTTCTTTGCGGAACGGATTGACGTAAGATCCGGGCGCGGTTAGGCGAGTATGCTCTGGGATCTCGGCTTCTGAGTTGATGACTATTGATTGGTTGTTGATTTCTATAATCTGCGAACGATGAACCAAAAGCTCGGTGTCGCTTAAACGACGGAAAAGTGGGCGTTTGACGGTCAGTTGCTGTACCGTGAAGCTGTCGGTATCGATGGTGTAGTCGGTGATCTTACCGAGTCGACGGCGACGTTCGTCGGTGACTGGCATATTCATCAACGAAAAGCCCAAATGGTAAATCTCGGCTAGTTTGATAATATCATCGGGCTCGACGAATTCATCGCTAGAATCGATGATGAACCCGACGTCGCTTAATTCACGAGTGTCAGCGATGCGCAGCAGGTTGGTAGAGTTGCCAAGCAAAGGGCCTTCTACGACATAGGCTAAAATCGTCAGATTAGCAGGGTCGATCACCGGTGACTTGGTCCGAGCTAACTCGCTACCGGTCTGCAGTCCCATAACCGGAGTGTTGATGAGTCGAGAGCCAAGCAACAACATACCTACAGTATACCTTACTCCACAAATGGATTTATACGACCAGATGGAAAACGGAGGTCGTCAGTGTTATCCGAGTCCATCTTGAGAGACTCAAGCTGTTTGATGGTTTCTTGGTCAAATTTGGCCTGAGGCTGACCGACGTCTATCAAATCGGCGTCGGTCGATGACTGGATAGTGTTGTTGAGCATAAACATGACGATAATCATACCACCGATCACCAATATAACGAAAACAACCACATGATAGCGATGGATAAATTTATAAAAGCTAGCCAGTAGTTGATCGAGTGATATTGAATTTTTCATCAGCGGATGTACACCTCGATGGTTAGTGAGTCGGTCGTTACTTGCGAGCTACTTTCGGTGGCTCCAGATAACGATATTGAGGAAATCTGCATCTTGGTTAGGTTTTGCTCGATATAGTGGATAAATTGTAACAAATTGCGGTAATTTACAGGGTTATCGAGCGTGATATTAACTGTGGTTGATTTGAGCTGTGAAACCGGCTCTCCAAGACCAACTGACGGGTCAGCTAGAGCTGGACCATCGGGACTAGGGGGAGCACCATCGGGTGCAGCATCGGCTCCAGCTGGATTAGCTGAATCGGCGGGTGCCTGCGCGGTATTATCGCTGCTGTCGGTGTTAATGAAGTTGAAGTTGACGATACGAATACCAGCTTTGTCGGCAAAGCTTTGTAAGTCGCGGATAATGACATCTTGGTACATATAGGTTTTGCTTTCAGCGACAATTTGTCGGGCGCGTTCGGCGACTGCTCTATTTTTGTCGAGTTCATCAGCTTGAAGTCGAATCAAAGCTAGGCGTTCGTTACTGGTTGATGACTGGTAAACAGTCTCATTGACTTCAGCGGCGTAACCATCGAGATAGCGTACTCCAAATATAACTAAGGCAACAATAGCAGTCACAGCTAGAGCCATACCGATAAATAGCACTAGTCGGAGTCGGGTTGCGCTGACTGTTATAGGATTAGTCATCGAGCAACTCCTTGTTAAAGGTCACACTCATCGTGACAGTATAAGGGTACTGAGCTTCGCTATTGTGGCTGATGCTATCGAAATAGGCATCGCTAAAGTATGCTGAGCGGTTGAGTGAATCTTTGAGGCGGATAGCGGCCTGCTCTGACTTGGCGCGTGCGTTGAGCTTGGTTGGCGTGCCGATGGTTTCTGGGTCGAGACTCAGATTCTCGATGATGATACCAGGTGGTATCGAGCCGGCCACTTTGAGAATAATCGATGAGTAGTTGACTTGCTTGTCGAGAATTTGTCTAGCGGTAGCTAGGTCGGATTTGAAGCTATTGACCTCTTGTTGCTTTGCCATCAGCTCTCGACTATCAGCATCATTGCTGGCAATATTGCTTTCAGCGACACTCTTTACATTGCCAAGGTAGAAGTAAACAGCCACTAATGCCAAGATCATGAATACACCCAAGGCGAGAAAAAGCAGCAGGTAACGGACAAGCAACCGATTGGTGCGACCCGCTAAAATCTCTTTTTTGTCTTGGACTGGCAGCAGGTTTATCATCTGATGATATCCCCCTCGTCGACGCTAGCTAGGCCAGCAACCGTCAAGTAACGCGGCCGAAACTGCTTATTGGGTGGAGTCAAGTCGGCAAAATCGAGCTTTTGCCAAGGACTAGCGACACGAGCTGGCATAATTAGCTCATTAGTGAAGTAGTCACCTATACCTGGTACGTTGCTGCCGGCGCCCACAATCAAGACTTGTTCGATTTTTTCGGCACCCTCTAAACGTTCATTGTAGTAGCGAATTACCTTGCGTATCTCGGTACTAATACGCGACAAGCTAGGTGTGAGGGCGGCAGTAATCTTGGCTTGTCGCGGTCCAGAAGCTAGACCGTTTAGGACGCGTAACTGGTGGGCATTTTCTAGAGAAGTATTGAGCTTGCGAGCAATATCGAGCGTAAAGGTGTTGCCACCAACGCTGACGCCACCACTGACACGAATTGCCTCCTTGTCTAGTACGGCAATATCGGTATTGGCTTGGCCGATATCAACAATCAGAGTCGATAAGTGGCCTTCTTCTGTCGCAACTAGTAATCGAGCAACCGCGTTGATACTTGGTTCAACCATGACTGGACGCAAGTTGGCAGCCTTGGCGGCGCGTAAACAAGCGTCAATTATGTTGCGTGGTACAGCTGACATGATTACTTGAATGGTGTCCTTGTTGCGTTCGATAACTTCGTAGTCGATATAAAGAGATGAGGTTGGGATTGGTATATACTGGGTGGCTTCGATCTCGACAGCTTCGGCTAGATTCTTTTCCATATTTGCTGGTAGTGAAAAAGTACGCGAAAAACTGCGGGCTGTTGGTACACCGATCACTACATGGTTGCTCGGTAAGCTGCCGACAAGGTTTTCTTTGAGCATTTTGGACAGATTTTCAGATAGGTAATCAAACTCGTCATCTTTTGACTCGAGGGCCTCTTGCATTTTGGCAGGATCGAGATCAATTGAGCCATAGCCTTGAACCGACCACTTTTTTGGATCAACTGACATAATTTTCAGTCCAGTTTGACTGATATCCAGGCCGATGGTGTGTTTGTCTTTGAAAAATAGCTGTACTTTAGTCATATGCCCACATTCTGATTATGTTTAGTATAGCAAATATGGGGCAGAACTGATAGCTTTTTTAACCTTCGATGCTTGAGGAGAGGCTAGCGATTGGCTGCATGACACTAGCGGCGATAACGCCAACCATACCACCCATGAAGACAATCATCACTGGTTCGATAATCGAACTCAAGCCCTCGATAGCTACGTCAACTTCCTCCTCGTAAAAATCGGCGACTTTGACAAGGACGGTATCGGTTTGGCCGGTTTCCTCACCGACGGCTAGCATCTGGGAGACAATTGCTGGGAATATATCATAGCCAGCGATAACCGATGACAATGTGTCACCATTCTCGACTGCTTTGGCCGCATCTAGCAAGGCCTGCTCGTAAACGACATTGCCGAGTGCGTGAGCGGTGACATCGAGAGCCTCTAGTACCGCTACACCAGCGCCCATCAGCGCTGAGAAGGTTCGGGCGAAGCGAGCTACCGCGACTTTCATAACGATAGTTTTGATGCCAGGCATTTTGAGGACTAATCGATGAAAGACGGCTCGACCAGCCGGTGTTTTGATGTAGCGTATAACCGCAAAAACTATACCAGCTAATATCGGCAAAACGATATACCAATATGAAGTAATCACCCCACTAATACCCAGCATGGCCTTCGTCAGTAACGGAAGTTCGGCATCGGGGCCACCCAGGTCTTGTAGGATTTTACCAATTTGAGGGATAACAAATAGCATCAGGCCAAAAAAAGCACCAATTGTAATCACGACCAGGACCATTGGGTAGGTCATGGCGCTTTTGATTTTTTTGCGGATGGTGGCGTTTTTTTCCTGCTGCAGAGCAAGACGTTTAAGGATGTCATCCAAAATACCAGCAGCTTCACCGGCTCGAACCATGTTTACGTAAACGTCGCTGAATACTTTGGGGTGTTTTTGAAGTGAGTCGGCTAGAGATGTACCGCTTTGGACGTCCTTAAATATATCGGCGACAACCGCCTGCAAAGCCTTGCTTTCACTGTTTTCCTCGAGTGAGCTAAGGGCACGTAGTAGTGGTACGCCAGCGCCAATCATAGCGCTTAACTGGCGCGTAAACATCACCAGGTCGTCGGACTTAACCTTTTGATTTTGCAGAAAACTAGGTAGGGGTATATCGCCGGGCTTGCGGCTAGCGTCAACGACACTGAGCGGCCGCCAGCCCTTCTCGAGTAGCGTGTTAATTGCTCCAGCGCGATCAGCAGCTTCGATCGAGCCCTTTTGGACGGTGCCGTCTTTGGTAGTTACTACGTAGTCGTACTTTGTCATACTATTCTCGAGTAGCTCTTAGGACTTCCTCGACTGTGGTATTACCACGCAAGGCTTTGACTAGACCATCAGTTTGCATGGTTATCATACCTTCTGACATGGCTTGATCTTGTATCTGGTTGCTGGTAGCGTTACTAATGATTAATTTTTGAATTGGCACTGAATTGCCGAGAACCTCGTAGATACCGATTCGCCCCTTGAAGCCAGTTTCGTGACACTCTTTGCAGCCAGACTCGGAAGCTTTGTATAGTGTTTTGATAGCACTGGAGTCGGTGCTGGCCGGTGTGTCGCCGCCAACTTCCTGCTCAATCGACTCTTGCTCTAGCTTGTTGATTTGAGCGAAAATATCATCACCTTTGAAATTGAACAGTTTGACGATGGCCGCTACCTCTTCTTCGGCGGGTTGATAAGATACCCGACAGTTTGTACATAAACGACGGACTAGTCGCTGTCCGACCACTGCTTTGACCGTGCTAGCAATCAGAAATGGCTCAATATCCATGTCGAGTAGACGTGGTAGGGTAGTGGCGGCGTTGTTGGTGTGTAGGGTCGAGAAGACCAAGTGACCAGTCAAGGCTGCTTGGACGCCCAGGTTGGCGGTTTCACCGTCACGAATCTCACCAACCATGATGATATTTGGGTCTTGACGTAGCAAGGCGCGCAAACCTGAAGCAAAGGTCATACCAGCTTTGGAATTGACCTGAGTTTGATTGACGCCAGGTATCTTATACTCAACCGGGTCCTCGATAGTCGATATGTTGACATCTGGGGTATTGAGCTTGGATAGAATGCTAAACAGACTAGTCGACTTACCAGATCCTGTCGGACCGGTGACAAGAATCATACCGTTTGGCTGGGTAATTGCTTCGTTGATTGTCGCGAGTGATTTACCCCAATAGCCGAGCTCCTTGAGGGTAATCGCTTGATTCGATTCATCGAGAATACGCATAACAACCTTCTCGCCATCGGTGATTGGTAGCGTGCTAACACGTAGTGCGTACTGCTTGCTGGAGATTTTGATTTTGAAGCGACCATCCTGCGGCACTCGACGTTCGTCAATCTTGAGCATGGCCAAGATTTTTAATCGACTAACCAGGGCGCCAAGCACATTGCGTGGCAAGCGGTTAACCTCTTTTAGTACACCGTCAATTCGGTAACGTACCTGGATGTAGTCCTCTCGGGGCTCGATGTGGATGTCACTAGCTTCGGAGCGGATGGCGTACTCGAGGAGCAAGTTAACAGTCTGTGCAATTGGCGAGTCTTCGGCTAGATCTGCTTCGTTGACCGTTTGGGATTGCGTATCGTCTTCGCGCTGGATGTTGATGACTTCATTGAGCTCTTCGTTGACGTCGCCACGATACATATCGAGACACTCGATTATGTTGGATCTGGTGGCGATATAGATTTCGGCATCGTTGCCGATTTCTTTTTCGATAAAGCTGATTGCTTGGACGTCATCAGGGTCATCCATGGCCAAATGGACAATACCAGCCTCATCGACCTTGAAGACAACTGCATTGTACTGACGGGCAATTCGTTCTGGTATACGGTTGAGTGCCTCGCGAGGAATATCTTGAGGCACCAGCTGTACGAAGCGGATACCAGCCATTTCAGCAAACAGTTTTGTTAAAGTCACTTCGTCGGTCAGTTTGGCGTCAAGAACAATATTTTTCAGTGGCTTATCAGCCTTAATAGCCTGCTCTTGCAGGGGGGCTATCTGCTCATCATTAGCTATGTTTGCTTTTCGGAGCAACTGGACAACTGTTTCATCTGAAATATGCATAGTGCTTATGGATTATTATAGCACGAGGCGCTGTCAGAAATTGCTAGTATATCTGCGAAGCTAGTAAGGGTTAAATCCGTGAGTAAGTATCAAGCTAAATAAATATCTTCATCGGCTAATCGATAAAGACCTTCATCGAGCCGCTTCTGATCTAAGTAGTGGGCGATGAAGCCAACACTGCGTGGAATAACGAATAACGCGTTGAAAAAGTCAGCCTCGATTAGTAGCTCGATTTCCCGACTCGACAAGTCTTCGGCTTGCTCGAGAATATCAAGCATCAAGGCAGCAATTGTGCCGTCAACGTTCAGAATCAGCGAGCCATTTTTAGCCGTCGTTAGCTTTTCAACCTGAAGGGCGTAGTCGTAGTAGCGACTCGACTTCAGTTGGTCATGGTACTCGGCTAAGACCTTGGTACGCGGGTCGGGTAGGCCAAGACGATATTTTTTGTGACCGATACCGCCGATCCGTTGATGTCGACGAGCGTATGATTCGATGAGTTCAGCAGGTGGTGTAGCTTGCTGGACAGCTTGAAACCAAGTCGCAGCCGCATCGGTAACTGCGCCACCAAAACGAGGTCCAATAGTCAGCAGTCCGCTAGCCAGCGAGTCGACTAGACCTTTGCCAGCACGTGCGGTGACGATTGTATTGAGTGCTCCTGATACTTGTGGCCCATGATCAACCGACAGTAGAAAAACCGCACGGATAAAGTCGGTTGTCAGGTGGCTATTTGGCTGACGACCGAGCAGGGCGGCACTGATTTGCTGCGCGATATCACCATCAGCAGCCCAGTCGGGTAGTGATTTACCGACAAACTGATAGCCCTCGTCTGACTCTCTAGATATGGTTGAGCTAAAACGAGTCGAATGTCGCGGTCCAATTGTCGGCAGGTCGCTCGGTGCTGGCGTCGATGGTATTTGGTCAATAGCATCAGTTAGCTGACTGATTGATCCAACGACAGTGACGCCAACTGCTTTGAGAGCCTGTCGTTTTACTGTAGCGGTTTCATCATGACTCGAAGCTAGAGCTTTGGCGTGGCCAAACTGAACTGGACGGTCAAACGACTCGGCGATCACGCCGCTGATATGAGCAATGATTGGCTTGCTAACTTGACCACTTTTAATCAGTTCGACTACTTCGTACTCATCCTGACCACCCAACTCTCCGTAATAGACGATGTGGGTAGTTGCTGGGTCGGCTTCAGCTGCTAAAAAAGCATCGCGTGGACTGGTCAGCGGGAATCGGTCGCCACCAAAGCAAAGCGCAAAACTGAGGGCTCGTGAACGTGTGGTGACAGTGATTAGTTCATTGATCATGCCGCCAGAGGCCGACAGGATAGCAACATTGCCGGGTGTTGTCAGGCGGTTGGTGGCTAGCTGTCGCCAATCGACACCGCCAATTACGCCTAGCTTCAAACTGCCTGGCACCAATAGACCAACACCAGCCGGGCCAATCAATGTCTTACCGGCTTTTTGATAAGTTTCGTATAAATCAATCGCAGCGGCTTCTGGTACATCTTCAGCAAAAATATGGCCGCCTTGAGCTTCAGGATAAGCCGCAAAGAAGTCTTTGGTTGACTGAGCTGCGCGACGACCGGAGTTGATGTTGAGCATCCAATCAATGTTGGCAAGCTGGCTCTTAGCAGTGGCGATAGACGGGAAGCAGGGAATTAATATCTCAGATTGACCCCAGAAGTACTTTTGATATCGCCCTTGACCGGTGATGATGCCAACAATTGATGGTGTTTGCCGGCCACACAAGTAGTCAAAGTCAAGAATAGCTTGATAACCCGGCCGATAGTTGCCGAGGGCTAAGATCGTGTTGTCGAATTGATCGCGGATTGCCTGAATGTCATGCATCGATATACTCCAGTGCTTCGTTTATAACTATCGTCAATACCTCATCTGAACCGTGGACGCTACCGAGCAGGCCGTGCTGGCTGAGATAGTCCTTCATAATCTTTAAGCCTTCGCTTTCATGTGGACCACCGCGGCGCACAAATACCTTGATTGACTGTGCCTGTAGCTGCGGCAAAACCTCATCGAGCGCCCGTATGATACCAGAAAAAGTTTTACGCACATCGGTGAAGTTGGCAACACCACCAGCTATCACGAGGGATTTTTTTGGAGCAGTTGACTTGAGTAGACAGCTGATAACCTGCTGAGCGTATAGGTAGGTTTCTTGAGTGGTTGGGCCACCGCTATATTCGCCATAGTTACCCACCGCCTCAATTTTACCGTGGTCGGCGGCCTCATCGGCTAGGGTAATACTGGCGCCACCACCACTTAGCAGCAACCAGAGGGCGCCATTTGGCTCCAAAACACGTAGCGAAAATGAAGCTGGCGAACTAGCTTGAAGATCAGCGACAGCTAGCTCGGCGGGATGTTTGTCGGTGGCTTCGACGATATCATCATCGCCCCAGTCGGCTAGGTGCGAGGCGGCACTATCGGCCAGGACAGCAGCGTCGAGTAGGTAGTATTCGTCGTCTTTGATAACTAGCGGGTTAATTTCTAGGAAACTAAAGTGCTGCTGATTCATAGTGGTGACAATACGATCGATAAAGTCTCGCCTAAGCGGCAGCCCGTCAATGTCATCGGGGTATATAAACGACTTAATTTCATCGACATGATCCTCGACGTCAATACCACCATGAGGTGAATAGCTGATCGCGATTCCATCGCGGGTACGCTCGAAACTTAAGTAATGCTCCTGGTTGTCGCTATGGGTGAGCATTGGTTCGGCTATGAAGCGACTATAACCGTGTTGGCTGAGGTCTTTGACGGCAGGTTTGACCTGTTTGGCTGGTATGTTGAGCTTGATTAGGCCTTGTTTGCCGCGCTTTTTGATGCCTTGATCAACCTTGACGACATACTCTGTGCCGCTATCGAGAGCTTTAATATCTTGATCTAGACTATCAAGCCGCAAACTAACACCTTGATAGTCGGTGGGCAGCAATAGTTTTTTGGCGCTATATTCGGCTAATTTGACTCGGGCCATATCCTACGATCGCTTTCGCTGATAGACGTTGGTCGGACGAATTTCGTAGCCGAGTTTTTGGTAGAGAGCGTTGGCCGCTTCGCGACTCGGTCGGCTAGTAAACTCAACCTTGTCCGCACCCCGCTCAAAAGCCCAACTGTCGCAAGCTTGCATTAGGACCGAGCCATAGCCTTTACCTCGATGCTTGGCTGAAACCACTACGTCGCCAACTCTGACTTCACGTAGCGCTAATTCCTGGACGATATTAACAACAGCCATGCCAACTATGTCGCCCGAGTCGTCAACTACCAGGATGTCGCGATGATCGTCGTTGAAAATAAATTCGACTGCTCTCTGAAAGGCTGGCTGATCGTAGCCGGCTGGCTTAAATTCATCCATCAATGCAGCGATAGCTGGCAAGTCGTCTCGTGCGGCTGGTCTGACGTTCATGCCGTTTAGTATAGCAATAATCCGACCACAAATGTAGCCTGATGGTTAGCATAAAAAGCGATTTTTTACCGCTTGCTTACGTTATGTGGGTCTAAGCGTCGGTCGCCCAGGGATGTCGAAGCAGATTTCTCGGCCTACCTCGTGCTATACTGGCTCTAGTGAAAATTGCAGTCGACAGTGAAGCTGAGATGAAGGATTTTGGTGAGCGATTAGGTCGCTTACTTGAGGGTGGACATTGCCTACAGCTGGTTGGCGATGTAGGTGCTGGCAAGACTACATTGACAAAAGGTATTGCTCGCGGCTTAGCCATTGACGAGCCAATCCAGAGTCCGACCTTCACGATCAGCCGCTTGTACTCGGCGCGTGATGGTTTGACGTTGGCGCATTACGACTTCTATCGACTCAATGAACCTGGTATTATGCGACTCGAATTGGCTGAATCAATTGCTGATAGCTCGCGCATAACTATCCTAGAGTGGGCAGATATAGTTGAGGATGTTTTGCCGGCTGATCACCTGACAGTCCGGATTGTGCCGACGGCTGAACAGTCACGGTCGGTTGAGTTGACAGCGCATGGTGCGCAGGCTAACCACTTAATGGAGCAACTATAGATGATTGTTTTACTTGATACGGCGACAGCCACGTGTTACTTGAGTCTAGTCGATAGTGACCAGGCTTACGATTATCAGTGGCAGGCTGACCGTCAGTTAGCCAATGGATTGCTAGGCTTTATCAGGCGTAGTCTGACCGAGCACGACTGGGATTTTAGCGACATCACCGGTTTAGCTGTTAAGGATGGTCCAGGTAGTTTCACCGGTTTACGAATTGGTCTAACGGTTATGAATACGCTCGCTAGTAGTCTTGAAGTGCCAATCGTGGCTAGCCGCGGTTCGGCTTGGCAGGACGATGCTCTGCAGCGCCTCAACAGACAAGAAAATGACGAAATAGTCATGCCATTTTATGGCTCTGAAGCTAATATCACCAAGCCACGTAAGTAGCTCAATAATTAGGGCTGTGCCAACCAACAGCTTTTGCTACAATATAGTTAGTCCGTTAAACGACAGACTATTTGATAAATTTTAGATACTATCGACTACTTTTGATTGAAATATAGTGGCGATGAACACGTCACGGAGTAGTTCGAGAAAGGAACAATATGGAGATAGCAGTTGTCGCCGCAATTGTAGGTGCACTTTTAGGAGTGGCCGGAAAAACCACCTACGACTACCAGCAAAAAAACTCTAGCAAAACTAAAATTGCCAAAGACTTGGCTCGAGCTGAAAAGCAAGCTTCAGAGATAGTACTTAAAGCCAAGGACGATGCGCTCGAAATCGAGAAAGAACGTCGTCGTGAATGGAAGAAAACCGAAGATCGATTGGCTGATCGCGAGGCTAGTCTCGATAAAAAACTTGACGAGCTAGACAAGCGAGCCGAGAAGCTACGCCAAGCCGAGAGTGAGGTCGAAGATCTCAAGGATGAGGTTCGGGCGATTCGTACCAAGCAGCAAGATAAGCTCGAGAAGATTGCCAAGCTCAAAAAAGAAGAAGCAGCTGAAAAGCTGATGCAGATGACCGAGCGCGATATCAAGAATGATTTGATAGGACTAATATCAAAGCTGCAAAAAAGTGCCCAGGACGATGCCGAGGAGCAAGCGCAGACTATTTTGCTGACCGCCATGGAGCGGATGAGCAGCGAAGTGACCGCCGAGCGAACCATCACGGCTATTAAGTTGCCTGATGACGAGATGAAGGGCCGAATTATCGGCAAGGAAGGTCGCAATATTCAGGCCATGCAACGTGCCACTGGTGTCGACTTTTTGGTAGATGACACGCCTGGCATGGTGGTTCTCAGTAGCTTTGACCCAATCCGTCGCCAAGTAGCACGACTGGGCCTAGAGATGTTGATGAAGGATGGACGTATTCACCCGGGCCGTATCGAAGAAGTCTTTGCTAAAGCCGAGAAGCAAATCGACAAAGAAGTTATTCGGGCTGGTGAAGACGCCGCTCGTGAAGTTGGGGTGGTTGGTATACCAAAAGAGATGTTACAGTTACTCGGACAGCTGAAGTTTCGTACTAGTTACGGCCAAAATGTCTTGCTCCACAGCAAAGAGATGGCTCATATCGCCGGCATGATTGCCGAGGAGGTTGGGGCAGATGTTCGGACCGTCAAGATTGCTACCTTGCTCCACGACGTTGGCAAGGCTGTCACACACAAGGTTGAAGGTAAGCACCACCACATCGGAGCTGAGTTGGCTCGCAAGTATGGTATGAGTGATGAGATTGCTCATGCGATTGAGGCTCACCACGATGACGTCGAGGCAACTACACCTGAGGCCTTGGTAGTACGCGTCGTCGACGCGGCTTCAGCAGCTCGGCCGGGTGCACGTAACATTAGCGCCGAAAACTTCGCTGAGCGGATGCGTGATCTTGAAAACGTTGCCACCAGCTTCAAGGGTATCGATAAGGCGTACGCCATTAGTGCTGGCCGTGAAGTACGAGTCATCGTTCGACCAGAGAATATTGACGATCTTAGTGCTATCAAGCTCGCCCGCGATATTGCTACCAAAATAGAGAGTACTATGCAGTATCCCGGCACAATCAAGGTAAATGTTATTCGTGAAACCCGCGCAATTGAGTTTGCTAAATAAGCCTACCAGAGTTGTTTCAAGGGTACTTTTGCTAGGTAGGCAATCAATAACTGCAAGCCAAACAGCGCGCTACTAAGTACTGACAAGAAAAGTCCAACTACCACCACTAGCTGGTGGTCCAGATCGAGGCTGGTCGGTATCAATAACGCAATTAGCGGTATGACAATTAGCATCAACTTGGCTAGTAGGCTGTAGCGATTTAGTAGGCTTTGTTTTTGGCGGGGCTTAATCGGTTGCTTTACGGTAGTCTGCTTGACGGCGACCTTAGCGGCTCGATGGACTACCGTGCGGCCGGTGCGACTGATGGTTTTCGGAACCATGTAGATGGCGTATAGCGTTATGCCAATCGCGAAGCTAATCGACAAAACAACTATGATAGTCTGCATCATTGGCGATAAGCTCAGCTCCATGGCTGGTGTTGGATCGACCGGCTGATCGGTTGTTCGTGGCATGGTCAGGTATTCGACGACCGCATTTGATAATATCGCCGGCACAACCAATGTTATCAGCAGCCATGTCCACTGGAAGAACACTGCAAGGTAGGCCATACCTCCGAAGCTATTTGCAACTGGACGCCAGATTGACTTTTTGGTCATAGACCCATCATAACACTAGGCGAGCTTGGCAATAAGTGCTATCATATTGGCAAACAAACGGTGGGCAGTAATAGGAGATCAAAGTGGCAGAAGATCAGACCAATCAAAGTTCAAAGCGTTTACTGTTTGTGGCGGCCGCCGCTATTTTGGGGCTAATAGGTGTAAGCCTATTTCTCCAGCCCGATGACATGACAGTTGTCGACGACGGCAAGTCTGAGGATAGTCAGCAGCAGTCAGATAAATCAAAGCAAGATGACGCTAGCGACGAGCAGTCAAAAACCAATCAAGATAACTTTAGCTACACCGCTGCAGCGGGCGACTCGTACACGGTTTTGGCTCGGCAAGCAGTCGCGGTTTTGGCGTCTGGCCTATCGCCAGCCGAACGAGTGGCAGCTGAAACCAAATTAACCCAAGACGCAGGCGAGCCATACCTTGAAATTGGTCAAGTTGTTGAGTTCGATCAAGCGACGGTTCAAGCAGCTGTCGACTGGGCTAAAAATCTGAGTCAAGCTGAAAAAGCTGCCTGGCAGCCTTACGCTGATCTAGTAACTTTGCCAGAGATTAAATAAGTTATTTGACTTAACCATGCTAGAGGGTGTAGTCTAGGCAGCGTATGGTATTTAACCTCAATCAGCAGCAGTCAAGCAAGTCTAAGCAGGCTATTATTATTGCTGCGTTTGGATTGAGGGCCGATTAGAAAAACTAACTAGCAGCAATAAAAACCGGTCTTCAATCACGAAGACCGGTTTTTGTTACTGGTGAAACGAGGAGTAACGACGATGACAAATACTGAAGGCAAGCTAACCTGCACCATATCAGAGTATCGCCAATTATGGGAAGAGCGACAGAGACATCAGCCAGTCGTATGGGTTGGCGGTCAGCCAGTTGGACGGCTAGCGGTAGGTGTAGCTGAGCAGCCAGATTTAGAGCCAGAGTTAGATAATCAGCTGGGGCAAGACGAGCTACTGCCGGCTAATTAATCGATATTGGTGCGACTTATATTCATATTTATCGCGTAGTGATCGGTGGCATACTGATCGAGCACGCGGGCCGACACGGTATACTTATCGGGGTCAGCGTTTGTCAGGCAGAGGTCAATCGGCTGATCAAAGTAATCGGTCGATGGGCCAGTAACTGGTCGATAGTAGTTAGGGAATAGCTGATCGATAGCAGTATGATTCATCGTATTGAAGTCACCGCAGATGACGGCAATACCATCCTCGGGCGTGGTTTTAGCAAACTCGGCCAGCTGCTTAAGCTGTCTAGCATGGACAGGGCTGTCGGATATATGCGACAGATGAGTGCCGGTAATAGCAACTTCAATAGCTTGACCGCCAAGGTCAGAGATAATAGTTGACCGCTGGGCGGTGCGATTTTCTTGCCAGCTGGTATTGATATTACCCCACGGTCGGTAGTCGTCGGAATCGACAAATAGCTGGTTGTAGATGTCTTGAGGCAGGCCGGTTATGAGATTGCCAACGGTTTCTGGTATTGAGGTGCCGGCTAGCTTGATCGCGGTAATTTCGTGAGGTGGCATCTTGGTGATGTTGACGTTGCCGTAATCTTGACCCTTGTTTAATACTTCAGCAACCGCGAAACTTACTTGATAGCCAGGTAATGAGGCGGCAAGTGTTTCGGCGTCTGACGCTAGAACTTCCTGTAAAACTAAAGCGTCAAGCTTTTCTTCCTCGAGTAGTTGAGCGATTTGCTCGATGCGTTGATTCGTCTCTTGGTGCATATTCCAGCTAGCTACGCGTAGTTGTTGCTTGTCGTTATCTTCTATCAAGGCTAAATCGCCAGCACTAGCTCGTCCTAGCCCTGGTGCAGCTGAATCGTTATCGGCCGAATAGTCATAGATACTAGCTAAGCGCGCTTGATAGCCGTGTCCAGCATAGCCAAGTGTCGTCGCTAGCGCTAGACTACCAAGGGCAAGTCGCTGGCTAGCTGTCCGTAAGCGCTCGATTATAGGCAGGCTATCGATGATGGCCTGATGATGCGTTTGTTCCGGGCTGAGCTTACGGTATTTCATGCAAAGTGTTTTGTATATCTTTCCATATTACCGTGCAAAGTTCAAGCTACGGCTGATTAGGATTGTCGCTAGCTAGCTGTGTCGTATCAACCTCGCCTTGTGGGGTGGCGGTCAAGACCACGCGACCGTCAGCTGATCCACCTAGGGTGCAAGTGTACAACGTCAACTTAGCCTCAGTGCTAGGAGCCTCAATTTCGGTTTGACTGGGCTTGACGTCAAACACGCGATTAATGGTATATAAATAGCGCTTGCCACTATAGTCGATAACGATCTGATCGTCGGTAGCGAGCTTGTCGATGTTATAAAACGGTGACTTTTCGATAGTTTTTTGGACGGTACTCCATAGCGTGAAGCGGTGAGCCGATATGATGAAGTTGCCACCATCTTCGGGGTTACCGCGCTCAGGATAACGCCACCAGGCACCACTGTCGAGGGCCGCCTCGTTGGCTTCGTAGGCGATGTTGACGCCAATTTTTGGAATGATAATACGATCTTCGCCAATCACGGGCTTAGCTAGGCTGGCTGGCTCAATTGGCTTAGCGACAAAAGGTATGACAGCTGGTGCGCTGACCAACACTAACAGATATAATCCACCAGCTACCATCAGCAAAGCAACGATGGTTAATAGAGTTTTGCGGCCAGCAAATTCGCCCGATTTTTGTATTGCTAACATTTGAGGTAATTATAATACTTATGGCTAGACGATGCAAAACTAGGGGCGTTCTTGAAGATTTTGTGCGCTAGCTTCAGGTCTTGATATTTATGACGATTTATTTAGATTGACGATTAGCTATGTACTGTCGGAGCTGTTCGTCTGTCTGATTAGCCAAGGCTGCTACAGCATTGCCAATCGAAGGTCTACTGTCAGGCTTAATATCGCTACCGCCGGAGCGTTCGCGGGCAATCTTTTCAGCAAGATGTTGACCTTCGAGTATAGAGTTTAGGTCGAAGGTGGGAGCAACGCTTAGTACTCTCTCTGTTGCGCGATATCCACGCCGATTGTCTTCAGTCATTTATAGTAGATTACTTAGATTAGTTAAGCTTGTCAATAAACTGTATTTCAAAATAAAATAACCGTACGAAACGGCTACTTTGTATGGTCGGGGTGAAAGGACTCGAACCTTCGACCTCACGGTCCCAAACCGCGCGCGCTACCAACTGCGCCACACCCCGACAGTGCTTGATTTAAGCTAGAGGTATTATATATCATTTGACGTGACTTTTCTAGAGGGGCTGGGTACAATAATAAATAATTATGCTAAAACAATTTATTGAATTTACTACCAGACATTACCGCCTGTCACTAATTGCTATAATTACCATGTTTTCTGGGTTGGTCCTGGGTAATATGACGCGGTGGTCAATTTGGTTTGACGAAGCCTTTAGCGCTTATTTGATGCGCTTCAATCTAGCCGAGATTACTCAGTTTACAGCCGCTGATGTCCATCCACCGCTTTATTACTGGTTACTAAAGATTTGGACGTCGCTGTTTGGGATGAGCGAGCTCGGTATTCGTTCGCTGAGTCTAGTGTTGGCGATTGTAGCGCTGATCGGTGTGTTTGTACTAGTGCGGCGCTTGTTTAATCGGACTTCGATTGCCCTGTTGGCGAGCTTGGCTGTAGCTATATCACCAATGATTATTCGGTTTGCGCACGAAGCTCGAATGTATACATTGGTACTAGCAATTGTGGTCTGGGCCAGCTATCTGCTGGTGCGAGCTACTCAGTCTGGCCAAAAGCGTTGGTGGGGTGGCTATGCCGTGCTGGTAGCAGCTGGCATGCTGACGCATTATTTTGCCGCTTTTGCTTGGCTAGCACACTGGGCTTGGCGTTGGCACGAGAAGCGAGTCGGTCGCCTGAAACGATTTTGGACTAAGCAATGGCTGGTGGTGCACGGCTTGGCGGTGCTGCTTTTTTCACCCTGGCTAGTCACGGCAGTCAAACAGTTTATTACTGTGCAAAAAGGTTTCTGGATACCACCTATCAGTGCCTATACACCAGTAGATTACCTGTCAAACACACTGATGTATAAGCAGTACGGTGCAGTGCTTGGATGGTGGGCGGTGTTATTGATGGCCTGTACAGTCGCTGGTATTTGGCTATTTGTCAAAATGCGTCAAAAAGTGGTTAAAGCTGATCGACCTGGCTTGGCTTTGTTGGTTAGTCTGTCGGTCGTGCCACCAGTTTTACTAGTAATTATGTCGCTACCGCCACTCAAGTCGTCGTTTATTGATCGCTATGTTATGTACGCGCAGGCGGTCACCCTAGTGTTGGTGGCGATAGCCTTGGCTTCAGCCTACCGGCAAAAGCTAAAGGGCAGTTTGCTGGCGGCTAGCATAGTGGCCGTCACCTTGATAGTTGGTATTGGTAACGTCTACTATTATGGCAACTACAACAAAAACTCCAACACTTCGATTCGTGTCAAGGAAGTCGTCAAGCAAATCAATCAGCTTGGCCAGTCGGGTCAGCCGATTATCGCTGCCTCACCATGGATTTACTATGAAGCTGCTTTTTACGATACACGTCAAAACCACGTTTACTTTCTAGACTCATCGACCAACTATCAGTGGGGCTCACTAGCGATGCTACGCGACACTCAGCAAGGTAAAATAAACGACATCGATGAGTTTACCGATACTTATCGCTACGTTTGGTATCTTGACACTAACAAGGATGGTCCAGTTAAACCGCCAATTGATAGCTGGCAGCCTGTCAAGAGCGTTGGAGCCTACGATTACATCAACGACTCAACCGTTTATCGCGCCACTTTGTTTGATACGGCAGCTAGCGCGGAATAATCTTAAACAAGAAGCGTTGCTTGACGGCCACCCAGGTCAAGGTCAATAACGCTAGCGAAACAAATAAATTGATAAACCAGGTCAAACCAGGCTGTCCCGCTTGGCTCGGGACGATAAACAGGTGAGTGAAGTAGACCAAGAAAGCCTGAATCGTATAAACGTAGAGCGAATTGACGCCGAGTGGGTTGAGTAGCCAACCAATCTTTTGCATTAACCAAGCCTCGTGGCGTCGGACAAAGTAGAACAGCCCCCAGAACCAGACAGCACCAATTATCAAACGAGGGATAGGTAGCCGGTCTTTATAGAAATAATCTTCAATAGCACGATGCCAGGTCGTCAGGGTCGATCCCAGATCACCACCAAACTTATAGCCAAATACGAGCAAGGCGCTAGCTATAATTGTAATCAAGGTTGTCGCTACTAGACTGTTGCCAATACGACGTCGGTTCTTAATAGATAGTCGGCGCCAAAAGCCTTGAATTTGTGGCCAGTGAAAACCAATTACGAAGCCGCTGAAAAAGACAAACTGCCACGCTACTGGCTGTAGCATAAAGCCACTGCCCGGTAGGTGCGGGAAGAGGGTCCAGACGGCAAAACTAACCGCCAAGACAACGTACCATAAGCCGCGCCTGAGTAGCCATAAGGCAAGCGGCGCGATAGCGATAAATATAGCGTACTGTCTGAGGAAATCAGCCCAACCGTACAAGTACTGGTAAGTGGCCGCCTTCCAGACAACTTCCCATATCGGTGTATCGGGTGGTAGTGGCGTACTCTTGATGCCTGGATTGTCATAAAATATCCAGGCAATAAAGGTAAATAGCACCGCTAAGACCACGCTAGTAATATAGAGTTGAACGCTACGTTTGAGTAGTAGTTTGGCGCCAACTGCAAAGGGTTTAGCTAATAATTTCTGACCACGAACAATGCCGAGTACAATACCAGATATGACAAAGAAGCCTTCAGCGCTGGAGGCGTATAGGGCGCCACGCCCAGACAGTAACTCGAGTCCACTTGGGTAGAAGTACAAATGATTGAGCAAGATGACGATTAAGAAATAGCCACGTAGCAGGTCAAAAGCATGAATTCTAGCGACGCGCGGATGGTTGATGGACGGCTCGGACATACCCATCAGTATAACACTGATTTATCTCTGTCACAGCATGAGCGGCAAGCGAGAGTGATACAATATAATTATGACAAAGACAGTTCCATATCGTGCACCAGATTTTAAATTAGTTAATTCTGATGGCCAGACGGTCACACTCGATGATTTTGCTGATAAATGGCTGGTGGTTTATTTTTATCCAAAAGACGACACGCCAGGCTGTACCACCGAAGCTTGCGGTATTCGTGATGCACGTGATGATTTGGCTGACCTCGGTGTCGAAGTAGTAGGTATTAGCCGTGATGATGCTGCTAGTCATGAGAGGTTTAAGGCGAAATACTCACTTAATTTCACTTTATTGTCTGACCCAGACGCCGTAACCATCAAAGATTACGGGGCGTGGCGGGCCGGTATTATTTTGCGCAAGACATTTATTATTGACCCATCAAGTCAAGTAGTCAAGGTTTATGACAAGGTTACGCCACTCGGTCATGGTGATGAGTTGGTAGCAGCGGTCAAACAGCTACAGGCGGAGGCTTAGCGGGGACGCTTCTGGGCTACGGCCCGAGCTTGGTCGGCAAACTGATCATTGATTATATTGGGAGTAAAGTCGCCGTATTTACGGATGACAGCTTTTTCGATCAACCAATCAGCTATCTGCGGATTTTTTGGCAGTAATGGCCCATGCAAATATGTGCCGATAACTTGACGGTAGATAGCACCTTCGGTGTCGTCTTGGCCATTGTTGCCAGCGCCCTTAATCAGCTTGCCGAAAGCGGCAGTGTTGGGGCCAAGGTATGTCAGGCCGCTGTGGTTTTCGTAACCTATGATAGTACCAAACTGCTGGCTCTTCGTGACAGTGTTGCCAATCAGGCGTTGACCGCTGGCCTGGGTTTGACAGTCAAATAAGCCAATGCCGGTGATGGTTTGGCCACCGCTAGTTCGAAATGACTTGCCAAATAATTGATATAAACCACAAACCATTAGCATCGGTACATCATCATCGGCCAACTGCTTGAGCTTATGCCCAATTGCTAATAGGTCGGCATGAATAGTCATTTGGCCACTGTCTTGGCCGCCACCGCCAACAATTAAGTCGATGTCTTCGGGAAAACTGTCACCGGGATTGTAGTCGACCAGGTCGACTTGGTAGCCATGCCACTCTAGTCGTCGCTTCAAGGTCAGCGTGTTGCCCCAGTCACCATAGATATTCATGTCATTAGGATAAAGCTGGAGTAGTCGGACTGTTTTGCTGGCGCTCATAACACTGCCTCAACTTCGCTTGACTTAGCTAAGTGGCGTCGAATTGCTAGCATAGCGGTGTAGGTACAATATATACGACGCGGCTTGTCTGGGTTGGCCGTGACGAAGCGGTTGATTGCAGCTGGTAGATCGGGTATTACGTGACCAATTTCGACCTCGTCGTACTGGAGTCGCAAGGCCATATCGTAGGCTCGGACGCCCGAAACCATACTGACTGCTTCGGCTTGTAAACTAGTAAAATCAACATCCCACAGCCAGCTCATATCACGACCATCTGCGTATTTGTCGTTGATAGCAATCATACAGGCTACGCCATCTGGCGGAAAAGAGGCCAGGCTAAGTCGGAAACCACTGGGATTTTTAACTAGGACAAGCTCGGTTGGTTGACCGTCGACGATAATCGATTCGCCACGGCCAAAAGCTGGTTTTACTTCACCCAATGACCGAAACAAAGCTTTTTCATCGAGCTGGTCGGCCATGACTTGTCGAACTATAGCGACAGCTGCAACAGCATTTTGAATATTGTAGATGCCCTTTAGTTGCAAGTCGACGTTATAGGTTTTGTTGGCAAACTTGATAGTGGCGGTCGATTGGTCGATAGCCTCTAAACTGGTGTCGTTATACGCTATTTGGCTGGCTGTGACTAGTCTGCTGTCGTCGCGCATGGCATCGTCATCAGGGAATTGATGGCGTAAAGCCTGGCTGACACCGTAAGTCCTGATGTCTTCAGCCGTCAAATCGGTCAAAAATTGTTTTGAGCTGAGCCGGGCGTCGTCACGGTTAACAACAATACCACTGGTGGTTAATTTGGCAATTTGATGCAATAGTCGAGCAGTAGTGTCGATTTCTCCGAAGCGGTCAAGTTGATCACGCATCACATTAAGAAAAAGACTATAACGTGGTGCGACCGCCTTGGCAAAATGGACGGCGTGCGCCTCATCAAGTTCGAGGACGGCAATATCGGCATCGAGTTGGCCACGATTATCGACAGCATCAACCAAGGCAGCGGCGATACCGCGTGTGAAGTTGCTACCGGTTGGATTGGTGAAAACGGTCAACCCTTGACCACGCAGTAGTTCAACAACCATTTTAGTGGTAGTTGTTTTGCCGTTGGTACCGCTAATCAATACCACACCTTGTGGGCACTGATCGAGCGTTCGTTTCATAAAACCAGGGTCGAGCCGTTCGACAACTAGTCCAGGCAAGGCTGATCCACCGCCACCGCGGAGCTTAGAGGCTCGCTTGATGACTTTGCCGAGCTGATGCGAGTAGGGTATAGGCATGTTTACAATTATACTCTAGAATACCCTGGTTGATTAGTATAAAATGAAGGTTATGGTTATTGTCGGTATGCTTTCTTGGTGGTACACCGGTGGGCTAAGTAGTACTATACAGACGGTCTGGCGACGACTGGTCAGCACCTTCGATTATTTTTCAATCGACCTGCTGATCAAGACGTTGTTTGCTCCTTATCGGCAAATATCGGCCGGATCGGTCGATGGTCCAATCGGCTTGCAGCTACGAGCTCTTGTCGACCAGCTGTTATCACGATTGATTGGCGCTACGATGCGGACCATAGTTATGTTTATCGGCACGATAGCCTTGCTAATAGTAGTGCTGATTAGCCTCGTGCAAGTTGTGCTGTGGCTGATTGTACCGCTTCTGCCTATCGTTGGTTTAGTTTTGATGCTGACAGGCTGGGTGCCGTGGACAATTTAGAATTTAACTATCGTAGTCTGAGGGCGCAAAAGGCCCGCTTTGGCCATAGCTTGAGAGGCTTGACTATCACGGCTGGACAGATACTAGTAGTTTTCTTACCGCTGGCTGGCGCAGTTTTCCTGATAGTCGGTTATTCGAGTGGCTGGCTATTGGCTGGGTTAGCGGCATTGCCGTACATGATAGTTCGCTGGTATCGCGGCGAGCTTGAACATATACCGTCCGGTAAGCAGACAGCTGTCGATGACTTGCTGTCGAGCGATATATTGGGGCAGCTACCGGCCGATCCAACGCCAGCCGATATCGCCAAGGCGGTGTCTACTATATCGAGTGGACATTTTATGGGTGCGCGATTTGGTGTTACTGTAAATCTTTTACAGCAAGTCGCTTCAACCGATAAGGCTGCAACCGCTGAACTGTGGCAGCTAGCTGAGCAGGTCCGTCAGCAAGCTAATGTGCCCCGTTACAGCGCTAGCGTACTGGCAGTTGCACTGGTTCGTCAATTTCCCGATCACGAAATGCTACTGGCACAAATCAACCTTGATGTCGATGACTTGATAGCCGGTGTGCGCTGGCACCAGCGTATTCGTGATCTAATAGAGCGACACGAACGACCGCGACGGACGGGGGGGATCGCTCGTGACTGGTCGTTTGGCTATATTCCACTGCTGACTCGCTTCGGCCAAAATATAAGTCGCTCGGCTAGTGGCATGTTGCATGTTGACGTCGACTCACACACTGAAGCGGTCGAGCAGCTTATCAGTACATTTGGTGCCGATGGTCGGCAAAACGCCGCCCTTGTTGGCAAAGAAGGTGTCGGTAAGACGACGATTATTCACGCGTTTGCTGATCGTTTGCTCGACGGCAATGCCGAGCTGCCCAGCAATCTACGCTACCGGCAAATTTTTGTACTTGATTCGAGCGCTTTGATTGCTGCTGCGCCAGGGCGTGGTGAGCTCGAGGGGTTGATTATGCAAGTGCTTGGCGAAGCCTATAACGCCAAAAATATTATCATTTGTTTAGATAACGCTCAGTTGTTTTTTGAAGAAGGTGTTGGATCGGTTGACTTGTCAAATGTCCTACAACCAATACTCGAAGCTGGTCGATTACGAATAATCCTATCGATGGACGAGCAACGCTACCTGCAAATTGGACAGCGTAACCCTGGTCTAATCAACACAATGAATCGAATCAGCGTCGCACCAACCGACCAAGACGAAACAATGTCGGTTATGCAGGAGAAAGTGCTAAGCCTAGAGTCACGACGTAAGGTTGTCTACACTTATCAAGCCCTCAAAGAGGCTTATCGACTGAGTGAGCGATATATCCACGAGCTGGAAATGCCTGGTCGAGCAATTCGTCTACTCGAGTCGGCGGCTGGCTATCCAGAAAATAACTTAGTGACAATTAACTCGATCCATACTGCTATTGAAAAGACGATGGATGTTAAGGTCAGCGTAGCTACCGATGATGGCGACCGTCAGCGATTACTCGACATGGAGCAGTTGATCCATCAACGTATGGTTAATCAAACTCGAGCCGTTCAAGTAGTCAGTGACGCCTTGCGTCGAGCACGAGCTGGTGTACGCAATCAAGATCGTCCGATTGGTACATTTTTGTTCTTGGGCCCAACCGGAGTTGGTAAAACCGAGTTGTCGAAGGCTCTGGCAGAAGTCTATTTCGATGGTGAAGATCGAATGATTCGACTTGACCTAAATGAGTATGTGCGACCCGAAGATGTTAGTCGTTTGATTGCTGATGGGGCTGACAATCCAAATAGTCTGACAGCTCAAGTCATGAAGCAGCCATTTAGTGTTGTGTTGCTCGATGAAATTGAAAAGGCTGCCCCCGAAGTGTTAGCTACTTTGCTGCAGTTACTTGACGAAGGTATTTTGCGGGATGAACGCAACCGCGAAGTAAGCTTTCGTGATGCGATAATCATTGCCACCAGCAATGCTGGGGCTGATCGAATCCGTGAGTATATCGAGCGCGGCTATGATGTCAGCCAGTTTGAAGCTCAGTTTACCGACGAGCTGATATCGTCGGGTCAGTTCCGTCCAGAATTTCTCAACCGCTTCGATGAAATAGTTGTATTTACTCCATTGACTAAGCCAGACCTGCTCAAGGTGGTTGATTTGATACTAGCCGGTGTCAACAAGACACTCAATCAGCAAAAGGTGCAGGTCGAAGTCGAGCCAGCTGCCAAGCAAATATTGGTCGAGCGTGGTTATGACCCTCGACTGGGGGCGCGACCGATGCGTCGAGTCGTTCAAAAAGCAGTCGAAAATACTGTTGCCAAGGCAATGCTCGACGGTAGCTTACAAGCTGGTGGCAGCTTGCTCGTTACAGCTGATCAAGTTGATCAAATTCTTGGCACGCAAGAGCAGGTTCAAGCAATGGGACAAGCACCACCGACCGATTATTACTCCTAAAGAATTAACTAAGCTGGCCGCTATCTATCGCACAAACTCTAGCTACGATATAATAGTTACATGGCACGTTGGGATAAGATATCGCGTCAGGGTAGGGTGATTGATCGACGAGGCATGAGTGGCGGTCTGATGTTTGCTGGTGGTGGTGGACTAGTGGCGCTACTGCTAACGATTGGCTTGCAGTTTATGGGTTTAAATATACCGCAGTCAACTGTTGAGGATATTTTGGCTCAAGTTGACAGTTTGCAATCAAGCCGCGTCGAGCCGGCTGAGCAACCGGTGGAATTTCGCGGTGAAGATGACTACGAACGATTTGTCAGTCAAGTGCTCGGTTCGGCCGATGCAGTCTGGCTAGACAGTTTTGCGGATAGCGGTCGCGACTACCAGCCGCCGCAACTTGTCCTCTTCCGTCAAGCTACTCAGTCGGCTTGCGGTGGGGCAGTATCACAAGTTGGACCGCACTATTGTCCAGCTGACAGTACGATATATCTCGATGAAACTTTTTTTGACCAACTGCGAGGTCGATTCGGCGCTGATACTGGTGAAGTTGCCCAGGCTTATGTGATTGCTCACGAGGTTGGGCATCATGTTCAAAACCAACTTGGTGCACTCAATTCGTCAATTGGAGCAACTCGTTATGGCCAAATAGCGCTCGAATTGCAGGCCGATTGTTACGCTGGCATATGGGCTTACTCGCAGGCTAAGAACAACGTATTTGAAGGTGATGAAATCAACCAAGCGCTATCGGCGGCAGCTGCGGTTGGCGATGACAATATTCAACGTCAAACCAGCGGTCAAGTATCACCCGAGAGCTGGACGCATGGTAGTTCGGAGCAGCGAGTTAATGCATTTCAAACTGGCTATAAAACCGGTGACCCAAGTCGTTGTAGTAACTTAAACTAGCTAGCTGTGACAAATATCACAGACTGAAGCCGATCGGCCGTCCTATACTGAAATTATTATCACAGTAAGGAGGGTATGACGTGATGGATAGTCTGACTGTAGACGTCAATGAATTAGACCGACTGGTCGAAAGCTATCTACCAAAAACACAAAAACGCGATGGTAGACGAGTAGCTTTTAATAAAAAGAACATTATTCAGGCGATTCGTAAATCGCTAATCGAGACCGCTGAGGCCGAGCCTGAAAAAGCCGAGTCGGTAGCGGCAGCGGTTATTGCTAGCTTGGTTGATCATGCTCAGCGTCATGAAGGCTATGTTCCTAACGTTGAGGCGATTCAGGATGAAGTCGAGCGACAATTGATGCTACACGGTTACACCGAGACCGCCAAGGCATACATACTGTATCGTGAACAACACGCTCAACAGCGCTCACTAGAGTCGACTATTCCGCAGGAAGTTCGCGATAAGGTCAAGGAGAGTGAAGCCTATTTTGAATCATCGTATCAGCAATTTATCTTTTACCAGTTCTATGCTCGTTGGCGTGACGACTTAGGGCGGCGGGAAACCTGGGTCGAATCAATCGATCGATTCATGGACTATATGCGTGGCAAGTTGGGTGACAAGCTGACCGACAAAGAATACCAGGAAGTTCGACAAGCCATCTTGCGTCAAGAAATATGTCCCTCGATGCGTTTGTTGTGGTCAGCTGGCCCAGCTGCCGATGCTACCAACGTCACGGCTTATAACTGTGCTTATATTGCACCAACTAATTGGCGCGATCTATCAGAGATCATGTACGTATCGATGTGTGGTGCTGGTTGCGGTTTTGCTGTCGAGCCAGAAAACGTTGAAAAATTTCCTCAGATCAAAAAGCAGACTGGAAAAACTGCTGAACCAATTGTTGTCGAGGATAGTAAAGAAGGCTGGTGTGAGGCGTTTGTCAAAGCTTGCGACACCTGGGCTAATGGACTCGACGTCGAGATTGACTATAGTCAAATTCGACCAGCTGGCGCCCGACTAATGACTATGGGTGGACGATCATCTGGACCAGCGCCTTTGCAGGACCTAATGGAGTTTACTCGTAAGCGTATGCTGGCTCGTCAAGGCCGTCGTTTGTCAACTATCGATCTACACGATATTATCTGCCAGATTGGTCTAATTGTTGTCGCCGGTGGCGTCCGGCGCTCGGCATTGATATCGCTATCATCGCTCGATGACACAGCGATGCGCGATGCCAAAAAGGGCGCTTTTTGGCAAACCGAAGGCCAGCGCTCTATGGCCAACAACTCAGCTGTATACGAAGCCAAGCCAAGTGCAACTGAACTACTCGAAGAGTGGTCAGCATTAGTCAGCTCGGGCAGTGGTGAGCGTGGTATCTTCAACCGTGGTGGACTCGAGCAGCAGATGCCAGCTCGTCGCTGGGAGGTGATGGCTGATCAAGAACAGATTGGTATGAATCCTTGCGGTGAAATCTATTTACGATCGAAGCAGTTTTGTAATCTAACATCAATTGTTGTGCGACCGAATGACACAATCGAAGACCTGGAGCGCAAAATACGCTTGGCTTCGTTAGTTGGTACCTATCAAGCTACACTGCTGGACTTTGGGTATCTCGATAAGACCTGGGCTGATAATTGCCGAGCCGAGCAACTGCTAGGTGTGTCAATTACTGGCTACTACGACAACGAGCTAGTTCGTCAAGACAACACACTTGAGCTACTGCGCAAGGCAGCCGTCAAGGCTAATCGCAAATACGCCAAGCGTTTTGGTGCCAACCCATCGACAGCTGTAACTTGTGTCAAGCCACACGGCAACTCGGGACAATTGCTTGGTGTCGGTTCTGGTATGCACCCATGGTTTGCCAAGTACTATATTCGCCGGGTACGTATCAGTGTCAACGATCCGCTGTTGCAACTAGCCAAAGACCAGGGTGTACCGGTTTATCCCGAAGTTGGCTACTCATCGGCGACAGCTAGCACTATGGTGCTCGAGTTTCCGGTCAAAGCACCAGCCGGGGCCACTGTCAGCGCTG
Source organism: uncultured Candidatus Saccharibacteria bacterium (assembly GCA_964574585.1). GTDB lineage: Bacteria > Patescibacteriota > Saccharimonadia > Saccharimonadales > Saccharimonadaceae > SZUA-359. Next base: position 1,770 of record CAZNOD010000001.1, on the reverse strand, counting down.
ATGTATCAGCTTTAGAAATGCTCGAGGAGTGGAAGCGGCTCAAGCAGAACTTCACTGAGCATAATCCGTCGGTAACGATTTATGTAGGCGACGACGAATGGATTAAGGTGCTAAACTTCGTATACGAAAACTGGGACATCGTTGGTGGTTTGTCTTTCCTGCCGCGTAACGACCACGTTTATCAGCTAGCACCCTACGAGGAGATTAGTCGTGATGAGTACGAGAAGCGAGCGCGCGAGCTAGGTAAACTCGACTTTTCAAAACTAGTAATTTACGAGCAGCAAGATGAAACGATTGGCGCCAAAGAGCTGGCTTGTGTGGGTGGCGTCTGCGAGATCTAATGCCCCTGCCAGACAAGCAAAAACCCAGTGTTAGTATTGTCTACACGGGTGAGGGAAAAGGTAAAACCAGTGCCGGTATCGGCCTGGTTTGCCGCTCTCTCGGGCACGGTAGTCGGGTGGCTTTTATCCAATTTATTAAGGCATGGCGGGTTAGCGAGCACGACTTTTTTCAGTCTATCCAAGACCTGTACAGCGATAAACTACTGGTCTATAAGGGTGGGCGCGGCTTTTATCAAGCCGGTGAGCTGAGTGCTCGAGGCGTTAGCGATCAACAGCACCAATCGAGTGCTCGCCAAACTTTTCAGTATGCACTCGACTGCGTCAGCAGTGGTCAGTATGACTTGGTAGTTTGCGATGAGATAAACAACGCCGTCCATGATGGTTTGTTGGACAAAGTTGACCTAGAGAAGCTACTGGCGTCACGCCAAGCTCAGACTAGTCTTTGCTTGACCGGACGTAACTTCCCGCGTGAGCTGATGCCGCAAATCGATATTGTTTCTGAGATGCAACAAATCCGCCACCATTACGATGACGGATACATTGCTAATCCTGGTATCGACTACTAGCTTGTCGCTAGACGTTGTTGGCTGGCAAAACCATGCTTTTGAGCCAGCAGGGCGACAGCTCCAAAGAGTACTCCACTGTAGACTAAGTCCGAAACTATTGTAGCTCGAAAGAAAGGCAGCGCCATATAGAAGCAGTCAACCAGTCCAGCGATGGTTAGTGGATACATCTGGCCAGCTAGCCAAACACCGATGTTAGAGACGACAAAAAATATTACAGCTGACCCAGCACCACCAAGCAGGACACGTTTGGTGAAGCTTGCCTTACTAAATAACATGCCGTAAAGCGCAATTAAGCTAAAGCCAATCCAGGTAAATATAAAGCTACTATAGAATCCCAAGATAGCGTCGGATATCAACAGTATCGCTAGCGGTACCAACAGGGCGTACTTGCGGCCTAGCAAGGCGCCACTGAGTAAGGCGATAGCAGCCACTGGTGCAAAGTTTGCTTCGTGCGGCAACAGTCGGAAGATTACACCAAAAGCGATTAGGCCAGTGATTAATAATATTATTTTATAGTTTATAGTTTTTGAAACTTCCATTCGATCACCTCTCCGCCTTTAGGCTGATATTGTCCAGCGCCGACTTGAGCCATTTCGCCATCGACGTAAAAGCTCCAGTACTTGCCGTCGCTGCCGCCGCTTAGGCCATTAATACTATCGACATAGCTACCTAGCTCCGACTCAACGACAACCACGCTATCATTGACAGCTTGAAGCTGCTCGAGTGCGCTGCCGTTTGCCGAAGCGGTAAAGCGAACTATATCTCGTGACTCATCTGAGACTGCTGTCTCGACTTGATTAGTACCGCTCTCTATATCCGTATCTTGTGGTAAATTATTTACTACAAATACAGCAGCTACCACT